>NZ_JBAKHO010000002.1:0-273186 GCF_036902735.1 Micromonospora lacuserhaii | reverse complement strand
TGCATGAGGGGCCTCCTTCGTCGTGAGACGTGAGCACCCCGAGCATCCCGCCCGGGACCCACGAGGAGCGAGGCCCCGCTCCTTCATGCCATCAAGAGGCCGCGGCGAGGGTTGTTCTAGGCTGGGGTGTGGCGGGTCCGGGAAATGACTTTTCCGAAGTGTCGATCTCGGGGTTCAGGTCGGCCGCGCTGGATTGCAGAGTCGCCCCCGCGTGTCCTCCCGGACCCGTCTTGACCAGCTTCGCGTCGGCGACCATCTGCCGGTAGACGATGTCGGACAGCCGCCGCTTCAGTGCCCGTAGGGCCTCCATCGGGGTCTTGCCCGCGGCCAGTCTGCGCCGGTAGTAGCGGCGCCCTTCGGTGTCACGGCGGAGTTGGACGATGGCCATGATGTGCAGCGCCCGGTTGATGCGCCGGTTCCCGGCTCTGGAGAGCCGGTGCCGGTTCTGGTCGCCGGACGAGGCGTCGATCGGTGCGGTGCCGTTCCACGAGGCGAAGTGGGCGCGGCTGGTGAACCGGGCGATGTCTGCGATGTCGCCGATCAGGCGGGCGGCGCCGGACGGTCCGATGCCGGTCAGGTCCATCAGCCGGCTTCCGGTGCTGTTGACCAGGTCGGTGAGCTCCTGTTTCGCGATTTTGATCTTCTTGTCGATGACGACGAGTTCGCCGATCAGCTCGCAGGCCAGCCGACGGCGGGTCTTGCCGACCACGTCGCGCGGGCGCACGGTGCCCAGCAGGACGCGGGCCTGCTGGGCGGACAGGTCCTTCGTCGCGCCGCCGGGCATCAGTTCGAGTAGCAGGTGGTGCAGCCGGGAGACCACGTCGGTGCGGGCCCGGCCGAGTTGGTCACGGCGGTCGACCAGCAGCCGTAACGCGACTGTGGTGTCGTCGGTGACGACCTGCCGTAGACCTTCGGTGCGCAGGGCGACCACAGCGACGCTGCGGGCGTCGACCGGGTCGGTCTTGCGGCCCTGGCCGGTGGCGAACACCCGGGCCCGGGCGGACAGCTTCGCGGGAACGTCCACGACGGTCTCGCCGTCAGCGACCAGACGTTGAGCGACGTGCCGGCCGATGCCGTTGCAGCCCTCGACCGCCCAAAGGCGGTCCTTGTGCTTGCGACCGGCGGCGAGCATGGCCTGGTAGCCGTCGCGGTCGGTGCCGAACCGGCCCTGCCCGAGCGTCTTCTCCCGCGCGTTGATGATTTCGATGGTGGCGGAACGCTTGTGCGGGTCCACGCCGATGATGACCTGAGCCATCCTGTCCTCCCTCGATCCGACGGTGTTCGTCGACGGGAGGGCAGCGCTACCTTGAGCCGGGCAGTCCCCTCTTGAGCCTCTCTCCGCCGCGGCGACCGGCGGGGCGCACGCCAGATGAGAGCCACACCAACCTGCGGTGGGCAGCCGCGATGAGAGCGACCCCACCGGTCACCTCGACCAAGCCTGGCCGGGCTGCGGTCGTACCACCAGCTAACAGGTAGCCGCGATGCGGGCGGCGCACACCGTTAGAACGGCGGGGTCGCCGGCCGATTTGTCAGCCGGTACAGGGCGAAGCGGTGCTGTAGCGTGCGAGCCTGCACGGACTGAGCGAGCGCTGCGAGGATGGCTGCGGTGGAGACTGACGACGAGGACAAGCTAGGCCTCGACGACCTTATCCCAGCTGCGGGCGGTGAGTGGCACGGACTGCTGTTCGACAACCCATCCCTGCATCTGCCACCGCGCCTAACTTGGTCCTTCACATTTCCCTTCGAGGATGTGTCACGCGAGGGTGACGGCAGCCCGGTCGGCCTCGACGTGGAGTGGCTTCCCATTCCAGCGGACAGTTGGCGCCGCATCGCCGGACACCACCTGACAAGCGCTACCTTCGGGGAACCGGCTGAAGCCACCGTCTACTACTACATGCACCACCGCTTCGAGACGATCGACCTGCAGCTGATAGACCAACGCGACCGTTCGCTGCGGGCCGTCGCCGCCGTGTCCGGCGACATCGATGGCCTCGGTATCGATCCGGTGCGCGTCGACGCCTGGCTCACGTTCACCGGGATACTCGTCTCGCTCCACGACGCGACCTCGCCCGATATGGCCCTGGCCCGCCTCCGCCAGTTCACCGACACGACCGGCCTGGCATTCGACCCCGACAGCGGGGACGCGGCGCTGCGATTCACCGCAGAATCGGACTGATCGCTGCGTGCAGCTCGCACGTGCGGACCGGCGCGGTCACCAGCACCGAGAACCTCACGTACCCAGACCCATCCCTACCAAGATCAGGTGCACGGATCTGCCGCGATGCGAGCGCCGCCGTGACGACGATGGATGTCCGGGCTCGGGCTTTCGAGGCGGCTGCTCCTATCCTCTCTGTTCACGTCGCGGCCCGGCTGCGGATCACCGCCCAGCCGGCTGGCGACGGGGACAGCGCGATCCGGATCCGACTCGACGGCGACGAACTGCCTCTCGATGGACTCGCCGCCACCTCGGCGGCGGTCGCACCGGGCCGCCACGTCCTGCAGGTGAGCGCATCCGCGACCGTCCTGCTCGACGGCCTGACCGTCACGGCGGTCCCCTGACCGCACCCGGCGGCCACGTCCCCGACCTTGCCTGGGCAGCCCACCTAGTCGGCGGGCGAGACCCTGCACTCGGACCGCACGGCGTCGACGTTCCACCGCGACGGCAACCACACCAGCACGCTGCAGGACTCGATGATCGGCGAGATCGCCAAGGCGCACGGCAAGACGCCCGCGCAGGTGATGCTGCGCTGGCACCTGCAGCAGGGCCGCTCGGCCATCCCGAAGTCGACGAACCCGCAGCGCATCGCGGAGAACTTCGACATCGTCGACTTCCAGCTCACCGACGAGGAACTCGCCGCGATCGACGGCCTCGACACCGGCCGGCGCGGCGGACCAGAGCCGGCCGACATCACCCTCGAGACCTTCGGCCGGCCGATCCCCGAGGCCTGATCAACCTCGCACCCCCGCTCTTCGGCCTCGCCGCGTAACAGCGGGGGCTCAATCGACGACGACACGAAGGGACCTACATGCGTACCGCCAAGCTCGGCGACCTCAAGGTCACCCGGATCGGGCTGGCAACCTCATCCTGCGCCACATCAGCCGGAACCGGGCGTCGGCCGGCCATGACCTTGCAGCCGACGACGACGCGCTGTCAGCCTGGCTTACGGCGCATCACCACACGGTCCGGGCCCGGCTCGCCGAATTCCTCACCGCAGCAGGCGAGTAGGTCCGCCACGACGGGCGCAATGCTGTCGACGCCCCGGGACAGCTACACAAGCGCGGCCAACAAGCAGGCCGGCCGGAACCTGACCAAGCTGACCAACACCTTGCTGGGTTCGACGACCACCGAGAAGCCCATCGCCAGCTGACCTTGACGAGGACGAGGCACGGGCGCCGCAACCACCAGCTGGGCTACGGCGACCTGGGCCTCGTCGGACGTCAGTCTGCGGTAACGGTGAGCCCGGCGGCCAGCGCGGCCGTGATGACGCCACGGCGGACAGGCGTTCCCGGCCGATCGACGGTGTGGTGGTCATGGAGCCTCCTTTCTTGGGCAGCACCGGGCGGGCGGCCGGCGCTGTCGGGCGCCGGTCGCCGTACGCCAGGTGAAGGGATGGCTGTTCGGTCGGCTGCTGTCGCTACTGGCCGTTCGTCGTCTCGACGCGGGCGATGAGCTGCTTGAGTCGCGCGATCTCCTCGGCGAGCGCGGCGTTGCCCGCGGCGGTGAGGGTGAACCAGGTCTGGCCGCGCCGCCCGGCGTAGCCCCGTCCACCAACGCGCCAGTCGTGGCACCGCCAGCCGGTAGGGTCGCGGGGTGACGACGAGCGCTGGTCCCGGGGCTGGCGGTCCGCCCGAGCAGCGGCGGTGGGCGTGGGAGCATCCGATCGGCCCGCGCTGGCTGCTCCTCGGCGACGTCGGCTTCGAGGGCTCCTACGAGACCGATGTCCCGCTGGCGCTGTGCGCGGAGATCGAAGGGCTGTTCGTCGACCTGCCGCCCCGGCCGCGGGAGCGGTTCACGCTCGTCGGCTGCACTCCGGAGGGTGCGCTTGCCGACCTGCTCGATCGGCTGCCCGCCGAGGCACTCGGCACCGAACGAGCCTGGCTGGGTGACATCTCGATGATGGCGCCGTCGCCATCGCCGGACATGCCGCCCTCCTGGTGGGGCGAGGACCTGGGCGACGTCGTCGTGGTCGCTCAACGGCCGAACACCACGATGCCGGATGTCGTGGACATCGATCTCGACGGGTTCGTCCACGTCTACGACCGCACGGACGAGGTGGTGCGCCCCCGCGGCGTCGACGAAATCGTTCTGCTGGGCCCGGACGAGGTGCGCTACGGCACCTGTCGGGACATCACCGGCCTGTTCCGCGAGCAGTCCGCACCGCCGGTGCCGCACGTCCGGCTGCTCGGTTGCCGACCGGAAACCGCGTTGCTGACCGCGCTCGGCGCGGTCGGGCAGTTGACCAAGGCGGCCCTGCGTCGCCGCCGGATCCGCGCCGAGGTGT
The DNA here is from genome assembly GCF_036902735.1 of Micromonospora lacuserhaii. Lineage (NCBI taxonomy): Bacteria > Bacillati > Actinomycetota > Actinomycetes > Micromonosporales > Micromonosporaceae > Micromonospora > Micromonospora lacuserhaii. Next base: position 268,684 of record NZ_JBAKHO010000002.1, on the reverse strand, counting down.
ACGTGGTGGGTGCCGATGGTTCGGTCAACCAGGTGACCGGCGCTGTGGTGTCCGGGACGGTCGATGCGGCCGAGCCGTCGCGGCTCGGTGCGGGACTCGTCGACGTGACCGTCGTCAGCGACCCGCGGGAACCGCTGCCGCTGGGGGTCCTCGACGTCCTAGAGCATTGGTACACCCGACGGCCCGTCGAGAAGAATATGTGGGCCGGCTACGACCGGGACTTGCGCCACCATTGGGCCGGGGTGGCGCTCGCCCACCAGTCCGATGTGGTCGACCGGCCGGCCGGCACCACGTACGACCTCGACGGCCGGTTCGTGACCGACATCGAAGGGTTCTACTGCGCGATCGGCGAGGCGATCAACGGCCCGGGCGGATACTTCGGCTGGAACCTCGACGCGCTCGACGACTGCCTCCGCGGAAGGTTCGGCGCGCGGGCGCCGTTTCGGCTGGTGTGGCACGACTCGGCCGTGGCCCGCCAGCGCCTCGTCGCCGGCTACGACCGGCGCCTGCTGGGACCGGCGACCACCATGGGATATCTGCTGGACATGTTCGGGGAGCACCACGTCGAGGTCGACTTGCGCTGACCCGTGAGCTGACGACCACTACAGCTACCTCAGCCGGTCGAACCCTGATCCTCAGGATCTGGCGCGCTCATGCCGCGGGCTATCCGGAGTTCGGCGCAGGCGTCCCGCCAGGCGTAGGACTTGTAGGCGGAGCCGTTGTCAGTAAGCGGCGGGCGGTGCCGGAGCGGGATCAACGGGGGTGGCTGCCGGCGTCCGTCCACTGGGTACCGTTCCTCCGCGACCGCCGCAGTGGTGTCGTTCGCCTTCCGGAATCACCGACCCGTTGGTGGTCGGCTTCCTACGGGTTGACCGCCCCGCGCGCGGCCCTTCGTCGCCAGGGAGCCGCCAGGAGCAGGGCGGCCAGTACGACGGCGGCGCCGAGGCCGAGGATGGCCGTCAACGAGAACGTTGGTTCTGCTGCCCCAGCGTGACCGTGGCGCTCGCCTCCCACCTTGGCAATGGCACGGTCGTACTTCTTCTCGTCGGGGGTGACCAGGCGGCCGACCGACGCGTCGGGCGGGAGAGCGAAGCCCCAGTCCAGCAGGGCCGCCGCCTCGCCCAGGCTCCCCAGTGGCGCGGTCTCCGCGCCGAGCAGGGTCACGGCGAGCCGACGGCCGTTACGTTCGGCCACCCCCACGTACGTCTGTCGAGCCAGGTCGGTGAAGCCCGTCTTCCCGCCGAGCGTCCCCGGGTAGTGGTCCAGCAGCGTGTTGTCGTGGGTGATGGAGAAGCCTGGCGTTCCCGACTCTGCCGGTATCTCCGCCGCTCGGGTGGCGATGTATCGCCGGAAGTCTGCGCGGGCGTAGGTGGCGCGCGCGATCAGTGCCAGGTCGTACGCGCTGGTGTACTGACCGGGGCCGTCCAGGCCGGACGGTGTCGCAGCGTGGGTCTGGTTTGCGCCCAGCCGGTGCGCCTCGTCGTTCATCGCCTGCACGCCGCCCTGCCGCCCGGCGGTGCCACCGCCGGCGCGGGCCAGCACGTTGGCCGCGTCGTTTCCCGATTTGAGGAGGAGCCCGAGCCACAGGCTCTCGATCGAGTAACGGCCGCCCTCGACCACCCCCATTCGTGAACTGGCCGGATCGAGATCCTGCAGATCCGCCCGGGTCACCTCGACCACCTGTGCCGGGTCGAGGTGGGGCATCAGGGCCGCGGCCAGGAGCATCTTCTGCACGCTGGCTGGCGTGCGGTGCTCGTGCGGTCCGCAGCCACCCAGCACCGCACCACTGTCGAGGTCGGCCACGACCCACGAGGTGGCGGTCACCGACGGCGCCATCGGCGCACCCGCGGGAATGGCCAGCCCCGCCGTCGCCAGCGTCTCGCCGCCGACGGCGAGGTCGGCGGGACCGACCGGTGGCGGCGACGGTGCGGCGGGCGGCGGCACTGGCGGCTTCACGGCCGGGCAGGGCACGTACGGCGCGGACGCCGCCAACGTCGATGACCCGGCCGCTACGCCGGGCGTGGTCAGAAGGGCGCTGAGCGCAACGGCAGCAATGCGAATGACAGCCACGTTAAAGCACCGTAATTGCTGACAAGGCCGGCACGGCTCGGTTGCCAAAAGTAGTCCTGAGGCGGCACGAAATTCGGTCTTTGGGTGGGCCGCACTTGTTGGAGCGCCTTGTGCTGTTTCGCGGATCGATGTCCGGATAGTGGAGATACGCGATGGGTCCGTTCACGGCCAACCAGCGCACAGTGGCCTAGTCAGACTCCATCGGATCATTGGGGGTTGTGGGTGGCTGCGGGGTCGACGGCGCCGCAAACGGAAACGCGGGGCGCAGTCGGGCCAGGACGGGGCGGGCGACGCGATACACGATCTGACCGCCGGGCGGTCGGGGCTCGGCGTGGCGGCGCTGGTGCTGCTCGAGCTGGCCCGGTCCCGCCGCCGCGGCCGGTGATCCGGCGCGGACCGGGTGGGCGGCCCACACCGCCGCCGCGGGCGAGGTGTCTGTCGTATGGATATCTACTGTGGCCAATGTCACGTTAGCGTTCTCGCACGCCGGCCGTCCCACCGGCGCATTGACGGGAGAACACCATGCAGACACCGTGGAAGGCCGTCACCACCCTCGCCGCAGCCCTTCTCCTCGTCCTGCCCGGCGGCGTGGCCGCCCGCGCCGCGGGCACGCCGTACACCACCACCCCGGTCTCCGGCTCGCTCGGCACCTACCCGGTCTCCGCCGTGTACGTCGCCGGGATCTCCTCCGGCGGTTACCTGGCCACACAGCTACAGGTCGCCTACTCCGCACGGATCCGCGGCGCGGCCGTCTTCGCCGCCGGCCCCTACTACTGCGCCCAGAACACCGTCGCCCAGGCCCTCTACGGCTGCGGCGACAACATCTACCCGACCCACGTCTCCACGCTGGAGAACTACACCCGCACGTGGGCTTCCTACGGTTGGATCGACGGCACCGGCAACCTGTCCGGGCAGCACGGTGTACGTCTACCACGGCAATAGCGACACCACCGTGAAGAAGTCCGTCACCGACGACCTGGTCCGGTACTACCAGGACTTCGGGGCCAGCGTCCGCTACGACAGCGCCGGCGCCGCCGGCCACGCCTGGGTCACCCCGTACGGCACCGTCGGCTGTACCGCCACCGCCTCGCCCTATCTCAACGACTGTGGCACCGACCCGCAGGGCGCCTTCCTCGGCAAGCTGCTCGGCTCGGTCTCCCCGCCGAACACCGGCCCGCTCGGCGGCACCCTCATCCGGTTCAGCCAGAACACCTTCGCCACCAACGGTTGGGCCAACGGGTTGAGCATGGACTCCGCCGGCTTCGCGTACGTCCCGAGCGCCTGCGCCGCCGGCCAGACCTGCCGGCTGCTGGTCGCCCTGCACGGCTGCGCCCAGGGGTACGCGAAGATCGGCACCGCCTTCGTCGACCGGGCCAACCTCAACCAGTACGCCGACACCAACCGGCTGATCGTGCTCTATCCGCAGGCCATTGCAACCGGAGCGAACCCGAACGGGTGCTGGGACTGGTGGGGCTACCTCGGTGCCACCAACTACCCGATCAAGGGCGGTTACCAGGTGGAGACGATCATGAACATGGTCCGCCGCCTGGACGGCTGACCGCCGTCTGGTCTCCCGCCCCGGCGCTGATCCGCCACAGCACCGCGGCGAGGTGAGAGGAGGTGCTGCTGGCCGCGCGGCAGCGTCAGTACCGGTAAAGATCCAGGTCCGGTGCGGATCATGCAGCCAGCCGGCAGAGCCGGCGGTACTCGGCGGTGACCACGCCGAGCAGAAAGAGGTCCACGCCGAGCGCGGAGAGCGCCCCGAACTGGTTGACGGTGAAGCTGAAGATCTGCCCGAACAGCAGATCCACCAGGAGCGCGAGCTTGAACAGCCGGAAGGCGCGCGTCCGATCGCGGGGCAGCAGCCACGCGCCACGGATGCTCAGCACCGCGGTGATCAGCGCCGAGACCGAAACCCCGAGCACCGCACGCCATTCTCGCTGGTCGTTCAACTGGCCGGTGACCGCGTCCTGCAGGACGTTCACCACGACGACGAACGGCTCGCCGACCAGGTAGAGCACCACCAGCGCAACCACCCACCGGTGGGTGGTCACCCAGATCACGGCCCGGCGGGCCTGGCTGACCCAGGGCTGCCAGAACCGGGAACCGGGTGGCTCGCGTCGAGGCACCGTGTCGAGCAGCCGGGCCACCCCGTCCTCGACGTCCGGGCCGCAACCGCGGACCAGCCGGACCACCGCCGCGCGGCGATCATCGGTGAGGCCGGTGCGGAACCCTCCGACCACCGCGTACAGCGCGTTCGCCGTCCGCTCCCGGTCGGAGAGCCGGATCCGGCTTCGGATCGCCTGGGTGATCACGACCAGCACGGCGAAGGCCCCGTAGATGATGCCGGCGGCCGGGGCGTAGAAGTAGTCGGTGCCGGCGGTGACCAACTTGCCCACCTCGTCGATGAAGAGCCCGAACCCGATCCCGCCCAGGACCGCGCCGACGATGCGCGCCGCGCTGCCGAGGAAGACCAGCGCGACAGCCAGACCGGCGGTCATCAGCAGCCCACCCCAGAGCACGTGCGCGATGTGCAGCCCGCCGCCGCCGAGCTGCGGGTAGCCGGTCGCCTGGAGGTATGCCCGGGTGACCAGCACCGTCACCACCCCGGAGAGCACGAACGCCTGCAGGTACGACGGTGCCTCCAGTACCCGGGGTGGCATCGACCAGCGGGACGGGCGGGCGGCCATGGTCCCGACGCTAGTGGCGGTGTCCGTCACCCCGGGCCGGTTCCGCCGGAGTGGGCGCGAAGCGGGTGATGACCGTCGCGGCGGCAGCGCTGGCTGCCGCCGCCACCAGGAGCGCCGCGTAGGGCGGTGCCAGCGCACCCGCCGCCGTGCCGGCCAGTGCCAACGCTGCGCTGCCGACCAGCCACCGTCGCGGGTTGATCCTCGGCACCGCCCACAGGTACCAGCCCTGGGCGAGGAGGAAGAGTATCGGTCCGCCGAACAGCAGCAGGCTCAGTGCGGCGGACGGGTGGCCGTGGGGGTGGGTGATGGCCATCTCGAAGGCCGCGGCCGCGGCGATGAGTCCGGCCACCATCACTGTCAGGACGTTGCCCGCCATCCGGGTGGCGTGGATCGGGTCGCGGGTCTTTTCCAGGTGTCGCACGACCAGGTGGCCGGGGCCTCCGTAGGCGATCATCCACAGGGCCGCCGTGACGATCAGGGCAGCCAAGCCCGTCGCCAGTGTCATCACCGTCATCGGCACCGCGGCGATGGCTACCCCGGTGGACAGGATCGTCTCACCCAGGGCAATGATCAGGAACAGTCGGCATCGTTCCAGCATGTGCCCGCTCTCGGCGAGCCCGACGCTCTGCGAGTGGAGCCTGCGCCCGGGCACCGGGTGTCCGAGCCAGGTGCCGACCAGGTCGTGGGCCGCGGCCGCGGCCCACCAGTACAAGCGGTGTACGGGGTCCACCGCGGCGCCGACCACCCACAGGGGTGAGCTGGTGAGCAACCACAGGATCGTGCGCCGGTAGTGGTCGCGCCAGATCGCGTTCGGAGCGTTCAACAAGGTCCACAGGCCACGGCCGAGCTGAATGAGCAGGAACGGAACGGCGAAGTTCCATCCCGAGCCGGTGAAGGCGCTGGTCACGGCGGCGTTCATGAAGAGACCGACGAACAGCACCGTCACCATCATGGCGACAGTGCGGGTGCGTTCGATCCTTACGAGAGTCGCTTCCCAGCTGGTGTAGTACCAGACGGTGAAGACAGCCAGCAGTATCACGGCGGTCTGCGCGATGCCGCGCCCTGACAGGTGGTCCCGCAGGTGGTACGTGAGCTGGGAGACTGCGAACACGAACACGAGATCGAAGAACAGCTCCACGGGATCGACCCCGTACGTCTGGGTGCGCCGCAGCTGCTCGTCCATCGCAGGGTCTGCCTCTCGGGTCTCGGACGTAGAACCCGTTCCAGTCGGGCCGACCGGCTGGTCGACGCGGTGGGATTGCGCGGCGCAGCCGCGCTCGACACCGAACTGGGTCGCCTGATCGGGCTGACCGAACCTGCGACGACGATCGCAGCCCGAGCCGGACGGGTGCCAGGCTCCTCGCCGCGGCCGGTGTCTATGGGGCGGGGCTCGCGGCAAGTCCGGTGCAGGCGTGCAGGCCCGCGTACTCCTGGCGGATCCGGGCCGTGTCCTCCCGGCCGGCGAGTTCGGGTCGGCCGGTGCGTCGGGAGATCGTCGCGGGCACCAGTTCCGTCTTCGAGATCGCCGATCCGTCGAGGGTCACCCGCAGCACCCCCGTGTCGTTGCTGTACGCGTCGTCGCGCCACCACAGGAAGTTGCCGAGCCCGTACTGGACGAAGGTCTTGCCGAGCCACCCGTCGCCGAGCAGGAGGTGGGCGTGGGTGCCGACCACGATCGTGGCGCCCGCCCGGGCCACCTCGCTGGCGAACGCGCGCGCCTCGGCGGGCGGACACGCGTCGCCCTCCGTACCCCAGTGGACGTAGACGACGACCACGTCGGCCTGCTGTCGGGCAGCCCGAACCGCGGCGACGGCGCGGGGCAGGTCCCGGGTCATCGCGATGCCGGCCCCGGCTTCTGTGGCCCTCCACTGCGACCACAGCTCGGAGACCTGGCTGAAGCCGAGGACAGCGATTCTGGTGCCGCGTATGCCGGTGATCCACGGCCGGTACGCCGCCGCCGCGTCGGCGCCCGCGCCGACGGCCGGTACCCCGGCGGCCCTGGCCGCGTTCACGGTGTCGGCCAGGCCCGTCCGCCCGTAGTCCAGCGTGTGGTTGTTCGCGATGGACACGACGTCGATGCCGGCGGCCTTCACCGCGTCGTACGCGCTTGCCGGTGCCCGGAAGTGGAACTCCTTCGGCTCGGGATCGCCCCGCGTGGTGACCGCCGTTTCCAGGTTGACCATCGCCAGGTCCGCCGCCGACAGGGTCGACGAGATCGACCCGAACGCGGTCGCAGGGTCGCCCAGCAGATCGGCCGTACGGTCGGCGAAGTGCACGTCGCCCGCGAACGCCAAGGTGATCTCGGCAGGCTGGGACGGGGACGCCGCCGGGGCGGAACGGGTGGGCGCACCGGCCGGCGGGGTCCGGGCGGCCTCGCACGCCGTGACACTCAGGGTCGCCGCCAGCGCGACGAAGGAACGTGCCCATCTCACTCAGCGCAGCGTACGGAAACCCGCCCGACCCTGAGCCTACTTGGCCAGGATTGCATCGACGGGGTGCCGGCCGTCGAGTACGTTACCGGCGAGTTGATCTGGCGATGGTGGACGGCGGGGAGGCCGCATGGCCGGGAAACACCGTTCGTGGTGGGGTTGGGGGCACGTCGAGGACGCAGTGACCGGCGCGGAGGCGACGGCGTTGGCCGACCGGGTGCGTACCCTGCTGCCCGACGTCGATCTGACCGAGCACGTCGCGCCGCCGGTGGCCGAACTCGGCCTGCGCCAGCCGCGGGTCGATCCGCCGACGTCACTCGCCCGGCTGTGCTCGACGGACCCGGGCGACCGGGCGGCCCATGCCCACGGCAAGGCGTTCCGGGACGTCGTGCGCAACCTGCACGGGGACGTCCGCGATCCGCCGGACCTGGTGGTCCGGCCGGCAACCGAGCAGGACGTCGTCGACGTGCTGGACTGGTGTGCGGGGCGGGACATCGCGGTGATCCCCTACGGCGGCGGCTCGTCAGTGGTCGGCGGCGTGGAGCCGCGGCTGGACGACGCATATCCCGCGGCGGTCAGTCTCGACCTCGGGCGCCTCGACCGGGTGCTGGAGGTGGACCCGACCAGCCGGGCGGCCCGCATCCAGGCCGGCGTGTTCGGGCCGGCGCTGGAGGACCAGCTCCGACGGCACGACCTCACGCTGCGGCACTTCCCGCAGTCGTTCGAGTTCTCCACCCTGGGCGGCTGGTTGGCCACCCGTGCCGGCGGTCACTACGCCACCGTCCTGACCCACATCGACGACCTGGTGGAGTCGTTGCGGGTGATCACCCCGGCCGGCACCAGCCAGTCGCGCCGGCTGCCCGGCTCCGGCGCCGGGCCGTCCCCGGACCGGCTGTTCCTCGGCTCGGAGGGCGCGCTCGGCGTCATCACCGAAGCGTGGATGCGGCTGCAGGACCGGCCGCGCTGGCGGGCGGGCGCCTCGGTGCACTTCACCGACTACGACGAGGCGGTCGCGGCCACTCGGGCCATCGCCCAGTCCGCGCTGCACCCGAGCAACTGCCGGCTGCTCGACCCGGCCGAGGCGCTCCTCAACGCCGGCGCCGCCACCACCGGCGGCGTGCTCGTCCTGGGATTCGAGTCCGCCGACCATCTGGTCACACCGTGGCTGGACCGCGCCGTCGAGCTGTGCCGCGACCACGGGGGAACCCTGCCGGAGCCGCCCCGCAGCGACGACTCGTCCGGCCCACGGCAGCGGACCGCCGCCGACGCCTGGCGGTCAGCGTTCCTGCGGATGCCGTACCAGCGCGACGCGCTCGCCGCCCGGTCGATGATCGTGGAAACGTTCGAGACCGCCTGCACCTGGGACCGATTCCCCGCCTTGCGCGCCGCCGTGCTCGCCGCGGCCGGCGACGCGCTCCGCGCCGTCGCCGCGACCGGCGTGGTCACCTGCCGCTTCACCCACGTCTACCCGGACGGCCCCGCCCCCTACTTCGGCGTGTACGCCACCGGCCGCTGGGGCGCCACCGTGGACCAGTGGGACCAGATCAAGCATGCCGTCTCCGACGCGCTGCTCGCCGCCGGCGGCACCATCACCCACCACCACGCCGTCGGCCGCGACCACCGACCGTGGTACGACCGGCAGCGTCCGGACCCGGTCGCGCTCGCACTGCGCGCCGCCAAGGGCGCGCTCGACCCGTCCTGGATCCTCAACCCCGGTGTCCTCGTCGATCCCGCCGGCTGACGTGGGCCGACCCCACGATGCCTGACTCCCCGGTAAACCCCGTGCCGGCGGGGTGGCCGCATCCGCCCGGAGCCGTACCGGGGCCGGGCGGTGCGACGTGTACGGCGACGAGGTGGCCGCGGGGACGCGGCCGGCCGGCCAGCTTCTGTTCGAGCCGGAGGTGCGGTAGACGACGGTGTCGTTGCGGCTGCCTGGCTGCCGGTTCGTGGAAGGTGTGCGGAGGCTCGGCGGTCCTGGCGTGCAGGCCCCGCGCCGATCAGCGGAAGTGATCCAGGTCACTCCCGATGAACTTTCACCCGCCGGCCACGTCCGGGACACCTGGATACCTCTCGCGTTCATCCAGGGAGAATGATGCGTTCAGTTCGCAAGATATCGGCGCTGGCACTGCTGGTGCTGGGCGTCTCGGCGGTGGCTCCGGGCGGTCCGCCGGCGTCGGCGCAGCCCCGGGTCGCGAAGCCGGCGACCACACCCGCCGTCGCGTCCAAGCCCCGGACGGTCACTCTGCTCACCGGCGACACCGTCCACGTCAGCAGTGTGGACGGCCAGACGGCCGTCGACGTCGTGCCGGGCAAGGGGCGGGAACGGATTCCGTTCATCACCCACAGCGCCGGCGAGGACGTACGGGTCATCCCCGCCGATGCCGTTGGCCTGCTCAACCGGGGCAAGCTCGACGAGCGGCTCTTCGACATCTCGACGCTGGTCGACTTCGGCTACGACGACACCCGGGCCACCCTGCCGCTCATCGTCCAGCACAGCAGCGCCGCCACCGCCGGCCTCGCCGGCGCCCGGACGACCCGGGAGCTTCCTGGGGCGAGCGCCGTCGCGGAGAGCCGCGCGGACGCGGTGTCTTTCTGGAACAACCTCACGTCCGCCGCGAGTGGCACCGAGCGGCAACTGCGGGCCGGGTTCGACAAGATCTGGCTCGACGGGCTGCGCCACCCCACCCTCGACGTCAGCGTCCCGCTGACCGGCGCGCCGCAGGCCTGGCAGGCCGGCTGGACGGGAACGGGGGTGAAGGTCGGCGTGATCGACACCGGCGTCGACCAGACCCACCCCGACCTGGCCGGCCGCGTCGCCGCCGCGGAGAACTTCACCGCCGACCCGGACGCCCTCGACCGGGTCGGCCACGGCACCCACGTCGCTTCCACCATCGCCGGCAGCGCGGCCGCGTCGCAGGGCCGGTACAAGGGCATGGCGCCCGGCGCGACCCTCTACAGCGCCAAGGTCTGCATCGAGGAGGGCTGCCCGGAGTCGGCGATCCTGGCCGGCATGAACTGGGCGGCGCAGCAGGGCGTCAAGGTCGTCAACATGAGCCTCGGCGGCCCGGACAGCCCGGAGACCGACCCGATCGAGGCGGCCCTGGCCGACCTCACCCACCGCTACGGCGTGCTCTTCGTCGTCGCCGCGGGCAACACCGGCATGGCCGGGGAGTCCACGGTGAACTCGCCCGGCAACGTGACCGAGGCGCTGACCGTGGGTGCCGTGACCAAGACGGGCGAGCTGGCCGAGTTCTCGAGCCGGGGTCCGCGCACGGGCGACGCCGGCATCAAGCCCGAGATCACCGCGCCCGGCGTCGGCATCGTCGCCGCCCGCAGCTCGACCTCCGACCTGTGGCCGAACGACGAGAACCCGCAGTACGCCAGCCTGTCCGGCACCTCGATGGCGACTCCGCACGTGGCCGGCGCGGCGGCGATCCTGACCCAGCAGCACCCGGACTGGGCACCTGAGCGGATCAAGTCCACGCTGATGGCGGCCGCGCAGCCGAACGCCGCCATCGGTGTCTACGAGCAGGGCGCGGGCTTCCTCGACGTGGCCCGGGCGATCCAGCAGACCGTCACGGCGAGCCCGGTCAGCGTCGCCTTCGAGCGGACCACCGCCGCGCAGCAGAGCACGGTCACGTACGCGAACAGCGGCTCTTCCGCCCTCACCCTGGCGGTCTCCCTCGACGCCAAGGACGCCGACGGCGCCCCGGCGCCGGCCGGACTGTTCAGCCTCAGCGCCTCCTCGGTCACCGTCCCGGCCGGCGGCACGGCCACCGTGACCGTCACCGTGCAGGCCGGCGCCGACCTGCCCGACCGCTACTTCGGCGGTGAGGTGACCGCCACCGGCGGCGGCGCGCAGGTGCAGACCCCGGTCGCGCTCGACATCGCCCGCCACCAGCTGTCCCTCAAGCTCGTCGGGCCGGACGGCGGAGCGCCCACGCCCGAGCAGGGCTGGGTGACCGTCCTGACCGACCTGGACCGGCAGACCATCCTGGTGCTCGGGGACCCCGCGGCCACCAGCTACCGGGTCCGCGCGGGCCGCTACCTGGTCCAGACCTACCTGGTGAGCGGCGACCCGTTCCTCCCGCACGTCACGACGCTGGTACGCCCGAGCCTCGACCTGACCACGGACCAGGCGCTCACCATGGACGCCCGCCTGGCGAAGCCGATCGCGGTGTCGGTGCCGAACCCGAAGGCCACCGCGGTCCACCAGGAATTCGGCTGGACGATCCGGACCGAGCAGCCGCAGATCTGGGGCAGCAACGACCTGTACGGCGTGCTGATGAACCTCCCCTTCGACTACCTGCGCACCGCGCAGATCGGGGCCGGCGAGACGCCCGGCTTCGTCTCCTACGTCAACGGCATCTGGGGCCAGGTGGCCGAGGACGGCAGCCTGCACAACAGCCCGTACGCCTACCGGGTCTACCTCTACGAGCCGCAGAAGATGATGACCGGGCTGACCCGCAAGCTGCGCGCGGGCGACTTCGCCACGGTCCGCTCCCAGATCAGCGCGGACGTGGCCGGAGTGCCGGTTGCGCGGACCGCGGTCGCGCACGCGCCCGGCAACTCGCCGATCTACCGCGACGAGCGCAACATTCCGCCGAGCTTCACCTACGACGTGCCGAGCACCATCACCGAGTACTACAACCAGGACAAGCAGGCGGTGTGGAAGTCGACCTCGGCCCAGCCGCGGCACACGTACTACGAGTCGGCGTGGACCAGCTTCCAGCCCGGGCGCGCGTACAACGTGAAGTGGGCCAACGCGGTGGCCGGGCCGGTCTTCCCGGAGCCGAACTTCGGCCAGCAGTTCGCCACCCGCTACTGGGGCGACACGCTGGGCGGGCCGGGGCCGCTGCACGGCGACGGCGCCGGCCACATGGGCTTCCGGCATGTTCGCGGCGGCAGCGTGCAGGTGAGCCTCTACCGCGACGGGGTCAAGATCGGCGATGGGAGCCAGGCGCCCTGGTCGTGGCAGGTGCCTGCGCAGCCGGGTGACTACCGGCTGGCCGCTACCTTCCGCAGCGACCCGGCGTTCACCCTGTCGACGGTGGTCGACGCGGAGTGGACCTTCAAGTCCGCGCACGTGAGCGACGGTGAACTGGTGAAGCTGCCGATGACGGCGATCCGGTACACCCCGGAGCTCGACATCGACAACCGGGCGCCGGCCGGCCGGCCGTTCGCGATCCCGGTCTCGCTCGACCGTCAGGTCGGGGCGGCGCCGGGCCAGACCACGGCCTTGACCGTCGAGGCGTCCTTCGACGACGGCGAGACCTGGCAGCAGCTGACCGTGCGACGGTCCGGCGAGAAGGCGGTCGCCTGGGTGCGCAACCCGGCCGGCACCGGCTTCGTCTCGCTGCGGGCCGCCGCGACGGACACCAGCGGTAACACGGTCAAGCAGACCGTCATCCGCGCCTACCGGTACTGACGGTAGGCCCCGGACGCGGCGCCCACCGGCGCCGCGTCCGGGTCACCGGTGCCAGAGCAACCGGTCGCGGATCCGCCGGGCCATCGGCGAGTCCGTCCCGTCGAGCTCGGCGAGGGCCTCGCTCCAGGCCTGCCCGGCCAGGGCCGGGTCGCCGTTGGCGGAGTGGAAGTCGCCGATGGCAACCAGCACCTCCGCGGTGTGGTGGGTGGCCCGGGCGCCGCGGAACGTGTCGATCGCCTGCTGCCAGCTCGCCATCGCGTGCGGCAGGTCGTCGATCATCGAGTACGTGTGTGCCAGCCAGGCCTGGGTGGTGCCCACCCCGTGCAGGTCGCCGAGGACCTCGAACTGCCGCCGCGCCTCGATGAACATGCCCAGCGCCTCGGCGTGCCGGCCGAGCCAGCCCTGTGCCCGTGCGATGGCCAGCAGGGCGTTGGTGGCGCCCCGCACATTGCCCTCGGCGCGAAAGAGCGCCCGTGCGGCCTCGGCATGCCGGATCGCCTCGTGGTAACGCCGCTGGTCCAGCCGGATCTCGGCGATGTTGTTCTCCACGTGGCCCTGCTCGGTGCGCCGGCCGAGCCGGTCGAAGAGCGCCCGGGCGTGCTGCAGGTGCGCCAGCCCCCGGTCCAGATCGGCCAGGAAGTAGCAGGCGCCGGCGAGGCTGCGGTGCAGCAGGGCCTGGGCGGCGGGGTCGTCCCCGGTCGCGGCGAGGCCGGTGCTCACCGTCGCCGCCCACTGCGTGAACTGCGCGGTGTCCTGGAAGAAGTTCTGCAGGGCCAACGCGATCTGCCAGGCCGTGCGAGGCCGGCCGCGCTCCCTGGCCCGCGCGACGATGTCGGTCAGCACCCGCTGCTCGGCGGCGAACCAGGCCATCGCGTCGGCCCGGCCGGTGAAGCCGCGCCCGGTGACCCCGCGCTCGGACGGCAGGGGCAGCGGCAGCGGCACCTGCGGCTGCAGGGGCAGATGCGCGGCGTAGGCACTGAGCTGGTAATAGTCGTAGACCCGATCGATGGCGGCGTCCCGCTCGGCCGCGTCGTCGTGCTCCTCCCCGAGCTCCACGGCATAGGCGCGCAGCAAATCGTGCATCCGCCATCGGCCGTCGCCGGGCTGGACCAGCAGCTGCCCCCCGAGCTCGGCGAGCAGGCCGCGGGCGGCGCGCGGGGACAGGCCGCCCAGGGCGGCCACCGATTCCGTGCTCACCTCCCCGGCCGGGTGCAAGGGCAGCAGCCGGAAGAGCCGGGCTGCCTCGGGAGTCAGGGCCCGGTAGGACCAGGAGAAGATCGCCTCCAGATCGGCGTGTGCGTCCCCGAAGCCGGCCAGCCGGCCGTCGGCCTCGGCCAGCTCACCAGCGACCGCGGGCAGGCTGAGCCCGGGCCGGCCGACGCTGCGGGTGGCGACCAGCGCCAGGGCCAGCGGCAGCCGGCCGCACCGCGCGATGATCTCGTCGACGGCGGCCGGGTCGGCGGCCGCCGCGTCGCCGAGCCGGCGAGTGAGCAGCTCGCGGGCCTCGGCGTCGGTCAGCAGGTCGAGGTGCAGCGGTTGGGCGCCCGCCGGGCCGGCCACGCCGGTGATCCGGCGGCGGCTGGTGGCGATGACGAGACTGCCGCCGGTGCCGGGCAGCAGGTGGCGGATCTGGTCCCAGTCGCGGCAATTGTCGAGCAGGATCAGCATCCGGCGCTCGGCCAGGATGCTGCGGTAGAGGCCCGCCTGGGCGTGCAGCTCGGCGGGGATGGCGGCCGGCGCGACCCCGAGGGACCACAGGAAGCCGCGCAGCGCCTCCGCCGGTGTCATCACCGAGTCACCGGAGTCGAAGCCGCGCAGGTCCGCGTGCAACTGCCCGTCGGGATAGCGGGCGGCCAGCCGGTGGGCCAGGTGCACCGCGAGGGTGGTCTTCCCGACGCCGGGCATCCCGTCGATGACCAGCGCGCTGGTCCGCGGGTCTCCGGCCAGCAGTTCCTCCGCGGCGGCCACGACGCCGCGGCGGCCGGTGAAGTAGGGGTGGTCGGCCGGCAACTGCGCCGGCGGCTCGGCCCGGGGCGACTGCGACAACTCCAGCTCGGCTGGCGGCCATAATTCGGCCTCCGCGCCGCTAGGCGGCGCTTCGGGCCGAATGAAGGCCGGTCTGACCCCCCGCCTCGTCCTGGAGCCGTCGGCCGGGGCGTCGTGGTCGAGCAGGCTGTCCCGGGCCGCGCGCAGGTCGACACCCGGCTGGATGCCGAGCTCGTCGGCGAGCCGGTGCTCGATGTCGGCATAGGCCGCGAGAGCCTCGGCCCGCCGGCCGTCCGCGGCGAGCGCGAGCAGCAGCCGCGCCTGCAGTGCCTCGTCCAGCGGCTCGTATTCGGCGGCCAGCCGGATCGCGGGCAGCACCAGGGGGACGCACCCGGCCCGCAGGGCGGCGTCGGTCGCCGCCCGGACGGCAGCGAACCGCTCGCCGTCGACAGCGACGAACTCCGGATGGGCCCGGCCGCCGGCCTGCAGGCCCGAGGCGCACCGGTCGCGCCACAGCGCCAGCGCCTCCCGGTAGAGCTCGACGGCCGGCTCGCCGGAGCTGCCACCGGCCTGGGCGACCAGGCGCCGGAAACGCAGCAGGTCGAGTGACTCCCCGTCGATCCGCAGCCGGTATGCGGCGTCATCGCGGATCAGCACCGAGCCCGCTGCCCGCGTCGGCAGGCCCGGCTCGAAGCGCCGCCGGAGCACCCCGACGTGCCGGTGCACCACGTTGACCGCGCTGGGTGGGGGGTCGGATTCCCAGAGCAGGTCGACGAGCTCGGCGACGCTGACCGCGCCGCCGGCCCGGGCGAGCAGCAACGCCAGGATCAGCCGCTGCTGCCGGGTACCCAGGTCAATTTCGGACTGGCCGCGCCAGGCCCGCACCGGGCCGAGAACGGCGAATGAGAGCAGGCTGGTCATCCTGATGCGATCCATACCGGGCTGGTGGCCACGAGGGCCGCAGCATGGCAGGGCCGGCGCCACGAGACGGGCGCGCGTCGCGGCACTGTGAGCTGCGACTCAGCGGTCGGATCGCCGGCCGGCAAAGTCGTCCCTGCTCAGGCCGCCTTGAGGCCGGTGCGCAGAGCGCGCAGCGCATAGTGGGTCCGGGACTTCACCGTGCCGATCGGCACTCCCAGCCGGCCCGCGAGCTCTGCCGGTGACCGTCCGACCAGGTAGACCTCGGAGAGCAGACTGCGCTGCGCCGGGCTCAGCCGGCCGAGCGCGTGCCGGATGGCGTACGACGCGAGCGCGCTGCCGACGGTGTCGTCACCAGCGGGAATCCAGGTCATGTCGACGAGGTGGACCTCGGCCGGCCGGTTGAGCCGCAGCCGGACGCCGTCGATGACGAGCCGTCGCGCGATGGTGATGAGCCATCGGCGGGCGGCATCGGGCTCGGCCGGCACCGAGTCGAGGTGCCGCCAGGCCCGCAGCATCGTCTCCTGGAGCAGATCCTCCGCGGTCTGCCGCTGGCCGCGGGTCAACACGAGCAGGAGACGCAGCACGGCACGGGCGTGGTCCGCATGCAGCGCGGTCATGCGCTCGGTCCGGCCGTCCGGTGATTCGTCGGGTGCCCGCAGCACGGTGTTTCCTCCCCCAGAGGCAGGAGCAACGGTGAATGCGGCACGAGCCTAGGGACGGCCGATGCGAATGGACTGACGCGAAAGTGCGGATCGAGTGCCGTCGCCGATCGCGATCGGTCACGGACCCGACGTGACCGCCGCGAGCAGGTCGGCCAGCCGCCGGCCGGTCCGGGTCTGCGCGTACGGGATCAGGGCCAGCGCCTCCTGCCACGCCCGCACCGCGGCGTCCTGGTCGCCGGCGGCGGCGAGGGCGTCGCCGAGCCGCGCCAGCACCTCCGCAGCCGGCGCCGACGCCGAGGCCTCCTGGTAGGCGACGGCCGCCTCGCGCCAGCAGTCGACCGCCTTGCCAAGCTCCCGGCGGGCGGAATGCACCTGGCCGAGCACCTCCCACGCCTCGGCGATGCCGAGCCTGTACCGCGCTCCGCGCGACAGCGCCATCGCCTGCTCGGCGCAGCGTACGGCCTCTTCCTCCCGGCCCAGCTCGGCGTTGCTCGCGGCGATGATCACCAGGGCGTCCGCGAGCAGCCTGTCGTCTCCGGCCGTCCATGGCCCCAGCGCCGCGGACAGCGTCCGGACGACCTCCTCGTGTCGCCCCTGGGCGCCCAGGACCATCGCCCGATTGATCCCGGCCCGAATCATCTCGCCGTGCAGGCCCAGCTGGGCGAGCAGCTCGAGCGCCTGGTCGAGGTGCCCGACCGCGGTCTCGTGCTCGCCCCGGAAGTAGGCCGCACCGGCCAGGCTGCGGTGCATCCGGGCCTGCCCGACCAGGTCGCCGCCCGCCCGGGCGGCCTCGAGGGCCACCTCGCCGGTCGTCGTCCAGTCGGCCCACCGGCCGCTGCGGTCGAAGAAGTGCTGCATGCCCAGGGCGAGCTGCCAGGCGTCGGTGTGCCGGCCCCGCTGGGCGGCCCGGCCGACCAGCGCGATCAGGACCTGCCGCTCGGCGGTGAACCAGCGCATGGCGTCGCCGTTGGCGGCGAAGCGCAGCGGGGTCTCGCCCGGCCCCGGCTCGATCATGGGTTGGTACTCGGAGGCCAGCAGCCGCCGGTGCGCCTGATAGCAGGTGGCCCGGTAGAACTGCAGGCAACGCAGCTCCGCGGCGGCGCGGTCGGCCGGGCTGTCGTTCTCCTCGCCGAGCTCCGTGGCATAGGCCAGCAGCAGGTCGTGGGTGCGGTAGCGGCCCGCCAGGTCCTCGGTGATCAGGTGCGCGCGGCTCAGCTCGCCGATCAGCGCCCGCCCGCTCCGCAGCGGGACGCCGGCCAGGCCCGCCGCCCCGGCGATCGAGATGTCGGGGCCGGGATGGATCGGCAGCAGCCGGAACAGCCGGGCGGCCGGGGCGGAGAGTGCCTGGTAGGACCAGGAGAAGACGGCACGCAGACCGGTCTGCGGGTCGTCGCCGTCGAAGCCGTCCAGGCTCCCGGGCGCCTGGGCCAGCTCGGCGGCGATCTGCGCCGGTGGCGTCCGCGGCAGGCTCGCCGCGCGGGCGGCCACCACGGCCAGCGCGAGCGGCAGCCGCCCGCAGCTGGCGATGATGGCGTCGATCGCGGCCGGGTCCGCCGCGACGCGTCCGGCGCCGAGCGGCCCGAGGAGCGCCGCGCGGGCCTCCTCGAGGCTCGGCAGGCCGACCGGCAACGGGTGGGCGCCGGCCGTGGTCAGCAGGCTGCTGAGCCGGCTGCGGCTGGTGACGATGACCAGACAGTCGGGGCTGCCCGGCAGCAGGTGTCGGATCTGCTCGGCGTCCCGGCAGTTGTCGAGCACGATCAGCAGACGCCGGCCGGCAAGGCTGCTGCGGTACATGCCCGCCTGGGCGTGCAGCTCGGCGGGAATGCCCTCCTGCGGGACCCCGAGCGAGCCGAGGAAGCCGCGCAGGGCCTCGGCCGGGCTCATCGCCGGCTCCCGTCCGTCGTATCCGCGCAGGTCGACATAGAGCTGCCCGTCCGGGTAGCCGGCGGCGAACTCGTGGGCGAGGTGAACGGCGAGGGTGGTCTTGCCGATCCCGGGCATGCCGTCGATCGCGAGCACCGCCGGCCCGCCCGGGCGCGCGACCGCCGCCCGGGCCTCGGCGATGAGGTCGTCCCGGCCGCTGAAGAAGGGCAGGTCCGGCGGCAGCTGCGCGGGCCGGGGGAGGGGCGACGGCGACCCGGTACGCGCCGGCCGGGTGCGCTGGTGCAGCAGCCGGTCGTACGCCTCCCGCAGCTCCTCGCCCGGATCGATGCCCAGGTCCTCGGCGAGCCGGCGGCGCACCACCCGGTACGTCTCCACGGCTTCGGCCTGGCGGCCGTCGGCGGCGAGGGCGAGCAGCAACCGGCTCTGCAGCGACTCGTCGAGCGGGTGTTGCTCGGCGGCCTGCCGCAACGGCGCCAGCACCGCGCTCAGCCGGCCGCAGCGCTCGGCGGCGTCGGCGGCCTCGCGCACGGCCTGGGCGCGTTCGGCCTCCACCGCGAGGAACGCGGGATGCCGGCGGGAAGCCGGTTCCAGGCCGGCGGCGCACCGGCCGCGCCACAGCCGCATCCCGTCGAGGGAATGCCGCAGCGCCGACTCCGGGTCGCCGTCCCGCAGGCGTCGGCCGGCCAGCCGGCTCAGCGACCGGAACTTCAGCAGGTCAAGAGACTCCTCATCGGCGCGCAGCCGATAGCCCGCGAGCTCCCGCAGGATGTGCCGGCCCGCCGAGCGGGTGGGCAGGCCGGGCTCGAGCAGCCGCCGGAGCACCCCGACGTGCCGGTGCACGACGTTCGCGGCGCTGGCCGGGGCGTCCTCGTCCCAGAGCAGGTCGACCAGCTCGGCCAGGGAGACCGGTGAACCGGCCCGGGCCAGCAGCAACGCGAGCACCAGGCGCTGCTGGCGGGCGCCCAGATGCAGCTCGGCGCCGGCCCGGACGACCCTGATCGGGCCGAGCACCGAGAAACCGATCGTTTCGCCCGCCTCCGCCCGCACACCGGCAACGGTAACCGGCCGACCGCCACCGGAGCTTGCGACCGCAGCCCAAGGGCGGGACCGGGTCTCCGGGAGGGCGACGGGGGAAGGGGGAGGCAGGCGGTAGGACTGAGCGCTGCGTCTCCCGCCTACGACACGGGTACGGCCATGCGGGGCAATGCCGCTGACCTGGTGGTGGTCAAGCTGGAGCAGCGGCTCGGGTGGGGGCGGGCGGGTCAGAGGCGACCGCCGGCAGCGGTGTCCGAGACACGCTGGGCGAGGTAGATCGGCACGACGGAGAGCACGATCAGCACGGCCGCGACGACGTTGATGACCGGCGCCTGGTTCGGCCGGAACAGGTTGTTGAAGATCCAGATGGGCAGGGTCTGCACGCCCGGCCCGGCCGTGAAGGTCGTCACGATGATCTCGTCGAAGGAGAGCGCGAAGGCCAGCAGCCCGCCGGCGAACAGCGCCGAGCGCAGCAGCGGGAAGGTGACGTAGCGGAACGTCTGGAAGGTGTCCGCGCCGAGGTCCGCGCTCGCCTCCTCCAGGTTGCCGCTGAGCCGGCGCAGCCGGGCCAGCACGTTGTTGTAGACCACCACCACGCAGAACGTCGCGTGCCCGATGATCACCGAGAGTAACCCCTTGCCCATCCCGAGCGGCTCGATCAGCGAGCGGAAGGCGGTGTCCAACGCGATCCCGGTGACGATGCCGGGCAGCGCGATCGGCAGCACCACGAGCAGCGACACGGCGTCGCGCCCGAAGAACCGGTAGCGCTGCACCGCGAGGGCGACCAGGCTGCCGAGCAGCAGCGCGACGGCGGTGGCGCCCAGCCCGGCTTTGACCGAGGTCCACAGCGCCTCGCGCGCGCCCTCGTTCTCCCACGCCCGCACCCACCAGTCGGTGGTCCAGCGCGGCGGCGGCCAGGCGAAGGTGCGGTCGGAGTTGAACGAGTTGACCAGCACGATGGCCAGCGGCACGTAGACGAAGGCCAGGCCCATCGCCATGGCCGTGCGCAGCAGCCAGCGCCCTCCGCGCGACAGCGTCACAACTCCTCCAACGCGCCGGAGCGGCGCACCGCGACCAGATAGACGACCATGATGAGTACGGGGATCGTGGCGAGCGCCGCCGAGAACGGCAGATTGTTCGCCGCGCCGATGTTGGCGTACACGAGGTTGCCGATGAGCTGAGTCTTGCCGCCCACGATCTGCACGGTGATGTAGTCACCCAGCGACAGGGAGAACGTGAAGATCGTGCCGGCGATGACCGACGGCACGATCATCGGCAGCACCACCGAGCGGAAGGTGCGCCCGGCCCGGCCGCCGAGGTCCGCCGACGCCTCCAGCAGCGAGTCGGGCAGCCGTTCCAGCCCCGCGTAGATGGGCAGGATCATGTATGGCAGCCACAGGTAGCTCAGCACCAGGACGATCGCGGGCAGGCCGTAGCCGGGCCCGTTGCCGGGGCCGCCGAAGAGCCAGTCCACCGGGCCGCCGTTGGCGAGCATCACCCGCCAGGCGTACGCCTTGACCAGGTAGCTCGCCCACAGCGGGGTGAGGATCGCGATGATCAGGAATCGGCGGCTGCGTGGTGAGGCGACCTTTGCCATGAAGAACGCCATCGGCAGCGCGATGAGCACGTCGATGACGGTGACTGCGGCGGCGATGCCGAGGCTGCGCAGGGCGACGGTGCGATAGACCTCCTCGGTGAGGATGGTACGGAAGTTCGCGAGCGTGGGCTGGCGGACCAGGTCGCCGGTGAAGCTGTTGACCGTCCAGAACGCCGAGACGAGGAGCAGGGCCAGCGAACCGAGGTACGCCACGAGCAGCCAGAGCAGCGGCGCGGAGAGCAGCCCCGCGAGGCGGATGCCGCTGTGGCGGTGCAGCCAGGACGAGAGCCGGCGGACCGGCCCACGGGAGATGGTGTCATCGCCCGTGGGTCGGTCCACGGTGGAGAGGGCGGTCATGTGTCTCAGCCCTTGATCGTGGTCCAGGCCTGGGTCCAGGCCGCGTAGTCCTTGCACGTGACGTCCGTGCGGCCGTCGAGGCACTGCGCCACCGGCGTGCTCCAGAACCAGACCTTGTCGAAGTACGCCTCGTCGGCGGCGTGGAACGTGGCGCAGTGGTTCTTGTCCGCCGTCTTGTCGCAGGCGAGCTTGTTCGCCGGGGCCTCGCCGAACCACTCCGCCACCGCGGCGTTCGCCGTGGGGTCGATGATGTGGTTCATCCAGAGGTAACCGCAGTTCGGGTGCTTGGCCTTGGCGGAGACCATCCAGGTGTCGGACCAGCCGGTCGCGCCCTCCTCCGGCAGGACGGCCTCGACGGGAGCGCCGTCGGCCTTGGCGAGGTTGACGATGACCTGCCAGGCGGTGCCCACGACGGAGTTGCCGGACTTGAAGGCCTGGACCTCCTTGGTGTAGTCCGACCAGTACTCACCGATCAGCTCGTTCTGCTTCTTCAGCAGGCCCACGGCGGCGGCGAACTGCTTGTCGTCCAGCGCGTACGGGTTCTTGATGCCCAGTTCCGGCTGGTGCTTCATCAGGTAGAGCGCCGCGTCGGCGATGTAGATCGGCGAGTCGTACGCCGTCACCGTGCCCTTGTACGGGGAGTTCGCGTCGAACACCGCGCTCCAGGAGGTCGGCGCCGGGGTGACCTTGTCGGTGCGGTACATGAGCACGTTGGCCCCGCGGCCGTGCGGGATGCCGTACGCCACCTTGTCGACGGAGTTCCACTGCTTGAGCTTGAGGCCGTCGAAGACGTCCTTGTAGTTCGGCACCAGGTCGGTGTTGACCGGGGCGACCTCACCGCCGTAGATCAGCCGCAGGGAGGCGTCGCCGGAGGCCGAGACCACGTCGTAGTCGCCGGTCTTCATCAGCGTCACCATCTCGTCGGAGGTGCCGGCGACCTTCACGTTGACCTTGCAGCCGGTCTCCTTCTCGAAGCCGGTGACCCAGTCGACCTTCGGGTCGGTGGAACCGTTCTCGACGTACCCGGCCCAGGCGACGACATTGACCTGGCCCTCACCGGCGCCGAGCGACGCCAGCTTGTCGATCTTGGGTGGCTTGATGCCGCCGGGGCCGGAGCCGCCGGTGGCGCTGCCGCCGTCGCCGCATCCGGCCAGCGCGAGCAGGCCGGCCGCGGCGACCGCGGTGAACACTCGGGTGGTGCGCATCTGCGCTCTCCTTCGACTCGGGTGGGTGCTTCAACGAGGGGTGACGGGAACCGCGACGACGTGTTCCGCCCGCCAGCTCAGCCGGATCGGCTTGCCGCGCAGGGCCGCCACGTCGGTGGGGGAGGTCTGTTGGTTCTGCTGCATCGCCACCACCCGGGCCCCGGCATCGAGGTCGACCACGAAGCGGGTGGCCGCTCCGGCGTAGATCACCTCGACGACCTGGCCCGCCGCGCTGATCTCCTCGGCGGACGCGGGCGCGCCGCCGAGTCGGATCTTCTCCGGGCGTACGGAGAACACGCCGTCGCGGCCGAGCACCGCCCGGGCCGCCTCGCCCTCGAACAGGTTCGACGTGCCCACGAACCCGGCGACGAACGGCGTCCGGGGGCGCTCGTACACCTCGGCCGGCGTGTCGACCTGCTCGATGCGGCCCTGGTGGAACACCGCCACCCGGTCGCTCATCGTCAGCGCCTCCTGCTGGTCGTGGGTCACGAAGACGAAGGTGATGCCGACCTCGCGCTGGATCGCCTTCAACTCGACCTGCATCTCCTCGCGCAGCTTCAGGTCCAGCGCGCCGAACGGTTCGTCGAGCAGCAGCACGGCCGGGCGGTTGACCAGGGCGCGGGCCAGCGCGACGCGCTGGCGCTGTCCGCCGGACAGCGCGCTGGGCCGGCGCTCCCCGTACCCCTCGAGGCGGACCGTCCGCAGCGCCGCCGCCGCGCGCTCACGGCGTTCGGCGCGGGGGACCTTGCGCACCCGCAGGCCGTACTCGACGTTCTGCTGGACGGTCATGTGCGGGAAGAGGGCGTAGTCCTGGAAGACGGTGTTGACGTCCCGGTCGAACGGGGCGAGCCGGGTGACGTCGCGGCCGGCGAGGGTGACCGTGCCGCCGGTCGGCAGCTCGAATCCCGCGATCATCCGCAGCACCGTCGTCTTGCCCGAGCCCGACGGTCCCAGCATGGAGAAGAACTCGCCGTCGGCGATCTCCAGGTCGACGCCGGCGACGGCCTCCACGGCGTCGAACGACTTGCGCAGACCGGTCAGGCGGATCGCGGGTTCCGACACGGCGACAGGCTCCCACTCTTCAACGGATCCAGCGGACCCACGCAGGCGACGGCTACGGATTCTTTGGCGAGAGAATAGAACCGCAACGGATACCGCAGTCAAGAGCTGTGGCCGGATCGTTGGTTTTCCGTCCCGGCGGTACGGCCCCGACGGCAGGCGGGGCCGTGACCGCCTCGCTGGTCAGAGCGCCGGTCGGCCTTCTCAGCGGTCGTGCCGCGCTGCGGAGACCCGGGAACGGAGCCCTTCGAGGTAGGTCTCCAGGACCGTTCGGAACACCTCGTTCTCGTCCTCGAGGGCGGTGGCCACGGGGGTGCTGGCCGACCGCAGCGTCGCGGGGCGCTGCGCGGGGGTGGCGTAGACATGCCGCCCGATCGCGACGTCCAACGCCTGTTGCTCGGGGGAGAGACTGAGCAGTGTCGCCGTGATGCCGATGTGCCCGAGGACGACCTCCGCGAAGGCCCGGCAGTGACGGGCAGCTTCTTCGGGCTCGATTCCCGCCTTCGTCAGCTGGCCGGTGATCGTGTGAACGAGCTGCATCTCGGCGTCACCCCCGGTGAAGCGGGCGACCGACTGGGCCCCCAGCGCAGGACGCGCCAGGTAGGCCCGCCGCATGGACCAGGCGGCGCTGCGCAGCGTGTCCACCCAGCTCCTGCCCGGCTCGATCCCGGCGACCGCCTCGGCCATGAGCTGGTCCCCCATGGCGAGCAGGAGCTCGTCCTTGTGGCGGAAATGCCGGTAGAGGGCGGTGGGATCGGCGCCGAGGGCACGACCGAGGCGGGTGAGTGTCAGGAAGGTCGCTCCCTCACTGTCGGCGAGGCGCATGGCCGCCTCCAGGATGACCTCCCGGGAAAGGCTTGCCCGCTTCCTCGTCCCGGACGAGCGCGCGGGCTCCGACAGCGCATCCGGGGAGGCGCCGGGACCGGCATCGGATTCCTTCGCCATCGAAGTCTGCCCCTCCTCGTGGTCGCGCTGATGCCAGCAGATCACACCGCCGCGACCGCGGCCCGCGCCGGGTCAGGCAGGTGGTCACGGTGGTGCCGAGCTTCGTCAGTGGCACTGTCAACGCCGTTGACGGGAGAAGATCACGGCGAGTAGATTTCGGCTCCGTCGCCGATCACGCGGCCCGCATCGTCTCCTGGAGGATTCATGGACCGCAGCAGGCTCATCAATCTGTTGGAGCGCGAGCGCGACAGCCACATTCGACGGAATCCGCGTTCGGCCGCGGCGTACGCGAAGGCCGAGCACCTGTTCGGTCGAGTGCCGATGACCTGGATGAACAAGCAGGCCGCAGGCTTCCCGCTGTACCTGGACTCCGCCCGCGGCAGCCACGTGGTCGACCTCGACGGCCACGACTACGTCGACCTGTGCCTGGGCGACACGGGAGCCATGGCGGGACACAGCCCGGCTGCGGTGACGGAGGCGGTCACGCGACGGCTGGCCTCCCTCGGCGGAGCGACGGCGATGATGCCGACCGAGGATGCCGAATGGGTCGGCGCCGAGCTGACCCGCCGGTTCGGCCTGCCGAAGTGGAGCTTCTCGCTGACCGCCACGGACGCCAACCGGTGGGCGATCCGCCTGGCGCGCGCGGTCACGGGTCGGCCGAAGATCCTGGTCAACAGCTTCTGCTATCACGGCAGCGTCGACGAGTCACTCATCGTCGTCGGCGAGGACGGCGAGGGGGTCAGACGACCGGGCAACGTCGGCGCTCCGTGCGACGTGACGCTGACCAGTCGGGTGGCGGAATTCAACGACATCGACGGGCTCGCGCGGCAACTCGCCCACGGCGATGTCGCCGCCGTGCTCATGGAGCCGGCGCTGACCAACATCGGCATCGTGCTGCCCGAGCCGGGCTACCTCGACGCGGTGCGTAGCCTGGCCCGCCGGCACGGCACTCTGTTGATCAACGACGAGACGCACACGTTCTCGGCTGGCCCCGGTGGTTGCACGGGTGCCTGGGGCCTCGCACCGGACATCGTCACCATCGGTAAGGCCATCGGCGGCGGGGTGCCCGTCGGCGCGTACGGTCTCTCCGCCGAGCTGGCCGCTGCGATCCTCGACCGCGACGACCTGGACCTGGTCGACATGGGCGGGGTGGGTGGGACGCTCGCCGGGAACGCGCTCTCGGTGGCCGCCACGCGGGCCACGCTCGAGCATGTGCTCACCGATTCCGCGTTCGCGGAGATGACGGCGCTCGCGACCCGGTTCACCGACGCGGTCACCACCGTCATCGAGGCCCACGACCTGCCTTGGTCGATCAGCCAGCTCGGCGCCCGGGCGGAGTACCGGTTCGCGCGACCCGCCCCGCGCGACGGGACCACATCGGCGCGCGCATCGGACGGCGAACTGGAGGACTATCTGCACCTGTACCTCGCCAACCGCGGCGTGCTGCTCACTCCGTTCCACAACATGGCCCTGATGTCGCCCGCGACGACTGCCGCTGACGTGGACCACCACACCGAGGTGTTCACGGCCGCCGTCGCGGAGCTGCTGGCGTGACCACCTCGCGTCCGCTGGCCGGGCAGGTCGCGCTGATCACCGGCAGCGGCAGCAGCAGCGGCATCGGCTTCGCCTGCGCGCGCCGCCTGGGCCTGCTGGGTGCGCGCGTGGCGCTGACGTCGACCACCGAGCGGGTGCAGCTTCGGGCCGCCGAGCTGGCGGCCCTGGGGATCCCCGCCACCGGTCATGTCGCCGACCTCACCGATTCCGACCAGGCCGCGGACCTGGTCGCGGCGGCGGTCGCCGGGCACGGCGCGGTGACGGTACTGGTCAACAACGCCGGCATGACGTCGCTGGCCAGCCCGGAAAGCCTGGTTCCCGCCACGGATATGAGCGACGAGCAGTGGGAGCGCGGACTCCGGCGCAACGTCTCGACCGCCTTCTACGTGACCCGCGCCGCCCTCCCGGCGATGTGCGACGCCGAGCAAGGGCGCATCGTGAATATCGCCTCCACCTCCGGCCCCGTGTCGGCGTACCCGCACGACGCGGCATACCACGCGGCCAAGGCGGCGATGCTCGGGCTCACCCGGGCTCTCGCGGTCGAGACGGCGTCACGGGGTGTCACCGTCAACGCGGTGGCCCCGGGATGGATCGCCACCGGCTCCGCCACCGACCATGAGCTGGTGGCCGGTCGGCGAACGCCGGTCGGCAGATCCGGTACCCCGGACGAGGTCGCGGCCGTGGTCGCGTTCCTCGCCGCCCCGGACGCCAGCTACGTCACAGGCCAGCTGATCATCGTCGACGGAGGCAACTCGATCGCGGAGGATCACACATGAGCGGTGATCAGACCGTGGTCGTAGGGCACGGGCCCAAACGCCCTCGGGGACGGCGCGTGCCTGGGCAGTCGGGGGTCAGACGCCGCCGCGAAGAGGGGAACCCCTCGGGTGGCCTGCTCCTACAGTGCCGGGCCGGCCCGGAAGCGAGGTCGGCGTGCCCGCACGTGTTCGCGGGCGCGGTGAGCAGGCTGCCGCACCTCGGCCGGACTGCGGCCGATCATGTCCGCGATCGACGGGCAGGCCGTCGGGCCCGGCGATGCTGCCGTCGAGCTGGCGCGTGGGTGGCTCTGCGGTGTCCGGTGTAGATCGCCATGGTGTTGTTACGCGTCGGCGTAGGCGCGCAGCGCCTCGTAGGTCTTCGGCAGGCCGTATTGGCGGAGCGGCCCGTCAGGCCCCGACGGGCCGAACACGTGTGGATTCTGCGTGAGCCAGAGGACCACTGCCCGCTGCGCCGCCGTCAGTTCCTCGAAGGTGCGGTCGTGGTCCGATTCCATGTGCGGAAACGCGTAATCCAGCACCACGTTGAAGTGGTTGTGCCAGTTCGACTTGGGTGACTCGGCCAGCACCGCGGCGACGAGGTCCGCCCGCACCTGCTCGGCCACCGGCTCGGCGACGCGGTCGAGCACTTCGAGTGCCAGGTCGGCGGGGTCCGCTTCCCAGATGGTCGGCTCGGTGTTCTGTCTACGGATGACCGCCCAAGCGCGCAGCTCGGCTACTGCAGAGTCGGGCACCCCTTTCCCTGCCAGGAGCGCCCACGCCAGAGCAGCCGACCATCTGAGGTGGGAGTCTGTGCTTGCAAGTTGCCGGTCGAGCAGGCCCGCCACAGGCTGGGCGCACGCGCCGCCGACCAGTCCCAGGGCGACCAACGCGGCTCCCGCTATCCGCACTGGCTGCTGGTCGTCCGAGGCGATGTCGAGGAGCCGGGGGCGGATGGAGGTCATCTCCTCCGGGAACCAAGCCAAGGCCTGGATCGCTTCGCCGACCACCTCGGCGTCTGAGTCAACCAGGCATTTCAGCAGCACCGGGACGCCTGCCCGGACCGCGTCGTATGCGGCGAGCTCGTGCCGGGTCTCCGACAGGCGCCGCTCGACCTTGGCGAGCGGGATGGGCTGTCGCTGCCCGGTGCTGACGATGTCGTACCAGTCCTTCATCGTTTGCGACCAGCGCTGCCAGTTCTCCTCGGGGACCTCGGCCACGGCGTTCCGCAGGTCGGCGACCGGGAAGCCGGTGGCCACGTGGTAGCGCCCGTCACCGACAGCAAGGCTGGAAAGCAGGCGAATGACTTCGTGTCGGGCTGGCGTGGCGGGGTCGGCCACCAGCTCCAGCAGGAACGGGACCGCGTATGCGCTGGCCTCGTAACGGCTGCCCTGGTGGAAGATGTTGCCGTACAGCTCGTACATCGCCGTGCTCCGGACCTCGCCGTCCAATGACCGCAGGTCGCCGATGAGGGCTGGCACGTCCGCGGCACTTCCGTATGCGTGCGTCAACGACGCCCAGTCGATGGTGTTCAGGTCACGTGGCACCCGCCGGATTCTCCACGATGCGAGCCCACCATGGGGTACGGCCGCCAGGTGGCAGCATTGCTGCGGTGGATCAGTGGCCGTTCATAAGCGTCCGCCGGTCTGATACGACCGCCGAAGAGGTCACTTGGCTCGCAGTCAGCCGAGCAGGCCTCCGGTGGGCAGCGGCAGACCGGGCAGCGACGGCAGCAGCGAGGGACTCGTCAGCGGCGGCGGTGGAACG
The DNA here is from genome assembly GCF_036902735.1 of Micromonospora lacuserhaii. Taxonomy (NCBI): domain Bacteria; kingdom Bacillati; phylum Actinomycetota; class Actinomycetes; order Micromonosporales; family Micromonosporaceae; genus Micromonospora; species Micromonospora lacuserhaii. Next base: position 240,343 of record NZ_JBAKHO010000002.1, on the reverse strand, counting down.
CCGGGCAGCGGCGGCAGCGGTATGGGGCGGTTGCTGGGCGGGGGCGCCGGCGGAAGGGCCGGGGCGGTGGTGGGCGCGGCGGGACCGGTGGTGCCTGCGGCGGGGCTGCCGGGACGGGGGCCGTCGGCCGTCGAGCCGGGGTGGGGCGCCGGTAACACCGGCGTGGTCCCACACTGGGGCCAGGTGGGGCAGGCCGGCACGGCCAGGTCCCGCAGAACGGCGTCGATCTCGGCGCGCAGCCGGGCGGCGTCGGCGGGGTCGGTGACCCGAGCCAGCTCCCGCTGAGCCTGCTCGAGCAACTGCCGAGCCTCGTCGAACCGTCCGGCAGCGGCGGCGTCGCGGGCCCGGGCGATGGTGTACTCGACGCTGCTCACGTCCGCCCGCTCCGGATAGAGGACCTTGGTCAGCGACCACAGGGGGCTGGTCGGCCCGGCGTTGCGGCTGCCGACGCCGAGCCCCGTGGCCAACACGAGGGCGGCGATCACGGCTGCGGCCACCCGCCAGGTCCGCCGCTGCAGCGGTCGCGACCGCCCGGTGACGGGGAGCAGGGCACCCGCGGGCAGATCGACGCTGTCCCGGCCGCCCTGGTGGCCGGCGCTCGTGGCGGCGCCGAGGACCGTGGTGGTCTCGTCGTCCGCCGCGTCGACGGCGATCTCGGCGCGCCAGGCGGTCAGCATCTCCGTGAGGAGGTCACCGTCGGCGACCGCCTCGTCCCGCCCCAGCGCGTCGAGAGTGGCGTCGTCGCGGGCCACGATGGCGAGGTCCAGCTCCTCGTCGTCCCGCCTACGTTCGCTCATGCCACCACCTCGTCCAGTTCGCCGCGGGACAGCGTACGGAGCCGGGCGAGCCCACGGGACTGGGTCACGCGTACGGCCGCGGCCGACATGCCGAGGATCGCGCCGACCTCCTCAGCGGTGAGACCGACCGCCACCCGCAGCGTGATGATCTCCCGTTGGGCGTCGGGCAGGCGTTGCAGCAGCACCGACAGCTGGCGGGCCAGATCCGTGGCAAGGGCCTGCTGCTCCGGCCCCGGCGCGGCGTCCGGCCGCTCCAGCGGGGTGTCGGTCACGGTGACCGCCGAGTCACGCACCGCCGCACGCTGTGCATCGACGACCTTGTGCGCGGCGACGGCGAAGACGAACGCCGAGAACGGCCGGCCCTGCTGCCGGTAGCGGGGGAGTGCCTTGAGCACCGCCAGGCAGACCTCCTGGGCCACATCGTCGGCCGTGGTGTACGCCCCGCCGATGCGGCCCAGCCGGGCGCGGCAGTAACGGACCAGCCGCGGCCGTACGTCCGTGAGCAGGGCGGCCACGGCCGCCCGGTCGCCGTCGGCGGCCCGGCGGACGAGCTCCGGCTCGATCGTCGTGGTCATGGGAATGCGAGACACCTTCGTTACCGGCTGGTGAACGCACGCTATCGAGATGCACTCCCCTTGGCTAGTTCACGTCCCGTGGTCGCGGCGCCACGAAAAGAATCTGTTGCGCTCAGTTCGTCTCCCGCGATGTCACAGGTAGGAACCAGGTGAGGGAGGGGTCGATGGGCGTCGAAGTCGCAGTGCAGGGGCTGACCAAGTCCTTCGGTGGCCAACCGGTCTGGTCGGACATCAGCCTGACCCTGCCGGCCGGCGAGATCTCCGTCCTGCTCGGCCCGTCCGGCACCGGCAAGTCGGTGTTCCTGAAGACCCTCGTGGGGCTGCTGCGGCCCGACGCCGGCTCCATCTGGATCGAGGACAAGGACCTGCCCCGGCTCTCCGAGCGCGCGCTGTACGAGGTGCGCAAGCTGTTCGGCGTGCTGTTCCAGGACGGCGCCCTGTTCGGCTCGATGAACATCTACGACAACGTGGCCTTCCCGCTGCGCGAGCACACCCGCAAATCGGAGTCGCAGATCCGTGACGTGGTCACCGAGAAGCTCGACATGGTCGGTCTCGTCGGCGCGGAGAAGAAGCTGCCCGGCGAGATATCCGGTGGCATGCGCAAGCGCGCCGGGTTGGCCCGCGCGCTCGTGCTCGACCCCCGCATCGTCCTGTTCGACGAGCCCGACTCCGGACTGGACCCGGTGCGTACGGCGTACCTGAACCAGCTCATCATCGACCTGAACCAGCGGACCGGGGCGACGTTCCTGATCGTCACGCACGACATCAACACGGCCCGCACGGTGCCGGACAACATCGGGCTGATCTACCACGGGCACCTGGCCATGTTCGGGCCGCGGGAGATGCTGCTGTCCAGCACCGAGCCGGTGGTGCGACAGTTCCTCAACGCCCAGCGGATCGGCCCGATCGGCATGGCCGAGGAGAAGGACGCCGAGGAGCTGCGCGCCGAGGCGGACGCCGGCGTGGAACTGCCCCCGCTGCCGCCCATCCCGCTGCAACTACCGCCCTCGGACGGGCTGCCACGGCAGGCCGAGCGGCCACCGGGGCAGTGGTGCCGGGACAACGACGTCACCCCGCCGCCCGGCTCCTTCGAGGGGCTGTCGACCAGCGGGCTGGGCCCGCGTCCGGCCGGCGGCCAGCACCACCGCGAGGTGCTCCGGTGAGCGCCCCGGTCAGCGCCGTCCGCGCCACCGGCGAGTTCTTCGCGTTCTGCCTGGACACGCTGCGCGGCCTGGGCCGCCGGCCGGTGCAGGTACGCGAGTTCGTCCAGCAGGCCTGGTTCATCAGCTCGGTGTCGATCCTGCCGGCCGCACTCGTCTCCATCCCCTTCGGCGCGGTCATCGCGTTGCAACTCGGCTCGCTGGTCCGCCAGCTCGGCGCGCAGTCCTTCACCGGCGCCGCGTCGGTGCTCGCGGTGGTCCGCGAGGCAGGCCCGATCGTCACCGCGCTGATCATCGCCGGCGCCGGCGGCTCGGCGATCTGCGCCGATCTGGGCTCCCGCAAGATCCGTGAGGAGCTGGACGCGATGCAGGTGCTGGGCATCGACCCGATCCACCGCCTCGTGGTGCCGCGCGTGCTCGCCTCGATGCTGGTCGCCGTCCTGCTCAACGGCCTGGTCAGCGTCGTCGGCGTCAGCGGTGGCTATCTGTTCAACGTGGTCCTTCAGGGCGGCACGCCCGGGGCGTACCTGGCCAGCTTCCAGGCCCTGGGGCAACTGCCCGACCTGCTGGTGGGCGAGGTCAAAGCGTTGCTCTTCGGCGCCGCCGCCGCACTGGTGGCCTCCTACAAGGGAATGACCGCCAAGGGCGGCCCGAAAGGGGTCGGCGACGCGGTCAACCAGAGCGTGGTGATCACCTTCATGCTGCTGTTCGCACTGAACTTCATCGTCACGGCCATGTACTTCCAGGTCGTCCCGCAGAAGGGAAGCTGAGATGGCGGTGCTACGTCAACTCGACGACCTCGGCGGTCAGCTCGCCTTCTACCTGCGCGCGTTCGCCTGGGCGCCGCGCACCGTGCGTCGGTACAAGCGCGAGGTGCTACGGCTGCTGGCCGAGGTGAGCTTCGGTTCCGGCGCGCTCGCCGTGCTCGGTGGCACCGTCGGCGTCATCTGCTTCCTGACCTTCTTCACCGGCACCGAGGTCGGGCTGCAGGGCTACCAGGCGCTCAACCAGATCGGTAGCAGCGCGTTCACCGGTTTCGTCTCGGCGTACTTCAACACCCGGGAGATCTCCCCGCTGGTGGCGGCGCTGGCCCTGTCTGCCACCGTCGGTTGCGGCTTCACCGCCCAGCTCGGCGCGATGCGGATCTCCGAGGAGGTGGACGCCCTGGAGGTGATGGGCGTGCCGTCCCTGCCCTTCCTGGTGACCACCCGCATGATCGCCGGCCTCGTCGCGGTGGTCCCGCTGTACGTGGTCGGGCTGCTCACCAGCTACCTCGCCACTCGTACCATCGCCGTCTCCTACTTCGGACAGTCCGCCGGCACCTACGACTACTACTTCCACCTCTTCCTGCCCCCCGGCGACGTGCTCTGGTCCTTCTTCAAGGTGCTGGTCTTCAGCGTGATCGTGGTGCTGGTGCACTGCTACTACGGCTACACCGCCAAGGGCGGGCCCGCCGCCGTCGGCGTCGCGGTCGGCCGGGCCGTCCGGCTCGCCATCGTCGCGGTCAACATCGTCGACTTCTTCCTGTCGCTCGCCATCTGGGGCGCGACCACCACCGTCCGGATCGCGGGGTGACCATGAGACATCGCATCCTCGGCATCGTGTTCATCGTCGTGCTGACCGCGGCGCTGACCGCGTCCGTCCTGCAGTACCGCAAGGCGTTCACCCCGGTCGCCTGGGTCACCCTGCGCGCCGACCGGACCGGCCTGCAGCTCAGCCAGGGCGCCGACGTCAAGGTACGCGGGGTCGTCGTCGGCGAGGTGCGCTCGGTCGGCACCGAGGGCAGCGGCGCCACCATCCGGCTGGCCCTCGATCCGCGCACCACGCCCCGGATCCCCGCCGACGTCGGCGCGCGACTGCTGCCCAAGACCCTTTTCGGCGAACGGTACGTCGAACTCGTTCCCCCGCCCGGCCGCGACGCCGCCCCGCCGATCCGCAACGGCGCCGTGATCACCCAGGACCGCAGCCGCACCGCGGTGGAGCTGGAACGGGTCCTCGACCAGGCGCTGCCACTGCTGCAGGCGGTCCGGCCCGACCAGCTCGCCGCGACCCTGGGCGCCATCTCGACCGCGTTGGAGGGACGCGGCGACCGGCTCGGCGCGAACGTGGTCCGGCTCGACGAGTACCTCAAACAGCTCAACCCGGCGATGCCCACCATCGCCGAGGACGTCCGGAAGCTGGCCGTCGTGCTCGACGGCTACGACGTCGCGCTGCCCGACCTGCTCGCCCTGCTGCGCGACGTGACCGTCACCGCCCGCACCGTCACCGACCAGGGTCAGCAGCTGGCGGCGTTCCTGGCCGACACCACCGACACCGCCGATGTCACCACGGGCTTCCTCGGCCGACACGGCGACCAGCTCATCACGCTCGGCGAGGTGAGCCGACCAGTGCTGCAACTGCTGGCCACGTACGCCCCCGAGTACCCCTGCCTGATGAGCGGACTGGTCGCCCTGCAACCCCGGGTCGAGGAGGTCTTCGCCGGCGGCCGGATGCACATCACCCTGGAGGTCACCCGCGACGGCGGCAGGTACGAGAAGGGCCGCGACGAGCCGGTCTACGGCGCGCACAACGGCCCGCAGTGCCATGGCCTGCCGCGCCCCGCGCAGCCGGCACCTGAGGTGCCCGTCAACGACGGGTACGACTACCGGGGCGCCCGCCCCCGTACCCCCCTCGTCGTCGGCACGCCGGCGACCTCGCCCACCGGCGGCTCCCCGACGATGGGCCAGGCCGGCACGGGTGAGGAGCGCGCCCTGGTCAAGCCCCTCGTCGGGGCCGTCACCGGCATCCCACCGGCGGAGGTCCCCGACATCGCGGTCCTGCTCTGGGGGCCCCTGCTCCGCGGCGGGGTGGTGAACGCCCGATGAGCGCCAAGACGTGGGCACCCGTGCTGAAGCTGGCGGCCTTCGCCGCGGTGACACTGCTGCTGACCGCACTGCTCGCCCAGACCCTCGGTGCCTTCCCGCCGGGCGGCGTCACCTACCGCGCCCGGTTCACCGACGTGACCGGACTGCTCCCGGGAGACGACATCCGCGTCGCCGGAGTCAAGGTCGGCCGGGTCAGCCGGATCACCGTGGTCGACGACACCGTCGCGGAGGTCGCCTTCACCGTCACCCCCGACGTGCCGGTGGCCACCAGCGTCCGCGCCAAGATCCGCTACCGCAACCTGGTGGGCCAGCGGTACGTGGCACTGACCGAGGGCCCGGGGGAGGGGCGGCCACTGCGGCCGGACGGCCTCATCCCGCTCGACCAGACCATGCCGGCACTGGACCTCACCGTGCTGTTCAACGGCTTCCGGCCGCTGTTCACCGCGCTGAACCCGGACGACGTGAACAAGCTCGCCTACGAGATCACCCAGGTGTTGCAGGGCGAGGGCGGCACCGTGACCAGCCTGCTGCAACGGACCGCCTCCCTCACCAACACCCTCGCCGACCGGGACGCCGTGATCGGACGGGTCATCACCAACCTCAACGGCGTCCTGGGCACGCTGGCCGAACGGGACCGCAACCTGGACCAGAGCATCAGCCAGTTGCAGCAGTTCGTCTCCGGTCTCTCGGCCGACCGTACCGCCATCGGCGAGTCGCTGGTCAGCATCGCCGACCTCACCACCGCCACGTCCGCGCTGCTGCGCGACGCCCGCCCACCGCTCGCCGCCGACGTGCGCGCCCTGGGCGACCTCGCCGGCAACCTCAACCGCAACGCGGCCGTCATCGACAGCACGCTCGGGCGGATGCCGCAGCGGTACGACGCACTGACCCGCGTCGCCTCCTCCGGATCGTGGTTCAACTTCTACCTCTGCGACTTCGACGGCAACGTGGCGGTGGCCGGCCGGGCACCGCTCGACCTGCCCGCCTTCAGCGCCTCGGCCGCCCGCTGTGCCACCGGAGGCAGCCAATGACACCGTTCCGCGAACGCAATCCCGTGGTCGTCGGCACGATCGGGCTGGTGCTGATCGTGGCGGCGCTGCTGGGCGCCTTCCAGCTCGACCGGCTCGCCGCGCTGACCGGACGTTCGTACCAGGCGGCCTTCCACGACGCCAGCGGCCTCGCCAGCGGCAACGAGGTGCGCGTCGCCGGAGTGCGGGTCGGCAAGGTGACCGCCGTGGAACTCGACCGCGACGTCGCGCCGCACGTACGGGTCCGGTTCCGGGTGGACGACGACAGCGTCCGCCTCGGCACCCGGACCGGCGCCACGATCCGGATCAAGACCGTGCTGGGCCAGAAGTACCTCGCCCTGTCGCCGGCCGGGCCGGGGCGGCTGCGCGAGGGCGGGGAGATCCCACTCGCCCGCACCGCGGCGCCGTTCGACGTGGTGCAGGCCGTCACCGGGCTCGCCGACACCCTCGACAAGGTCGACACGGACCAGCTCGCCGCCGCCTTCACCACCCTGTCGCAGGCCTTCGCCGACACCCCCGGCAGCGTCAACGCCTCCCTGGTCGGGCTCTCCCGGCTCTCCCGTACCGTCGCCAGCCGCGACGCCGAACTGCGGGCCCTGCTCGCCCGGGCCCGTGACGTCACGTCGGTGCTCGCCACCCGCGACGAGGAGTTCCGCAAGCTGATCAGCGACGGCGAGGCGCTGCTGACCGAGGTGAGCCGCCGCCGCGACGCCATCCACAGGCTCCTCGTCGGCACCGACGAGCTCGCCACCCAGCTCTCCGGATTGATCACCGACAACCGTGCGCAGCTCGGACCCGCGCTGCGCGAGCTACGTGAGGTGGTCGCCATCCTGCAGCGCAACCGGGACGACCTGGAGAAGACCATCCAGCGGATGGGCCCGTTCGTCACCGCGTTCGCCAACGTGGTGGGCAACGGCCGCTGGTTCGACTCGTACGTGTCCGGGCTGCTCCAGCCGTACCAACCCACCACCGGAGGCCGCTGATGCCCGGGACCATCCGGCGCTGGCGACGAGCCCTCGCCGTCGCCACGGCCCTGCTGGTCGCGGTCGCCGCAGGCGTGGTCGTCCTGCGCCACGGCACACCCCCACGACAGGTGGTGGCCTGGTTCACCAGAGCCGTCGGCGTATACCCGGGATCGGATGTGCGGGTGCTGGGCGTACGCGTGGGCGAGGTGGTCGCGGTGACCCCGCAGGGCCGATCGGTCAAGGTCACGATGCGCTACGACGCAGCGGTCTCCGTGCCCGCCGACGCGCAGGCGCTCATCGTCCCGCCCAGCGTGGTCAGCGACCGGTACGTGCAGCTCACCCCCGCCTACGCCGGCGGCGCCGCACTCGCCGACCGCGCGGAGATACCGCTGGCACGCACCGCCGCACCGATGGAGGTCGACGACATCTACCAGGCCCTCGACGAGTTCAACCGCACGCTCGGCCCGCAGGGCGCCAACCGCGACGGGGCGCTGTCCGACCTGGTCGCTACCGGCCGGGCCAACCTCGAGGGCAACGGCCAGAACCTGCACGACACCCTCGACGGGCTGTCCCGGGCCCTGACCACCCTCTCCGACGGCCGGCAGGACCTCTTCGGCTCCGTCGCCAACCTGCAACGCTTCACCACCGCGCTGGCCCGCAGCGACCAGCAGGTACGCACCTTCAACCAGCAGCTCGCCGACGTCGCCGAACAGCTCGCCGGAGAGCGTGACGAACTGGCCGCGGCGCTGCACAACCTCGCCGCCGCGCTGGCCGAGGTCACCACCTTCGTCAAACAGAACCGCGCGGCGTTGACCTCCAACGTCGCGGCCCTGACCGACATCACCGGCGTGCTGGTCCGCCAACAGCAGGCGGTCATCGACATTCTCGACGTCGCCCCGCTCACGCTGAACAACCTCAACCTCGCCTACAACCCCCGTTCCGGCACTCTGGACACCCGGGACAACGCACTCGGTCCGTACGACCCCGCGGGCTTCGCCTGCTCGTTGATGGTGGACCAGCTTCCCGCGGCGCAGGTGCCCGCGAAGTGCCTGGCACTCGCGCAGACCCTGCACTCGCGCGGACTGCCCATGACCGACCAGCTGCGCAAGCTGCTCAAGCTGCCGCCCGGCGCCCCGGCGACCGGCGGGTCCTCACCGGGACCTCCTGTCAGCTCCCCCGGTGCGTCGATCCCCGACCAGGCGCCGGGCGGCTCCGGCATCACCAGCGACCCCACCCTCGGGGGCATCCTGCGGGGCGTCTCATGACCGCCCGGACACTGCGCGCCCTGGCCGGCGCGGTCCTGGTGGCCCTGCTCCCCGCCGGGTGCGGTCTGCCCGACCTGGCCGGCCTGCCGCTGCCCGGCGCCGCCCCCAAGGGCGACGGATACGCCGTCACCGCCGAGTTCAGCGACGTGCTGGACCTGGTGCCGCGGGCCGCGGTCAAGGTCGACGACGTGACCGTCGGCAGCGTCGAGAGGATCTCCCTCGCCGGCTGGACCGCCCGGGTCACCCTGCGCGTCGGCGCTGACGTACGCCTGCCCGCCAACGCCACCGCCGCCGTGCGGCAGAGCAGCCTGCTCGGCGAGAAGTACGTGACCCTCGCGGCGCCACCCACCGCCCCGACGAGCACCCGACTCGCCGACGGCGACGTCATCCCACTGTCCCGTACCGCCCGCAGCGCCGAGGTGGAAGAGGTCCTCGCCGCCCTCGGGTTGCTGCTCAACGGAGGCGGCCTGGCCCAGCTGCGGACAATCAACCAGGAACTCGGCGCCGCCCTCGACGGCCGGGAACCCGCCGTCCGCGATGCGCTGGGACAGCTCGACGAGTTCATCGGTGGGCTGGACAAGCAGAAGGCCGACATGGTCCGCGCCCTCGACGCCCTCGACCGGCTGAGTGGCCGGCTCGACCGGCAGAAGCGGACGCTCGGCGAGGCGGTGGACTCCGTCGCCCCCGGACTGACCGTGCTGGCCCGGCAGCGCGCCCAACTGACCGAGGCGCTGACCGCCCTGGGCCGGCTCGGCCAGGTCGGCACCAGGGTCGTCAACCGCAGCCGGGACGACACGCTGGCCGACCTCCGGGCGCTGCAACCGATCCTGGATCAGCTGGTACGCGCCGGCGACGACCTGCCGAAGTCGCTGGACTTCATGCTGTCGTTCCCGTTCCCGCCGAACGTCACCGGCGCGATCGTCGGCGACTTCGTCAATCTGTCCGTCACCGCCGATCTCGACTCGGCCTCGATCCTGGCGAACCTGGTTGCCGCGGCCCCCGCACCGGCACGCCGGGCCGCGTCGCCGAAAGCGCCCACCCCGGCCGCACCGCCCAGGGCCGGTGGCCCGGCACCTATCGCACCGCGACCGGGCGCCGGGTCCCCTGCACTGCCCGACCTGCCGATCGTGGGGTGTCTGCCCGACCCGGACCACTTCCCGGCGATCTGGACACCGCCGACGGACTGCCTGCTGCCGAAGGGCTGTGTCCTGCTCAAGCCCGGTTCGACGGTGCCCGTCGGCGGTCTGATCCTGCCGAAGGGACTGGTGCCGCCGGGCACCGCCTTCCCCGCCGGGACCCAACTGCCCGCCGGCACCGTTCTGTCGGCGCAGTGCGTGCTGCCGGTGACCGGTGCGGTGACCGGACAGATCGGTGGACTGCCGGACGTCCTCGGAGAGGGACTGATTCCATGATCGGACGTACCGCGAAACTGCAGGTCCTGGCGTTCGTGCTGGTGAGCATCCTCGGCGTCGGCTACGTCGGGATCCGCTACGTCGGGCTGGGTGACCGGCTGTTCGGCGGAAGCTACCTGGTCCACCTGGAACTCGCCCGCGCGGGCGGGATCTTCCCCAACGCCCCCGTCACCTACCGCGGGGTTCCGGTCGGCCGGGTCACCGCCGTGGGGCTGCGCGGCGACGGGGTCCGCGCCGACCTGCGGCTGCGACGCGACGTCCGGGTGCCCGACGACCTGCGCGCCGTGGTGGCCCAGCGCTCCGCCGTCGGCGAGCAGTACGTGGACCTGCGCCCCGAGCGCGACAGCGGGCCGTACCTCGGCGACGGCGCGATGATCCCGGCCGACCGGTCCGGCGTCCCGCTCGCCCCGGAGCTGCTCCTGGCCAACCTCGACGCCCTGGTCCGCTCCGTCGATCCGGAGGACCTGAGCGTCCTGATCACCGAACTCGGCACGGCGTTCGAGGGCAACGAGGCGGTGCTGGCCCGGATCCTCGACGCCGGCGACGCGCTGCTGGCCGAGGCGTCCACCCGGCTGCCGGAGACGCTTGCGCTGATCAACGACGGACGTACCGTGCTCACCACCCAGGCGGAGTCGGCCGAGGCGCTGCGCCGCTGGGCGGCGGGGCTGGCCAAGCTCGCGGTCACCGTCCGCGCCGCCGACCCCGACCTGCGCCGGCTGCTCGCCGCCGGACCGCCGGCCGGGCGCGAACTGGTCGCCCTGCTGCGCGGGCTGGATCCGGCGATCGGCACCCTGCTCGGCAACCTGGTGACCGTCAACGGCATCGCCGCCCGGCGGCTGCCCGGCATCGAGCAGCTCCTGGTGGTGTACCCGATAGCCGTCGCCGGCGGTTTCACGGTCACCCCGGGTGACGGCACCGCCCACCTCGGTCTCGTCCTCAACGCGAATGACCCGCCGTCCTGCGTGTACCGGGGCGGCGGAACGACGTGCGCCGCGGGGGAGCGGGCGGCGGGCTCCAGCGTGCGCGGCGCGGCCAACGCCCCCCGGCCAGGTGGCCGCGAACCCGCCCCCGGCCCGGCCGGGTCCGGTGCCACACCGCCCCTCGCGGCCGGAACCACCGGGTACGACCCGGCGACCGGCCTGGTGCTCGGCGCCGACGGTCGACCGCTGCAGTTCGGCGGGACCGGCGGCCAGGCCCGCACGGCCGGGGACCAGTCATGGAAGCAGTTGCTGCTCGCCGGGGTGACCCCGTGACCGGCGCGAAGGAGGAGGTGGCGGTGCAGGCTCGCAGGGACCACACGCTGAAAGTGATCAAGGGAGCGAAGGCGGGGGTGCCCGGACGGGTGGCGCAGCGGCGCATCGTCCCCCGCCAGCTTCCCGAGCCCGCGGAGCCGATCGAGGAGCTGCTGGAGCGGCTCGACCGGGAGCCGGTCGAGGACCCGGCGGAGCTCGACGACCCGACGGCCGGAGACGACCCGGCGAGCGTGGACGGCCCGCCGCAGGAGGACGCCGACGACTGGCGCGCCGGCGTCCCGGCCACGGCAGGGCCGCGCCGGCGGCCGTTGGCCGTCCTCCTGGTAGCCGTGCTCGTCGCGATCCTCGCGGCGGCGGGCGTGACCGGTCACCGGTGGTACGCCGACCGCGCCACCGACCAGGCCCGCCAGGCCGCCCTCGCCGCCGCCAAGCAGGCCAGCGTCAACTTCGTCTCGGTCAGCGCGGGCAGCGTCGACCGGGACATGCAGCGGATCATCGACGGCGCCACCGGCGACTTCAAGGAGGAGTTCACGCGAGGTCAGTCGCAGGTCCGGGCCGCGGTGGTGGAGAACAAGGTCGACTCGCGCGGGACGGTGCTGCGGGCCGGGCTGGTCTCCGGGGATCGCCGTCGAGCGGTCGTGCTGGTGGCCGTCGACGCCACCGTCAAGAACGTCAAGGCACCGCAGGGACGGCCGTCGCACTACCGGATCCAGGCGGATCTGGTCCACGACGGGGACTCCGGCCGGTGGCTGGTGTCCCGCCTGCAGTTCGTCGGATGAGAGAGGGAGAACCCGTGGGTACCCTGGTCGAATTCGCGCGTCGGCCGCGCATCCCCTGGCGGCGCACCACCCGGATCGGGCTGATCCCGGCGCTGACCGTCGCCATCGTGCTGACGGCTGCCGTCACCGGCCTCGCCTGGTCCGGCGACCACCGTGCGGCGCAACGGGACGCGGCCGTACGACAAGCCCTGGCCACCGCACCGGCCGCGGCCAAGGCAATCTTCTCCTACGACTACCGCACCTTCGACGACAGCATCGCCAACGGCCGTACCTTCGCCACCGGCGACTTCGAGAAGGAGTACGCGCAGACCACCGCGGCACTCAGGGAGACCGCCACCAAGCAACAGGCGGTCGTGGCGGCCGAGGTGTCCTCGACCGGTGTGGTGAGTGCGACCACCGAGCGCGTCGAACTGCTGGTGTACCTCAACCAGTACCGGCGCAACGTGAACACGGCGGGGGAGAAGGTCGACCAGAACCGGGTGGTGCTCACCCTGGTCACGGTCGACGGGCAGTGGCGGGTCGCCAAGGCCATCGCCATCTGATCTCCCGGGTGTGGCCCACCGCGTCGCGGGAGGGAGGTGGCTGTAGTCCGCTCCCGGGCCGGTCCTTCGAGCCAGACCGGCGGCGTGAGCAGCGGCGATCGCCACACCCGGCGAGCGCGGCGCGGCTTACGTCGCCGTTGCTCGCCGCTCTTCCGATCCCCCTCCTGGTCGGGCGTTGGACGGTCTCATTCCGGGGGCCGCGGATCGTCCTGCCGCTTCGCGCCACAGCGGGCGGATGGTGATGCCGTCGGGGAGGTTGAAGGGATCACGGGCGATGTAGCCGTGCCGGGTGTACAGCGAAGCCTCGGCGGTTGTTGCGACCTCCGCGTAGGTGGGAAGCACCAGGTGATCCATCCGGGCGAGGCAGCGGGTGAGTAGGCCGGACGTACGAGCGGCGTGGGAGGCGCCCGGCGGGACCGCAAGGATCGCCAGGTGGTTATGAGCCTCGGCGGGACGGTGGGACTTGAGGACCAGGTCGAGGCATCGGAAACGGTCGAGGTGGTCGCCGCAGGCGGCGGCGAGCTGTTGGCGGTAGCTGGCCGGCGGCGGGATCGGGCGGTAGCGGTGGAACCAGACGGCGGCGGCGGACCGGTCAGCGAACAGGAAGACCTCGCCGAAGAGGAGGGCGTGCTCGACCCAGATGCGGGCAACGGCGGTGAGTATGGCTCGCCGCTGGTCGTGATCGGGCACGAGCCACGCGCCGATCGGCGAGGTGTGCAGGGAATCGGCGACGAGGCCGGCGACCAGGTCGCTGTCGCACCAGCGGGCGTGGGCCGTGGGTGGGGTGGTTGGCATGAAGACTCCCGTGGATCAGCCGTGGTCGCCCGGTCGGCGGGTGCTGCCCTTACAGCCGGGCGATGGTGTGTAGTCAGGTCAGCCGGCCCCCGCCGGGGGCGGGCGGTCAGTCCGCGGCCTGCTGTCGCGTCACTTGGACGTCGGCACCACGGCGATCGGGCCGAGCTGATGTGCGCGGGACAGCGGGTTCACCGGGCGGTGGCGCCACCATGAAGCTGCGTCGTCTGACCACAGCTGTGGCGATGCGCCGCGACCGGGATGCCGCCGGCGGCGGTCCCCATCTGGGTCAGCCGTACTGGCAGGAGGTGACGTCAGGCCGGTCTGGTATCGGGCTGCGGCGATCGTCCGGTGAACGCGCCGCACCGAGACGAAGGGCAACGCTGGGACACCAGATCCGGCGTCCACGAATGCGGCCAGGTTTCGGTGGCCATGGCCGTACCAGCGCCAGAGGAGACGGAGCTGATGGCGTTGCCGGACGGGACGGGTGTGTGGCCACCGGAGGGGCTCCCAGGGACGCCCGTGGGGCCACGATCCGGGTCAGCGGCAACGCCGCCGGCCGGTTTCGCACCTGTCCCCGGCACGGTGTGGTGCGCCAGGGGCGAGACAGCTTGCGGGTGTGTCTGGGTCGCACATGCTCCGAGGAATTGCGCGACAGGGCCTGGAGTGATGGTGACGGCCACTGCCGGGGCAGGCCCGGGCGGTTCGACCGACCCGGCGGGCGGGACCACCGGATTCGCCGGGTCGCGGAGGATCGGCCGGGTCAGGCCGCGGACCGGGGGTAGTTTCTCGACGATCGGTTCGGCCACCGGCCGAGGAGCGGCGTCAGCGGGTTTCCGCAGCTTCGTTTTGGAGATCCTCTGGGGTGCCGCGTCCACCGTTGGACGCGTCACCGGCCCGACGGCCTCGACGACCCCCGCCCATCCTGTACCGGCCCTCCGGTCCACCGCGCGAGGCGCCCGCGTCGCGAGGTCAGCGGGCGGTGTCCGGACGGCCGGGTCGGGCTCTGCGCGACGCGGGATCCATGCGGCGGCTGCCTCGGGAGACGCGGGCGCCGGCTCGCGCACCGCCCCGGTCTCGTCCGGGCTGGGGTCGATCGTCGTCGACCGGGCAGGCGAGGCGGGCGGGGCCGAGAGGACCCCGTCGACCACCGCTCCGGTGTCATCGAGCAGGGTGTCGAGGATGCCCGGGCGAGGACTCTCGGCGGCCTGGGCGGGCTCGTGCGTGATCGCCTCGTAGGCGCCCCAGCTGACGATGACACCGCCGAGCACGAGCATCGCCCGCACCGTCGTCTGGGCGAGTCGTCGGCCGCGACATGGCATCGGGGCACCTCCCGGCTCGTCCGCTCTCGCCCATCAACGTTCACCGATTGTGCCCTGAAGCGGTCAGCCCGTCACCCTTCGACACGAGGATCACTGCGATCTGCATACCGTGGCGTCGGACTGGGCCGGGTGTCGATGCCACTTCGGCTGGGACGACCAACCCGGTCGACGGCCGCCGTGACCTCCGCAGGAGACGATTGCCCGCGGGTGATGGTTGCGGTCGGCGGCTCAGTTGGCGGCGAGTGCGGCCAGGTAGTTGTCCGCGGCACCGGGTGTCATGAACCAGTTCTGGAAGTCGTTGGGGTCGGAGAAGCCGTTGGCGAACCGGCGGGCGATGGTGGGGTTCGTGGAGGCGGCGCCGAGGATCTGCTGCACGTGCGGGGGCAATGGCTGGAGCATGGCGTTGGTCCAGGCCGTCACGGCCCGCCCGGCGCTTTCCCAGAACCGTTCGAACGTCTGCGTCATCCATTGTTGGTCGAACGGTTGGTCTCCTCGTTCCAGGATCGATCCGAGGTACGAGGAGGCGCACTTCGCGGCGGTGTTGCTGCCCTGGCCGGTGATGGGGTCGTTGGCCACTACGACGTCGGCCATGCCCAGGACGAAGCCGCCGGAGGGCAGCGCCGCCACGGGCTGGCGCACCGTCGGCGTGTATCGGCCGGACAGGGTGGCCCGCCCGTCCGTCAGCTCCACGCCGGCGCACCGGTCGTAGACCCATGGGGTGTACTGCCGCGCCAGCTCGAGGGTGAGCTTGAGATGCTCGGCCGGGTCCCGCCGGTCTTTCCACAGGTCGAGCGGGCCGTCGGGCACGGCTTCCCAGAAGAGGATCTCGCAGGGACCGGAGAGGGTCAGTGCGGGGATGACGAAAAGTTCCCCGAGCCCCGGGACCGCGTTGAAGCTGACATGCGGGACCGGCCACAGCGGGTCCGGAGTCATGCCGTACACGTAGGCGACGGCGAGTCCTCGCTGAGGTGCGGTGTGCACCGACCGCTGTGGGTCGCGGTCGAAGACGCCCACGAGGTCGCCCTTGCCAGCGGCGACAATGGTCAGATCGTAGCGGCTGAGCCTGGTCAGGCCGTCCAGGTCGGCGGTCGTCACACCCTGGTAGTGCACGGTGCCGCCGCGCTGTTCGAACA
Organism: Micromonospora lacuserhaii; assembly: GCF_036902735.1. NCBI lineage: Bacteria > Bacillati > Actinomycetota > Actinomycetes > Micromonosporales > Micromonosporaceae > Micromonospora > Micromonospora lacuserhaii. The sequence goes on along the minus strand of NZ_JBAKHO010000002.1, from coordinate 224,456 downwards.
GATCCAGCCAGGCGGCCATCTTCAGGCGCTGGTCGGTGCTCTGCGCGTAGCGATCCAGAGGGCAGGGGATGCGCAGCGCCCGTTCGCCGGGTGGGGCGGACAGGGATACGTGCAGCCCCTCGATGCGCGGTGCCTGCTCCTGCCAGAGGTCCAGCCCGTACTGGCGCTCGGTGTCCAGCGCGGCGGCGAACATGGCCTGGGTGCTCATCACCCAGCCACGGCGGATCTCATCCGGAGTACGGGCCGACATGATGGTCACGTCGTACCCTTCGGCGAGCAGGCTCAGCCCGAGTTGCAGTCCGGACTGTCCGGCCCCCACGATCAGAATCTTCCGCATTGGTGCCTCCAGGGTGGTTGAGCTACCGGGCCGCGAGCGCGCCCGGGATCGAGCCGGTGGTGCGTGCCATGGCTTGTTCGACGACCGCCAACAGCGCCTGCGCCGCCGACGACGGGTCGCGGACGTCGCAGGTGATCAGCGGAACCTCGGCGGACAGCATGAGGGCGGCACGGATGTCCTCCAAGGGATGCGTCAGCACGCCGTCGAAGAGGTTGACGCAGACCACGAACGGCACGTCGCTGTCCTGCTCGAAGTAGTTGACCGCGGGGAACGATGCCTGCAGGTTCCGGGTGTCGGCCAGGACCAGTGCGCCGACCGCGCCACGGCACAGGTCGTCCCACATCGGCCAGAACCGCGGTTGACCGGGCGTGCCGAACAGGTACAGGACAAGGTCCGAGCCGATCGTGAGCCGGCCGAAGTCCATCGCCACGGTCGTGGTCGTCTTGTCGATTCCCGGGTCCAGCCGGTCCACCGTCTCGCTCGCCGCCGTCATCCACGCCTCGGTGTTGATCGGGGCGATTTCCGAGATGGACTGGACACAGGTCGTCTTGCCGACGCCGAAACCGCCAGCGATGACGATCTTCGCCGAGGTCAGCAGAGGGCTGTCAGGCAAGCTGGCGGAGGCCATCGCGCAGTCTCTCCAGGAGGTGAAGATCAGACGGGGTGGTGTGGTGGCCGCCGTGGATCTGCAGCCGATCGGTGGCGGCAAGGTCGTCAACCACGACCCGTGTCACGCCCAGCGACATGCCGCATACCGCCGACAGTTCGGCAACCGACCTCGTTTGCCTGGCCTGCTCGTACAGTGAGCGCGCTTCCGGCAGCAGACCCGAGGCGAAGACCGCGTCGTAGAACGGCACCGACACCAGGGTGTGCACCAGCAGATGCTGCCGGGTCCGGGCGCGCCCCGCGGTCAACACGTAGGGCCGCACCTTCCAGTAGGTGGTGGGCACGTTCGCTCCCTTGGCTCTGGCCACTCAGCGGGACGGCTGGCTGACGGTGTGGCGGTGCAGATCGTGGCGGACCTGCGGGGTCAGGACGTGCCCGACGGCGCCGACGAACTGCGCCATGCGGTACGACACGATCCGCAGGTCGCAGCCGGCGGCAGCGGCCACGGTGAGGCCCGCGTACTCGCCGACCCGCATGAACATGAGGTGCCCGCGCGGCAGCCGAACCGTCAGATACTCGGACGGGCCAAGATCGAGCAGGTCTGCGCTGCGGTCGGCCATACTGAGCAGCCCCGCAGTCAACGCGGCAAGCTGATCGCCCAGGTCGCGGGTGACCTCGCGGGAGGCGGCGAGCTGCAGCCCATCGAGGGACACGATCAAGGCGTGGGTCACGCCCGGCACGTCGTCGGCGAACTGGCGCACCAGCCATGTGAAGTCCTGATGGCCCGACGCGGCTGCTTGCGGTCCGCCGCTACCGCCGGTGGGGTGAGTCATGGCAGGTGTCCTCCGGGTTTCACGGTTGGTTGCGCATCGGCGATACCGGCGGCGAAGGCGGCCGTCTCATCGGGCCAGGTGTTCTGATCCGACGATGACCGGCGCCACGGTGTCGGATCGGAATTCTGCGGTTGTCGTCCGCCGCCCGAGCGGCCGTCGTCGCGCACACTCTCGCGTACGCGGCGAGGAAGGCCGGCGCTGCTGGCAGCCGACTGAGGCGCTGAGGCGCGGTAGCCGTCGCCGGTTGGCTGAGCATGGACCAGCGTCAGGCGGGCGGTGGGAGCATGTGCGCCGGCGTGGGGCTCCGGCATCGGCGTATTCGCCTGACCAGATTGAATCGGCGCGCGAGGGGCCGCGCCCGCCGGACGTCCCGTGTGCGAAGGCGGCGGCGGTGCGGCTCCCGGTCCGGGCGCAGGCGCCATCTCGGACAGTAGCGGCGCGGGAACCAGCACGGTCGCGGTCGTACCGCCCGAGGGCCGGTTGGTCAGAGCAACGCGCAGGTGATGGGCGCGGGCCAGGTACGAAACGACGACAAGTCCCAGATGGGCTGCCGGGTTGTCCGCAACGGGCGCGGAGGCGGTACCGGCCAACATCGCGTTGAGTCCCGGGAGCTGGTCGGGTCTCACACCGACGCCGGCGTCCTCGACACGAAGCAGCACACTGCCGCCTTCGGTGATGAACGCGGACACGGTCACCGACGAAGTGGGCGGTGAGAAGCGGGTCGCGTTGTCCAGCAGCTCAGTCAGCACTCGGATCACGTCGTCGGCCGCGAACTCCACGACCCCGAGGTCCAACACATGTCCGACGCGGATTCGCGGGTAGTGCTCGGTAGCCGACGTCGCGGCCCGAACGACGTCCACCAACGCGACCGTCTGCCGATCGGCGTCCTCGACCCGTCGGCCCAACAGAACCTGCAGGTTCTCCGCGTGGCGGCGGATACGGGTGTTCGCGTGATCGATGCGGTAGAGCCGCTCGAGTCGCTCCGGATCCTGCTCGTCGGCCTCGACGATCTCGAGGTGGCTGCCCATCTGGTACGCCGAGGCAAGAATGCGCAGCGCGAACTGCTCGCAGATCGCCGACCACAGACTCTCGACGCGCTCCGGCGGCGGCGACGGCTCCGGTCGGGTTGACTCCTGCTCTCCGGCGACCCCCCATTGCGCGACCGTGGGGTCCAGCCATCTGGCCAGCCGTTGCCGCCAGGTCATGTGATGTCCGTCCACCAAGGGAGTGGTTGCCGTTGCTTGGTGTTTCACGATCTATCCGGCCAATCGGTTATTTCGTGTTCCGACACGGGGGAGGAGTTAAACACCGTCTTCGGTTGCTCGCAATGCTTTGAACGTTAATGCGAGAAACATCCTCATTCGCCCCGTCTCGCCGGGGTCAGTCCGTCGCGGCGCGAGGTCGTCCGGCGTGGATCTGCCGCAGGCCCCACTGCTTGTCGTACAACGGATCGTTCCCAACCGCCTGAGCGGACGGTCGCGGCGACGGCCACCAAGGCGGTGGCCACGGTGGTGCTGGCGAGTGACCGGTTGGTCGGCACGGGCCTCTCCTCGTGATGTGACAGGCGCTTCATCTGTGAATCGTTGATCAGGTGCGAAACGCAACAACGGCGGCAGCGGGACACCGAGGCGCGGCAACACCACGGGGCCGGCGCGTGTGGTGGGCCAGGGGCGCGCTCAAGCATCCGCGCCGCCTTGGCAGTCCCTCGCGTCGCCGCCGCACCCCCGGTGGACGATGCTGCGCCGCAACCTCAAGCGCATGCTGCGGTACCTGTCGATGACCGTGGCGCCCGTGATCATCCTGATGACCGTGACGGCCACGGTCCAGGGGACCGCGATCTCGATCGCCATGGACATGACCGAGGGCATCATCACCCGGTTCCGCGCCATGCACATCGCCCGCGTCTCGGTGCTGACCGGACACGTCCTGGGCAGCATGATCCAGGCGGTGTTCAGCCTGGCGATCGTGATCGGCGTGGCGCCGCTGGTCGGCTTCCGGCCCACCGCCGAGCCGGGCGCGTGGCTGGCCACCGCCGGCTTTCTGGTGGTGGTGACCTTCGCGCTCGTCTGGTTGTCCGTCGCGCTCGGCCAGGTGAGCAAGAGCGTCGAGACCCCGAGCAACCTGCCCATGCCGCTCGTTCTGCTGCCCTTCCGCGGCAGCGGTTTCGTCCCCACCGACTCCATGCCGGACGGTCTGCGCTGGTTCGCCGAGTACGAGCCCTTCACGCCGATCATCGAAACCCTGCGCCGCGCCGGGCGGACAGGACAGTGACGCGGGTTTCGCGCTCAGGCCAGACCGGCTACTTTCTTACTCGGACGATCTCCTTCTATAGCCTGGCGCGTTCCGGATGCATCCCGTCAACCATGTCATGACTGGGCTGGTGAAGGCAGTGCGATCCTGGTTCGGCCCCGCACACCGGGCAGGGCCGCCACTCCTGGACCGGGCCGGCGTCGTGGCCCAAGGTCAGGGCGATCTCGCTGATCTCGTCGGCTAGTTGGTGCAGGTTCGGGTCCCGGTGCCTGATGGCGGCCTGGTGGATCTTCTGAATTGACTCTCGCGCTCGCTCCAGCGTGCGCCTCGCCGCTACGCCCGGATCAGAGGACATGTCATCCCCGCTTCCCGTTGGTCCGGGAATGAAACCGGCTAGTGGTAGACCACGAAGAAGACCAGCACGACGACCACCCCAGCGGTGGGGGAGTGCAGGAAGCCGGCACCGCCCGCGAGGATGGCACCGAGGGGCGCCCCCACCAGCGGTATCAGGTCGATCAGCAGGTTGCCGCGGACACCACGATGAGCACGCCGAGCGTGGCCAGAGCCACGAAGCTGGCCAGGAAGACCCTCAGCGTGGCGCCGGCCCAACGCCGGACGAGCCGTCGCTCTCAGCGCGCGAAGGCGCCTGACGCGAGTGCGTCGCCTGCTGCCCGCCGGCCTACTTCGATCATCTCGAGTGCCCGATGAAACTCATGGCCGCGGCAGGCGTCCGTCGGAATTTCGATCAGTAGGTCCGGTGGGTGGCCGGCCAGCCGATACCGGATGAGAAGGTCCTCCACGGCCTCGAGGGACAGGCTGACAATGTCGAGTGCGCGCAAGCCAGCGGGCAGGGCTTCTGGTTCGCGGTCTTCCGTGGTGATGGTCCCCATGGCGGCGTCGTTCGCCGGGCCGCCGTCGTCGGGCACACCGGTACCGATGCCGTCCCGGTCGGGGGCTCGGATGTCCCCCCGCACCTGATTCCACGGCACTCGAGTCGGGTGCAGGTCGGTTGACTCCCGGATCGGTGCCGCGTGATGGGAGCTCGCGCGGGTGCCGTTGAGGGATACGGCGACGACCGCGTCGGCCGGTATGGCGGTGGTTGGCGCCATCGGTAGCGGATCCATCAGACCGCCGTCGGCGAGGAGCCGGCCGTTGACGATGATCGGGGTGATCACGGGTGGCAGCGCGATGGAAGCACGTACGGCGATGTCCAGCGGGCCATGCTGAAACCACACTGCACGGCGGGCCAGCAGGTCCGTCGCGACCGCCGTGAAGGGCACGGGCAGCTGCTCGATGCGCACCCCGTCGAGCAGCTCGCAGACCCGGGCCATCACCTTGTCGGCCCGGAATGCGCCTGGCGCGTGTACGGCCGGGTCGAGCAGGCGCAGCACCTCGCGGTGGCCGACGGTCCGTACCCAGTCGACGTAGGCGTCAAGCTTGCCCGCCGCGTACAGCCCACCGACGAGGGCGCCGATCGATGAACCGGTGACACCGGCGATATCCAACCCGTGCTCTTCGAGGACCTGGATCACGCCGATGTGCGCGTACCCGCGCGCCCCGCCTCCGCCGAGTGCCAGTGCGACCCGCATGTCACCACCGCCCACCGCTTCCACTCGGGCCGAGGCCCACCAGGCTTCGATGCGGAGGAGGCCGAGCGCGGCGGTCGCCTGACTCTCCCCCGGGGGCGAGCGTAACGACGCTCCCATCGGTAGCGGTGCTCAATCACCAAACTGCGGACTGGGGCCGTTGACAACAACCGCAGAACGTCCGAGCCCTTTGGTCACCCGCCAAGTGGGCGGACAGCATCGATCATCCGGGGAAGCAGTCGGCGGCCGGCATGGAGAACGGTGCCGTCGGGGCGGACGACGGCTGCGCGAGCAGCGCCCGTCCCCAACCATCGGTGCAGTTCGCTCGCCGGGCGGGCAACGATCAGAACTGCTCCGCGCTGTTCGATGTCGGCCCGTTGGGCGGCGGACGGCTCGATGGACGTGACGATCGCGAACCGGCCGGCGGCCACATCGTCGAAACGTCGGTCGCCGTCGATGATCGCGTTCGGGCACAGCCCGCCGGCGAGGCCGCGGCGCAGCCGTGGCCGCACCACGAGGTCGGAGCGGTGCAGCGGGGGTGTCCGGCTGTCCGTGGCCAGGTCCGTGAGGCCCGGCACCAGGTGCAGCCGCGGCGCCACCGCGCGGCGGATGATGTTGCCTACCTCGCCGCCGGCCGTCATCGCGGTGCCGATGAACTTCGCCAGCTTGATCATGGCGCGGGCGTGGTGCCTGCGTTCGATCTGGTAGGTGTCGAGCACGGTTTCGGGCAGGGTCCCGTCGAGCACGCCGGCGAGTTTCCAGGCCAGGTTCATCGCGTCGCGCACCCCGGCACACATGCCCTGGCCGATGAACGGTGGGGTGAGGTGGGCGGCGTCGCCGAGCAGGAACATCCGGCGGTCGCGCCAGCGGTCGGCGAGCTGCGCGCGGAAGGTGTACTCGGCGAGGCGGACGATCTCCAGCTCCGCGACGGGGATGTCCCCGGTCCACCGCGAGATCAACGGATGCAGCCGGGCCATGTCGCGGTAGTCGTCGGCGGTCTCGCCGGGCGTCAGCTGGAACTCCCAGCGATAGCGGGTCTTCCCGATCCGCATGTAGGTGCCGGCGCGGGCCGGGTCAGAGAGCTGGTGCACGCCCTCCCACTGGTCGAGGTCGGCCTCGGTGACCACGTCGATGACGAGCCAGCGTTGCGTGAAGCCCAGATCCTGCATGGTCGCGCCGACGGTGGCCCTGGTCAGGCTGTTGGCGCCGTCGCACCCCAGGACGTACGCCGCCCGGACGGACTCGTGCTCACCCGTGGCGGTGTCGGTGACGTCGACCCGCACCCCGTCCGCGTCCTGGGCCAGCGCGGTGACCTCGGCGTTGCCGCGGAGGGTGACCGTGCCGTACTGCTTGAGGTTGCGGCGGAGGATCGCCTCCAACTCCGGCTGGTCGAACATGCTTCCCTGGGGGTAGCCGTGCCGGCTCGGCGTCGTGTCGCGTTGGAACTCGGCCAGCACCCGCATGTTCCGGTCGAGGAGGCGCAGACCCCGGTGCGGGCGGGAGATCGCGGCGAATGCGTCGCGGAGCCCGAGCCGCGCCAGGATGCGGTGGACCTCGTCGTCGAGGGCGACCGCGCGGGGCTGGGGGTAGACCGACTCCCAGCGATCGAGGATCAGGCACTCGACGCCGTACTGGGCGAGCAGCGTCGCGGCGGTGAGCCCGGTGGGGCCCGCGCCGACGATCACCACGGGAACGGTCCTCATCGGGCCGCCATGAGATGAAGGGCGAGGTAGCCGACGACGAGGAGTCCGCAGACGACGGCCGGGGCGTACTTTCGCGGGCCGTCACCCTTACGAAGATGTACGACGACGGCTCCGCCGAGCAGGAGCAGCAGCCCGGCGCCGGCGAGGGTGCCGATCAGCGGCTCGATCAGGCCGACGAGCAGGCCGATCGCCCCGGCTGCCTCGAGCAGGCCGATGCGGCGATAGGCGGCGACGGAGAAACCGGCCTCGGCGGCCAGCTCCCGCATGGGTTGCACGGCGAGGATCTTGGCCGCGCCGAGAGCGAGGAAGATCAGGGCGAGCAGCACCGCGAGGATGGCCGCAGCGAGCGTCATGGCTTAACCACCAATCGCCATTCAATGGCATAACGGCCCAGGATGGCCGTGACGGCCGCCTCGTCGGCGGATGGAGAAACGGTCACGACCACCACGATGGAGTTGCCCTTGATCGTGGCTCCGACCTCGTGGACCCCCGGGACCTTGTCCAGCGCGGCACCGACCTCCCGACGGATCGCGTCCGTGCGCAGCGCGGGCTTGTAGAGCTTGCCCACTGCGGTGACCGGCAGCTCGTCGAGGACCGTCACGGCCTTGGGGGCGGCGGTACGCTCGAGCACCCGGTCGCTCGCCCAGTCACGCAGTTCATCCTCGGTCACCGTGGCGCCCGGCGCGAGGGTCACGTAGGCGACGGGTACCTCGCCGGCGTGGACGTCGGGACGCCCCACCGCGCTGGCCGCCGTGACCTGCGGGTGCGACAGCAGCGCGTCCTCGACGATGGCGGGGTCGATGTTGTGCCCGCCGCGGATGATGAGGTCCTTGGCCCGGCCCGTGAGGTAGATGAAGCCGTCGTCGTCGATGCGGGCGAGGTCGCCGGTGTCCAGCCAGCCGTCGACCAGCTTGCCCCGGCCATCCAGGACCGCGCCGTTCCCGTCGCGGCCGGTGACGTAGCCGGGGAAGACCGTGGGTCCGCTGATCGCCAGCAGACCGGTCTCTCCGGGCGGTAGGTCTCTCCAGGTTCCGTCCGCGGCGACCACCCGTAGCCGTTGGTAGGGCAGGCGCTGCCCGACCGAACCCGGCCGCGACACGTCGGGGAAGCTGCGCGCGCTGGCGCAGGTCGCCTCGGTGAGTCCGTAGCCCTCGACGAGGACTGTCCCGGTGTGGGCCTGGAAGCTGTCCCGGACCGCGGCGGGCAGCGGTGAGGCGCCCACCATCGGAAACCGCAGGCTGCTGATGTCGGCATCGACCGGGCACTGCGCCAGCGTGGCGTACACGGTGGGCACGGCGCTCATGGCGGCGATCCGGTAGTGCTCGACGATCTTCCAGAACGCGCCGTACAGTGCCGGGTCGCGGTAGCCGAGCGGACCCGCCCACACCGCCGTCTGCCCCTTGAACAGGGGCGCGAGCAGGGTGACCACGAGCGCGTTCACGTGGAACAGCGGAAGGGCCGCGAAGACCACGGTCTCCTGGTCGAACAGCGCGCTGGCGGCCAGCATCCACCCGTCGGTGACCTCGTTGGCGTGCGTGTGCGCGGCAAGTTTCGGAACGCCGGTCGTGCCGCCGGTGTGGAACATCGCGGCCAGATCGGCGGACCGGGGCGGGTCAGCGTGGAAGCCGGAGGAATCCATGGCCGCGGCGAGCTCGCCGAGGTACCCGGTGCGCACGCCGTCGATGGCCGGCAGCGGCTCCGGGGTGCCCGCGGCGCCGGTGGGCCGGAGCGCGAGGATCACGTCCAGCAGGCCGTCGCGGGCCAGCGACTGCGCGGTGTTCCACGTGTCTGGCGCGAGGTCGGGCCCGGCCGTGATCAGCACGCGGGCTCCGGAGCGCCGGATGAGTTCGGCGAGGTATTCCCGGGACAGGCCGCCGCCCAGGGGCACCGCGATCCCCGCGAGTTGCGCGGCCAGCGTGGCGGTGATCAGCTCGGCGCAGTTGGGTGCCATCAGGGCGACCGCGTCATTCCGCCGCACCCCGAGGTCGTGGAACAGGTTCGCGTACCGGTGGACATCGGCCAGGAGCTCGGCGAAGGTACGGCGCAGCGGCTCACGCCAGTGAGCGGCGTCCGGCAGGACGCTGATCGCCGTCCGATCCGGCCAGCGCGTCGCCGCTCGCGCGAGCAGCGCGTACGTCGACTCGGGCAGGCCCCGCGCCGCCAGCGGCACGGCCTCGATGGCGGCCAGGTCGGCGGGCGTGGCGTAGGCCGGCCACAGCAGCGGCCCGGTCATTCGGCGTACCTCACGACGGTGCGCTGCCGGCCCAGGTCGATCGCGCCGTCGTCGGTGGCGATGGTGGCCTCGACGACGTCGCCGTCCTGGAGGTACTTGGGGTTGCGGGCCTGACCCTTGAAGAACATCTTCCACTTCACCGCGGGCGGCAGCAGCGAGACGAGGAACATGACCGGCTTCGGCGGCGCGCTGAGGGCGGTTCCGACAGGCGTGCCGGTCAGCAGCAGGTCGCCGGGGTCGATCCGCTGGAAGCGGGTCAGCGCCTGCAGCGCCTGGGCCGGGCGGTAGATCATGTCGGCGACGGTCATGTCCTGCCGGAGCTCGCCGTTGACCCACAGCTTCAGCCGGAGGTCGATGAACCGCTTGAGTTCGTCGGCGTCGAGCAGCACCAGCGCGGGGCCGACCGGGGTGAAGGTCGGGTAGGACTTGGCCTCGTAGAACTGGGTCTTGGGCAGCTGCACGTCGCGTGCCGAGATGTCGTTGGTGACCACCAGGCCCGCGATGTAGTCGGCGAGGTTGTCGTCGGTGACGGTCGTGCCGACCGGCATCTCGCGGACGAAGACCAGGCCGATCTCCACCTCGTAGTCGAGCAGACGCACGTGGGCGGGGCGGACCACGTCGGCGAACGGCCCACTGATCGAGCCCGAGGTCTTGCGGAAGAAGGTCAAGGGGACGGTTGCGGGATCTCCGCCGCTGTCCTTGACGTGCGAGGCGAAGTTCGTCATCTGGGCGACGACACGGCAGGGCGCCGTCACCGGGGAGACCAGGGCAAGGTCGTCGACCGGGACCGTGTCGCTGCTCGTCGCGGCCGCGAGGATCGCCGGCCGGTCGGCCAGCAGTTCGGCGGTGGTGGTGGCATTGGTCTGCACCTTGGCGGCGCCGGTGGGGGTGAGCACCCACCAGGCGTCGGCGGTGCGCAGTACGGAGGTGCTCATGAGGTAAACGCTCTCATCAGGCCGCGGAGGCGGTGGAGGTTGAATTCGTTGTCCTCGCGCAGTGCGCCGACGACCGCGCGCAGCTCGCGAAGCGATTCCCGGCCGGGTCTCATGCCGAGGAAGTCCTTGGTGGCGGGCGGACCCCACTGGGCCAGCCCCGAGGCCGCCATCGGCGCCCAGCCCGGCTCGAGCGTGCAGTCGAACAGGTCGCCGTCGGTGAAGTGCTCGACCAGGAAGTCGTCCGGGTCGCGCCAGTAGTCGAAGATCTGGCTGCCCTGGATGTGCCGGCCGATTCCCCAGGACCGCTGGTAGCCCCGGTCGAGCAGGTGCTCCCCGCCGGCGGCCAGCGAGTCGAGGTCGGGGACCTGGTAGGCGGAGTGCACGTACCGGTTCGCCGGGCCGAGGGTCATCGCGAGCGTGTGGTGGTCGGTGGGCGTGCTGCCGAGATCGCAGCGGATGAAACTCATGACCGGGCCGCGCTCGCGCTGTCCCTGGTGGTAGAGGAAGTCGCTGACGATCAGGCCCAGGTGCTCGAGATACCAGTTGAGCGTCTCGAGGTATCTGGTGGTCTGCAGCACGACGTGACCGAGGCGCTGCACCTTGGCCGGCTCCCGTGGCGGCCGCTGGGTGGCGTTCGTCCGCGCCACGTCGTGCCCGACGTTGAACGTCAAGGTCTGCTGCGCGGGCAGCGCGGAAAGCTCGTGCGTGCCCGCGACCACGCGGACCTGCACCCCGCTCGGGTCGACCAGATCCACCGTCACCCCGCCCAGGCTCTCCGGCAGGGAGGTCATCGTCCTCCCGGTCGCCTCCGCGAGCCGTAGCACGTCGTTCGGCTCCGCGGCCTTGAAGGCGGGCCCGATGAACCGCGAACGGGGCCCCCGGCGGATGAGCACGCAGGGCGAACCCGGGTCGGTGCCCCGCAGGTGCAGCTCGTCCTGGGTGCGCAGCGTCGTCGTGAAACCGAAGGCCTGGGCGAACAGCTCCGCCCCCTCCAGATCAGGCTTCTGGAACTCCAGCCAGGCCAGGTCGTGCACCTTGACGATCGGGTTGCGGGACCGCCCCGGGTGCTCGCCCGACAAGGCACCCTGCTCGCTGTGCAGACCCGTATGAGGATCGTGCCGGTCGCTCATGTGTCGCCCTCCTTTCAAGGTGCTGACGAAATCGTCACTTACGAGTTTAGCCTCAGTCAAGAGCAGATGACGATTTCGTCACCGCTGAAGGTCACCGGGGTAAGGTGAGCGCAGATCGACCTCGGGGAGGTGAACAGGATGGCGCAGCAGACCAGGCACGCTCCGAACCGCCTGGAACGGCGCAAAGCGCGTACCCGCTCCGCGCTGTTGCGCGCGGCCCAGGCCTTCATCGCCGCCGGGAAGCTGAACGTCCCGATTCTCGAGCTCACCCAGACCGCCGACGTGGGGATGGGCTCCTTCTACAACCACTTCGACAGTCGGGAGCAGCTCTTCCAGGCTGCGGTGGAGGACGCGCTCGACCGCTACGGAGCCCTGCTCGACGAGCTGACCGTCGGCCTGGACGACCCGGCCCACGTCTTCGCGCAGAGCTTCCGGCTGACCGGACGCCTTCACCGCCGCAGTCCCGAGCTGAGCAAGGTCCTGCTCAGCAACGGCCTGGCCCTGGCCGGTTCCGACAAGGGACTCGCGCCACGAGCCCGGCGCGACATCGAGGACGGCGTCCGCGCCGGCCGGTTCAACGTGCGCGACCCCGAACTCGCGATGGTGACTGTCGCCGGCGCCGCGTTGGTCCTCGGGCAACTGCTGCACGACCACCCCGAGCGCGACGACGCCGCAGCCACCGACCAGGTCGCCGAGGACGTGCTGCGCATGCTCGGCCTTCCGCCCGACGAAGCGCACGAGATCGGCCGGCGGCCGTTACCCGCGCTCGACGGTGTCCGCCTGTAAGACCGATGTCCATCCGCCCGAGCGGGCCGCCGGCCGATCCTAGGCAGTGGCCGCCTCGCGCACCGTCCGGTTGGCCGCCTCCGGCTCGTAACCGGTCGCGCGGAGCAGGTCACTCGCCATGGTGCGCAGCTGGATCACGATGGCGTCCGAGAAGGGCTTCAGGCCCTTGTGGTAAGCCTGGCCGGCCAGGTATGCCCCGTCCAACACCGCGTTGCGGGTCTGGTCGAACGGCCCACCCGCCCGCGCCTCCCGCCTCAGCAACTGGATCGCCTCGGCGAACCTGTCCACGGCGCCGGGGAGTTCCTCCGGCACCGGCTCGTCGTACTGCAAGGTGGTGGCCGCCCAGCGGGCCAGCGCCCGGCACCCGAGGACCACCCGATCGATGTGCTGGATGCCGCGCCCGTAGTGCTCGACATCGCCCCGGCGTCGCCAGCGCGCCGGCGCGATGGTGGTCACCTCCTCGGCGCCGCCCAGGGCCTCGTGCATCCGGGCGAGATCGGGTTCCATCGCGCTCAGCTGATCCAGCGCCCGTATCGCGCGGTCCGGGTCGCGCCGGGCGAGTGCGTGTGCAACCTCTCGAAGCTGCGTGTGGAGGGTCTCGGCGACCGGTGTGGTGGCGCGGTCGAGGATGCGCATCGGGTTGATCGGTAGAAGCAACGCCACCACCGCCAGGCCGATGGCGCCGCCCACTCCCGCGTCGACGATCCGCGCCCATTCGAGGCCCTGCTCCACATGGGAGATCGTGGCGATCAGCACAGCGGTACTGCCCGACTGAGCGACCAGCGCACCGCTGCGCCCGGTCATCAACAGGGCGACGGCGATGGCCAGCATCACCACCAGGCCGATCTGCCAGGGCCCGAACCCGAGAGAGCGGATGAGGAGATCACTGACAATCAGGCCCAGCCCCACGCCGAGCATCAGCTCGGCGGTACGTAGGGCGCGCTGCCCGAGGGCGGCGACGATCGTGCCGACGGCCGCGCTGGGCGCGAAGATCGGTGCGGGGCGACCTAGGACGTCGTGCGCCAGCCCCCAGGACAACGTCGCGGCAAGCCCACATTGCGCTGCGACGAACAGGATGATCGTGAGCAGCCGCAGCCTCAGCCGACCTGCCTCACCACCGCGACGCCGAGCCTCCGCCGTCAAGTCCTTGGCGCGCCCGGCAGCGGCGTTGGGGCGAGCCCCGTCTCGCCGGTCAGCAGCCATGGCGCGGGTTACCCGACCCGCCCCTCACAAACCTCCGACCCTTCCTGCCGCTGCCCGCCAGCGATCGTCTAACGGGGTGGTGACGCTGGCTCGGCTGGAAATCTTCGGGTACGGAGCCCGTCGGCGACGGCGACGCCGGCGAGGATGAGTGCGGCGGCGTTGGCTACCTCGAGCGGCGGCACCCGCCTCATGGCTGGGGTGAGGGCGACGAGGGCGAGCGCGTCCGCCCAGCCAGGAGGGCCCTCGACCGGCCTAGAGGTTGACGGCCTCGCGCACCATGCGGTTGGCCGTGTCCGTCTCGTATCCAGTCGCCCGTAGCAGGTCACTCGCCGCCGTGCGGAGCTGAACCACCAGGGCGCTCCCGTACGACCCCAGGCCTTTCCGGCACGCCTGCCCGACCAGCCGCGCGACGTCCAGTACCCCCTGGCGGGTCTGCTCCAACGGCTCAACCTTTCGTGCCTCCCGCTGCAGCACCCGGACCGTCTCGGCGAGCCTTTCCAAGGCGGCAATGAGCTCCTCCGGCACCGGCTCGTCGTACTGCAGCGAGGTCGCCGCCCAGCGGGCTATCTCTCGGCACTCGAGCGCCACCCGATCCATGTACTGGATGCCGCGCTGGTAGCGTTCGACATCGCGTCGCCGCTTCCAGCGGACCGGCGAAATCATGGTCACCTCCTCGGCGCCACCCAGGGCTTCGTGCAGCCGAACGACGTCGGCGTCCATACCGCGGAGATGGTCGAGTGCCCGCACCGCGCGGTCCGGGTCCCGCTGCCGGAGCGCCTGCGCGACCTCTTGAAGCTGCGATGCGGTTGTCTCGACCAGGGGTGCGGCGGCGCGATCGAGAGTGCGCATCGGGTCGATCGGCACCAGCAGGGCGACCACCACCAGCCCGACGACGGCACCCGATCCGGCTTCGATGAGCCGCGCCCATTCCAGGTTCTGCTGGACCGGCGACAGCGTGGCGATCAGCACCGCGGTGCCGCCCGCCTGGGCGACCAGCGCGCCGCTGTGCCCGGTCATCAGCAGGGCGATGGCGATGGCCAGCGCCACCACCAAGCCGATCTGCCAGGCCCCGAACCCGATGAAACGTAGTATGACGTCGCTGATGAGCAGGCCCAGCGCGACACCGAGCATCATTTCGGCCGTACGTCGGGTGCGCTGTCCGAGTGCGGCGACGATCGTGCCGACGGCCGCGCTGGGCGCGAAGACCGGCGCGGGCCGTCCCGCCACCTCGTGCGCGAGCCCCCAGGCCAGGGTGGCGGCGAGCCCGCACTGCGCCGCGATGACCACGATGATCTCGGCTTGACGCAGCCGCAGCCTGCCGGCCTTACCACCGTGGTGTGCAGCCCGCGCCGCCAGGTGTTTCGCCTGCTCGACCACCTCCTCAGGGCGGGGCACGGGGCTCCGGTCAGCGGCCATGGCGGGGGTTACCCCGCCCGGCCCGCACAAACCTGCGACCCGTTCTCCCTGTCGAGCCGTTGCGGCCGCACCAGGACCAGGTTGACCGCTCGTTTCAGCCCGGTGGTGACGGCGGCTCGGATGGGAGTCTTCGAGTACGGGCCGCGTCGGCTACGGCGACGCCGGCGAGGATGAGTGCGGCGGCGGTGGCTACCGCGAGCGGCGGCACCGGCCTCATCGCCGGGGTGAGGGCGACGAGGGTGAGCGCGCCAATCACGCGGGGGAGAGACACGCGTCCGAACACCGCGTACTCGAAGGTCGCCCGTCCGGCGAGGAACAGGGCGGGTCCGCCGAGGATGACGAGGATCCAGACCGAGTCGGTGTGGCCGAGCGGATGCTGGATGACGAGCTCAGATGCGCCAGCAGTTGCTGCGATAGGCGGAAGAACGCGAGGACGAAGACCAGGTCGAAGAACAGTTCCAGGAATGCCGGCCGCCCCTGCTCGGGTTTTCGCAGGAGTCGCTCCGCCCTACCGGTCGTCATCGGTCGCCCGTTTCTGCCGTTTCTGCCAGCGCTTCCACGTGGACCGAGCGCGCCTGAGCTGGCGGCACGCCGTCGTCAGCCCGGTCAGTCGGCGGTCGGTGGCCGGTCCCGGTGACCGGAGTGCCGGCTGCCGGCCGTCCCACCGTCCCTCGGGTGGTCGCCCGCCGGCTGGTCCGGGCCGCCGCCCCCCGCGCGGTCCGCGGGGCCGGCCGCTGCCGGCACGGAGCCGGCTTGCCGGTTGGCGGGGACGAACTCACGCAGCAGGATCCGCGCGATGCCGGCGGCGGGGATGGCCAGCAGGGCTCCCAGGAGACCGCTCAGCTCCGCGGCGAGCAGCACGCTGACCAGCACGGTCAGTGGGTTCAGTTGGACCGCGCGGGACATGATGACCGGTTGCAGCAGGTGGTTCTCGACCTGCTGGTAGACCACGAAGAAGACCAGCACGACGACCCCGGCGGTGGGCGAGTGCAGGAAGCCCGCGCCGCCCGCGACGATGGCGCCGAGGGTCGCGCCCACCAGCGGGATCAGGTCCGCGATGGCGACCAACAGCGCGATCACGGCGGCGAACGGCACGCCGGTGAGCGCGAGCACCACGAAGGTCGCCAGGCCACAGATGAGGCTGATCAGGAGGTTTCCGCTCAGGTAGCCGGTGATGGTGCGCGCCGACGCCCGGCCGATGCGGCGTAGCCGCTCGGCCCGGGCGCCGCCGGCCAGGGCCAGCGTCCCGGCGGTGATCCGTGGCCCCTGCACCACCATCAGGTACGCCAGCACCACCACCGTCAGCACTCCGGCGACGCCCTGAACCGTCCCACGGACCAGCCCGACCGTCGACCGGCCGAGCTGGCCGCCGAAGCGCTGGAACTGATCGGCGTGGGCCTCGACGTACTGTCGCAGGTGGAACCGCTCCAGCAGCTCACCGACCGGCCCGCGCCCGGCCCGCGCCTCGCGCAACAGGTCCGGCGCCCGGTCGGCGAACCGGGCCAGCTCGTCCAGCAGGGGCACCACGATCAGTACGCCGAGCGCGGCGAGAGTCACGACGGCGGCCAGGAACACCAACAGCGTGGCCGCCGCCCGACGCCGGACGATCCGTCGTTGCACCCGGTCCACCAGGGAATTCAGCGCCACCGCGAAGAACGCGGCGACCACCACCCAGATCAACACCCGCCGGGTCTCCCACACCAACGCCAGCCCGACCAGGGTGGCGAGGACCAGACCGATGACGATCAGCGCCTGGCGGGCCGTGGACCGGTCGTCGGCGTTGCTCATCGGGCGCGGCTACCCTTCGCGAAACAAGCGAAACACCAGCGGAGCAGCTTCGATCTCTGGGCGTGGAACTCGTGCGTCCGGAATGGCGCTGGTCCTGACCAATGTGCGCCGCTGATCTTCCGGCAGCACCTACGGTGAGGGCAGTGGCAGGGGTCCTGGTAGGAGGTCGGTGAGTGGAGCCGTATCCGATCGTCGAGTCACATGGCCTGATCGGGGACCTGCAGACAGCGGCGCTGATCGCGGACGACGGCACCCTTGACTGGTTCTGCGCGCCGCGGTTCGACTCGCCCAGCCTCTTTGCCGGACTGCTCGACCACAAAAGGGGCGGGTATTTCCGTATCGCACCCGATGGCGCCGACCACGTCAGAAAGGAGCAGTTGTACCTGCCGGGGACACCGATCCTGATCACTCGTTTCCTGACGTCCGACGGCGTGGGTGAGGTCATCGACTTCATGCCGGTCGCCGGCGATACGCCGACCGATCGTCATCGCCTTGTTCGGCTTGTCAACGTGGTTCGGGGCACCATCCGGCTCCGGATGGATTGCCAGCCGCGATTCAACTACGGGCGCGACCGGCACGAAATCGAGATGTACGCCGACGGCGCCGTTTTCCGCAGCCCGACGCTCAGCATGACGGTGCATCGGGTCCGCCACGCCGACCAGCCCCCGGACGAAGTCGAGTTCGAACGCGACGGCGACGGGGTGCGCGCCTTCGCCACCCTTCGCGAGGGTGCCACCGGCGGCGTCCTCGTCGAAACCGGCTCGGGTGAGCCACCCCGGCTCATCGGGCCTCAGGAGATACGGGCCATGTACGAGCAGACCCGTGACTATTGGCGGGCCTGGCTCAGCGGCTCCTGTTATCGCGGACGGTGGCGGGAAGCGGTGGAGCGCTCCGCCCTGACGCTGAAACTCCTCACGTACGCGCCGACCGGCGCCCTGATCGCCGCTCCGACCGCGGGCCTGCCGGAGCAGGTCGGCGGGACCCGGAACTGGGACTACCGCTACGCCTGGATCCGCGACGGCTCAGCTTCGGTCTACGCCCTGCTCGGTCTCGGCTTCACCGAGGAAGCGCGCCGATACCTGCTGTGGCTCAACGATCGGATCTGTGATGCGGCCGGCCGTGCGGCGCCGCTGCACCACCTGTACCGCGCCGACGGCTCGACCGCCCTCGACGAGGAACTCCTCGATCACCTGGAGGGCTATCGAGGCTCACGCCCGGTGCGGATCGGCAACGCCGCTGCCGACCAGCTCCAGCTTGATATTTACGGCGAGGCGCTGAGCGCCATCCACTTCGCCGACTCGTATGGACTGCGCAGCTCCTATCAGGCGTGGCTCAACACCGTGAAGTCCATCGACTGGCTCTGCGAGCACTGGGATAGACCCGATGAAGGGATCTGGGAGACCCGGGGCGGCCGCCAGGACTTCACCTTCGGCCGCCTCATGTCCTGGGTGGCTGTCGACCGGGCCATCCGCCTTGCTGAGCGGTACGGGGTACCCGGCGAAGTCGACCGCTGGAGCACCGAGCGCGGCCGGATCTACCACCAGATCATGAACCGGGGTTACCACCCCGCACGCCGGGCGTTCGTGCAGCACTACGACACCGACGTCCTGGACGCGGCGCTGCTCATGATGCCGAGCGTGGGGTTCATCGCGCCCGACGATCCGATGTGGCAGTCCACACTGCGGGCGATGGACGACGAACTCGTCTCGGACAGCCTCGTCTACCGGTACAACCCCACCGCATCGCCCGACGGCCTGCCCGGCAACGAAGGCACCTTCAGCATGTGCACCTTCTGGTACGTCGAAGCCCTGGCCCGCTCGGGACGTCTGAACGATGCGCTGATCACCTTCGAGAAGATGCTCACCTACAGTAGCCACCTCGGTCTCTTCGCAGAGGAGATCGGCCCGACCGGCGAGCAGCTCGGCAACTTTCCCCAGGCCTTCAGCCACCTCGCACTGATCAAGGCCGCGATGACCCTCGATCAACTCATGGACGCTGCACCGGGACCGTGTCGCGCTCCGCTCGAAACCCTGGTAGCGCGACACTCACCGCGTCCGTGAAGACTCGTCGCCAGTTCCGTTCACGCCTCGTCGCGAAGCCTACGCTTCAAGATCTTGCCGGTGGAGGTCATGGGCAGGTCGTCCCGGAACTCGACGAGGCGGGGGTACTTGTAGCTCGCCATCCGCTCCTTGCACCAGCCCACCAACTCGTCCTCGGTCAGCTGGGATCCCGCTTGGCGGATCACGAAGGCCTTGACCTCCTCGCCGTGTGACGGGTGCGGCACGCCGACCACGGCCACCAGGCTCACGTCCTGGTGGGTCATCATGGTCTCCTCGATCTCCCGGGGATACACGTTGTAGCCGCCGCGGATGATCATGTCCTTGGTCCGGTCGACGATGAAGTAGTAGCCGTCCTCGTCACGGCGGGCGAGGTCGCCGGTGCGGAACCACCCGTCCCGGAGCACGTCCGCGGTCGCCTCGGGGCGGCCGTGGTAGCCCTTCATGACGTTGTGTCCCCGGATCGCGATCTCACCCGCTTCGCCCTCCGGCACCTCGTTCCAGTCGGCGTCGACGAGCCGCATCTGTACGCCCCAGACCGGCTGCCCGATCGAACCGGGCTTCGCCTCCCGCCCGGGGTGGTTGAACGAGGCGACGGGGCTCGTCTCGGAGAGGCCGTAGCCCTCCCGGATCCGAACGCCGTACAGCTTCTCCCCCTGCTCCAGGATCTCCACCGGCAGGGCGGCGCCCCCGGAGATCGCCATGCGGAGGTGTGCCGTGATCGCGGCGACGTCGGCCTTCTCCCGGCCGGCGGAGAGCAGGCCCCAGTACATCGTCGGCACCCCGGCGAAGAAGGTGACCCGCTCGCGCTCCATCAGCGTCAGCGCCGTGCCGGCGTCGAAGCGCGGCAGGAGAACCAGCGTGGCGCCACCATACATGCCGGCGTTCATCTGCACGGTCTGCCCGAATGAGTGGAACAGCGGCAGCGTCACCAGGTGGACATCCTCATCGACGGCGCCGAAGAGGCGCCAGCACGTCACGGCGTTCATGACCACGTTGGCGTGGCTGAGTTCGGCGCCCTTGGGCTGTCCCGTCGTCCCGCTGGTGTAGAGGATCACCGCGGTGCCGGTGGCCTCCGTGATCACCGTCTCGAACCGGGTGGCCCGGCTGGCGAGTGCGGATCCCAGCGTGGTGGCGCCCTCGATCGGGCTCGGTGCCTGGGGGTCTGCGGTCATGAGGAAGAAGTGGTCGCACCCGTCGGCACCGCGGAAACCCTGCCAGCCCTCGCTCCCCATGGGCAGCTCGGGGCTGCCCTCGAAGCAGAAGTACGCCTTGGCGCCCGAGTCCCGCAGGTGGTAGGCGATCTCACCGGCCTTGAGGAGCACGTTCAGCGGTACGACGACGGCGCCGGCCTTGAGGATGCCGTAGTAGACGATCGGGAAGTACGGAAGGTTCGGGCACGACAGCGCGACGCGCTCGCCCGGCCGGATGCCGCTGTCGACGAGCAGATGTGCGACCTGGTTCGCCGCACCGTTGAGTTGGGCGTACGACAGGCGGGTGTCACCGAGCACGACGGCATCCCTGCTCGGCAGTCGTTCGGCGGTGCCTTCGAGCATGAGCGCGAGGTTGAGCATCCTGGCTCTCCTTGGGTGGGTCCGGTCAGGTCAGGGCATTGCCGTCGCGGCAGGCGGTGGCGGGTGTTCGCCGACGGGCGCCTGCGGCGCGGCGACGAACGGTGGGCGGGGCAGGTCGGCGTCACCGGTGGCGGCGGCGTAGACGACGGCGTCGGGGCGGAGCGCGAGCACGGTGGCGCGGTGCTGGCGCATCCAGGGGATGAGCACGTCGTCGCTGTCGACGATCGTGCCGGGCGCGGGGGCCGAGCCCGCCGGCGTGACCTGCCGGCACGACACTGCGCCGGCCGCCCAGGCCGACCACGGGCGGGCCGGGCCGGTGTGCAGCAGCGTCCACCGTCCGGCGAGCACGTCGTCGAGACGAGCGTGGTCACCGCCGTCCGTCTGGACCCACGGCTGTGGGAGCTGGTTGCCGACCGCCCGATTGCCACCGGTGTGGTCCAGCAGGCCCTTCCGGTAGCTGGTGTCCGGGAACCACCCGGCCTCCTGCATGTAGGCGCGGAAGGCCGGGACCCGCATGAGGACCCGGAACGCGGCGTTGCGCACGGCCGCCAGCCCGGGACGTCGCTCGGTGATGATGCGTCCGAATCGCACCGCCTGCGCGGTCATCTCCCGCACGTGTGGTTTGCGCTCGACCTCGTAGCTGTCCAGAACGTCATCGGGCAGCTCACCGCGCAGCACCGCGGCCAGCTTCCAGCACAGGTTGCCCGCGTCGCGTACGCCGGAGGACATGCCCTCGCCGATCCACGGCGGCATCGCGTGTGCCGCGTCGCCGGCGAGGAAGATCCGGCCGACGCGCCAGCGTTCGGCGAAGCGGACGTGGTGGCTGTAGACCACGGCGCGGAGGATCTCGACCTCGTCGGGCGTCCGGCCGTAGCGGCGCAGCAGCCGCCAGATGTAGTCGTGGCTGACCAGATTCTGCTCGTCCTCGCCGGGCAGGACGGGGAACTCCCAGCGGTGGTGGCCCAGCGGGGTCGGGCAGTCCACGGCGGGCCGGGCGGGGTCGCAGTGGAAGCGCAGTCGGTCCACGGTGTCCCAGTCCCGCTTGACCTTGGTGTCGATGACGACCCACCGGTCGTGGTAGGTACGGCCGTCGAAGCCGGTGCCCAGCTGGGTCCGGATCGGGCTGGAGCCGCCGTCGGCGGCGATGAGGTAGGCCCCCCGCAGGGTACGTAGCGTGTCGTCGGTCAGGTCCCGCGCGGTGACGGTGACACTGTCGCTGTCCTGCTCGACGGCCTCACATTCGTGGCCGAGGAGGACCTCGACGTTCGGGTAGCGGTCCACACCGTCGCGGAGGACCTGCTCCATGGCCGGCTGGTAGATGAACAGCTGCGGCGGGTGCCCGTTGCCCCGCGGAGCCGGCGCGAGGCTCAGGAACGACCGCCCACGGGCGTCGACGAAGTCGATCGGCAGGCCGGCGAGCATGTCCTCCTTGAGCCGCTCCGCGAGGCCGAGTCCCTGCCAGATCCGGATCGTCTCCTCGTCCGTGGAGATCGCCCGTGCGCGGGGAAAAATGGAGGCGTCGCGCTCGACCACGGCCACCCGTACGCCCATGCCGCCGAGCAGATTGGCGGCGGTCACGCCGACCGGGCCGTATCCGGCGATGATGACGTCGTAGTCGCGCAGTTCGGTGTTCATGCGGTGGCTCCGCTCAGTGCCGGGACGGTGACCTCCGCCCGGCGCAGCGAAGCCGCGCCGTGGCGGAACTGGTTGAGCTTGTCGATGACGGTCCGGCCCTCGGGGGTGTGCCCCCAGATGCTGATCCCCTGGTGGGTGGTGGGTTCCCAGGTGGCCTCGTCGACGACGATGGGATTCCAGCCGACCTCCCACTCGAAGCCGGACGGCGTCCGGACGTAGTAGGAGAGCTCCTTGTCGTTGGTGTGCTGCCCGATGCCGAGGGCCATGGTGAAGCCGAGTTGCTTGAGACGCTGGTAGGAGGTGGTCATGTCGTCCAAGGTGGCGACCTGGGTGTTGAGGTGCTGGACCGCGGTGCGGATCGGATCGATACGCAGGCCCTCGGTGTTGGCCACGGCGACGGTGTGGTGGCGGCCGTTGACCCGCAGGAACCGGATCCGGAAGCGCACCCTGCTGATCGTCTCGACGATGAAGTCGCTGAGCCGGGCGTCGAGCAGGTTGTCGTAGTAGCGGTGGATGGCGTCCGGCTGCCGTGAGCTGATGGCGATGTGACCCATGCCGGCGTCGCCGGTGACGAAGCCGCTGGCCCGCATGTGCAGCGGGGCGGTGGTGGTGACCGCGGTGGTGTACAGCTCCTGGACCAGGCCCTTCGGGCCGGGGAAGCGCACCAGCCGTTGCACGCCGCGCAGCGCCGCCTCCTCGTCGTGGCCCTGCTCGACGGTGACGCCGCGGGCGGTGATGCGGGCGACGATGTCGTCGAACGCCGCGTGGTCGTCGACGTGCCAGCCGACCGTGGTCACGTCCTCTGCGGGGCCCCGTTGCAGCAGCAGGCGGCACTCGTGGTCGTCCAGCCGAAAGCGCATCCGGTCGCGGTCGAGTTCGTCGACGTGCAGGCCGACGCCGTCGGCGCCGAAGCGGCGCCAGTCTGCGAACCGGGTGGTCTCGATGCACAGGTAGCCCAGGTGCACCTTGCCGAAGACGTTCATGCGGACTCCTCGGAGAGGAAGGCGGCGGTGAGGGCGTTGAACAGGTTCGGGCGTTCCCACTGCACCCAGTGGCCGGTCCGGGCGACCAGGTACAGGTCGCAGCGGGGCATCCGCTCGGCGAGGAGCCTCCCGCCGGACGGCCGGTTGACCTTGTCGTCGGCGCCCCACAGCACGAGCGTGGGCGTGGCGGCCCGGGACAGCCGCTTGTCCCGCAGCAGATCCATCCGCAGCAGGGTGCGTAGCCCGGCGGGGCGCCGCAGCGGCGGGTTGGCGACCACCTCCGGGTCGATGCTCGCCTGGTACCGCTCCTCGATCATCTCGGCGGGGACGGCCGTGCCGTCGTAGACCAGGTCGTCGCGGATGAACCGTTCGAGCTTGGTCCGGGTCGGGCCTTCGCCGCCGTAGTAGGCGAGCAGCCGCTTCAAGCCGGGAGTCGGCGGACGTCGGGTCGTGCCGATCCCGCCCGGGCCCATGAGGATCAGGCGTCCGACCCGGTCGGGCCGGTCCAGGGTGAGCCGCAGCGCGGCGGCGCCACCGTAGGAGTTGCCGACGAGGTGGGCCCGGTCGATGCCGAGCGCGTCCAGCAGCCCACGAACGGCGCCGGCGAGGTCACCGAACGGGTCGGACTGGTCGATGTGCCTGCTGGACCGGCCGTAGCCGGGCAGGTCCGGCACGATCACCCGGAACCGCTGTGCGAGGGCGTCGATGTTGCGGGCGTAGTTCGACATCCCGGAGGCCCCGGGCCCGCCGCCGTGCAGCAGCACCACCGCCTCACCGGCTCCCCGCTCGGTGACGGCGATGTCCCGCGCACCGACTCGCACCAGCCGCTGATCCGCGGTGACTTCCTCGACGCTCACTTGACCTCCCGCGACCCGACGCTGTTAATGTAGCGATCGTTCCAGTTGTAGTGGCCGCTACGGTAGGCTCCGCTCCTAGCGTCGTCAAGACATCAGCCGGAAACACAGGGGAGCGAGCGATGACGGAATCTCGGGGGGAACGCAAGCGCCGGGCCAACGGCGAGGAGTCCCGCAGGCGCATCCTCGACGCCGCCGCCGAGATCGCCGGTGAGCGCGGCTACGAGGGCACCAGCATCGCGCTGGTCAGCGAGAAGTGCGGCCTGCCCGCCAGCTCGATCTACTGGCACTTCAAGAACAAGGATGACCTCATCGCCGCCGTCATCGAGCGCAGCTTCGACATCTGGGTCGACGTACTCGCCCTCCCCGGCGACGACAGCGAGCCGATGCCGGAACGCCTCGCCGCGATGGCGGTGAAGGTCGCCAGGACCCTGCTGGACTCGCCCGACTTCCTTCGCCTCGGGCTCATGCTCACCCTCGAGCGCCGCCCGGAGGAGCCCAGCGCCCGGCGCGTGTTCCTGCAGGTCCGGGACGTCGCCCGCGCGCGGCTCGCCGCCGTGCTCGCCAGGGTCGCCCCGGACGCCGACCGGGACACGATCGAAACGATCACCACGTACGCCATCGCCGCCACCGACGGGCTGTTCATCGCCAAGGAGATCGGCGGCGACAGCGTCGACCTGCCGCGGCTGTTCGAACTGCTCGCCCGCACCCTGTACGACAGCCTCACCCGCCTGACCGGCGGCAGTCCCGCCACGGAGGCCCCATGACCACCGGCACCACCGACCCCGTTGCCGCAGCCTTTCGTCGGTTGCGCACCGCCGCGGAGACCCGCACGCCGTGTCCGCCGGTCCGCGACCTCATCGGCCCCGACGACGAGACCCTCGCCTACGCCGTTCAGCGCCGGTCGACCGAGGCCGGGGTCCGGGACGGCAGGCGGCCGGTCGGGCGCAAGGTCGGGCTCACCTCCCTGGCAGTGCAGCGCCAGCTCGGCGTCGACCGGCCCGACTTCGGCATGCTCTTCGACGACATGGCGTGCGCGGAGTCCGCGGTGATCAGCCTCGACCGGCTGCTGCAGCCCCGCGTCGAGGCCGAGATCGCCTTCGTCCTCGCCGACGACGTCGTCGACCCGGGCGTCACCGCCGTCACCGTGCGCCAACGGGTCGCCTACGCGGTGCCCGCGCTGGAGATCGTGGACAGCCGTATCGCCGGCTGGGACATCAGCTTCGCCGACACCGTCGCCGACAACGGCTCCAGCGGCCTGTTCGTCCTCGGCGCCGACGGGGTCCCCCTCGACGCCGTCGAACCGGTGGCGGTGCAGATGACCATGCTCGTGGACGGTGTACCCGCCTCGACCGGCTCGGGCAAGGCGTGCCTCGGCGACCCGCTGGACGCCCTCGCCTGGCTCGCCCGGACCGCCCTGGCCCACGGCGACCCGCTCCGCGCCGGCGACGTCGTGCTCTCCGGCGCACTCGGGCCGATGGTCCGGCTCGACCAGGGCATGCACGTCCGCGCAGACCTCACCGGCCTCGGCAGCGTCGAGGCCACCTTCACCACCCCCGTCACGAGAGGCGGCAGTTGATGTCGCGTACGAAGGTCGCCGTCATCGGATCCGGCAACATCGGCACGGACCTGATGATCAAAGTCCTGCGCCTGTCGCAGCACCTCGAGATGGCCGCGATGGTCGGCATCGACCCCGCCTCCGACGGCCTCGCCCGGGCCCGCCGCCTCGGCGTGCCCACCACCGCCGAGGGAGTCGCCGGCCTCATCGCGATGCCCGACTTCGCCGACATCGCCGTGGTCTTCGACGCCACCTCGGCGGGGGCGCACCGGGCCAACGCCGCCGCCCTCGCCCCGTACGGCAAGCGGCTCGTCGACCTCACCCCGGCCGCGATCGGCCCGTACGTCGTACCCGCGGTGAACCTCGACGCGCACCTGGACGCCGGCAACGTCAACATGGTCACCTGCGGGGGACAGGCCACCATTCCCGTCGTCGCGGCCGTGTCCCGAGTGACGCCCGTGCCGTACGCCGAGATCGTCGCCTCCATCGCCTCCCGGTCGGCCGGCCCCGGCACCCGCGCCAACATCGACGAATTCACCGAGACCACGGCCGCCGCCATCGAACAGGTCGGCGGCGCCCGGCGCGGCAAGGCGATCATCATTCTCAACCCCGCCGAGCCGCCGATGATCATGCGGGACACCGTGCAGTGCCTCATCGGCCCCGCCGACCACGACGCCGTCCGGGCCAGCATCGAGCAGATGATCACGGAGGTTGCCGCGTACGTCCCCGGCTACCGGCTCAAGCAGCCCGTGCAGTTCACCCCGCTGGCCCCGGACGAACCGGTGCACACCCTGCTGCCCGACGACACGACACCGGTCACCACCAAGGTGACCGTCCTGCTCGAGGTCGAAGGCGCCGCCCACTACCTCCCCGCGTACGCCGGCAACCTCGACATCATGACCTCCGCGGCGCTCCGGGTCGCCGAACGCCTCACCGCAGCCCAGGGAGCCATCCGATGACCGCCGCCGCACCCGCTCGCCGCCTGTTCATCCAGGACGTCACCCTGCGCGACGGCATGCACGCCACCCGGCACCGCATCACCCCGGCCGACGTCACCCGGATCGTCACCGCCCTCGACGCCGCCGGCGTCGATGGCATCGAGGTCGCCCACGGCGACGGGCTCGCCGGCGGCAGCCTCACCTACGGCCCCGGCAGCCACACCGACCGGCAGTGGATCGAAGCGGCCGCGGCCGCCGTCACCCGCGCCCGCCTCACCACCCTGCTCCTGCCCGGCGTCGGCACCGTCCACGACCTCGAACAGGCGCACGCCCTCGGCGTACGGTCGGTTCGGGTGGCCACTCACTGCACCGAGGCGGACATCGCCGCCCAGCACATCGCCACAGCCCGCGAGCTGGGCATGGACGTGTCGGGATTCCTCATGATGAGCCACCTCGCCGAGCCCAAGGAGCTCGCCGCTCAGGCCAAGCTCATGGAGTCCTACGGCGCCCACTGCGTCTACGTCACCGACTCCGGAGGACGGCTCACCATGGACGGCGTCCGCGACCGGGTGCGGGCGTACCGGGACGTTCTCGACCCGGGCACGGAGATCGGCATCCACGCCCACGAGAACCTGTCCCTCTCCGTGGCCAACAGCGTCGTCGCCGTGGAGGAGGGCACCACCCGCGTCGACGCGTCACTCGCCGGCCACGGCGCCGGCGCCGGCAACTGTCCGATCGAACCGTTCATCGCCGTGGCCACCGTGCAAGGCTGGCAGCACGGCTGTGACCTGTTCGCCCTCCAGGACGCCGCCGACGACCTCGTCCGGCCGCTGCAGGACCGGCCCGTCCGCGTCGACCGGGAAACCCTCACCCTCGGCTACGCCGGCGTCTACTCCAGCTTCCTGCGCCACGCCGAAACCGCCGCCCGGCAGTACGGGCTCGATGCCCGGGACATCCTGCTGGAGGTCGGCCGGCGCAAACTCGTCGGCGGGCAGGAGGACATGATCCTGGACATCGCCCTCGACCTGAGCCGGAGCTGATCGTCCGACGAGGCAGAGGTCAACCAACCGGTACGCGGCTGACGCAGCGGATGGGGCTCATGCTGCGCGAGGACTCACCTCAGCGGGGCGGGTGGCTTGGGCTCTCGCCCGCGAGCGCGCCACGCGTCCGCGACGACGATTCCGACCAGCACGGCCGTGGCGCCGGCACCGGCGACCAGCGGAGGAGCGTGCCACACGGCCGGGATCAGCAGGCCGAGGGCGAGGAGCCCGATCAGCCGTGACGGGGAGATCCGGCCGAAGACCTGCAGCTCGAAGGGAGCCCGCCCCACCAGGAAGAGTGCCGGACCGCCGAGGATCGCCACCAGCCAGTTCGGTTCCGGCTGGCCGGTGGGCTCGATGATGTACAGCTCGAAGCCGACACCAGCGAGGACGACACCGGAGATCATGATCAGATGATTCAAGGCGGCCGTCACGGATTGCCGGGCCGGATCGCGGGCGGCGGTGATGGCCAGCGGCAGGAGCAGGCCGGCCCGGTAGAAGTAGATGCGCCAGAGCTGCACGATGCCGACGAAGGCAAGCGCGAACCCCATCCCATGGGGGAGGGTGATGTCGCTGTCGGAGAACGCCAGGCCGGACACGAAGACGGCCTCGCCCAAGCTGATCAAAAAAATCTGCTGCAACCGCTCGGCCAGGTGCTCGCCCGCGACCTGTGTGCCGGCCCATCGGCGAAAGCCGACCACGAACCCGGGGAGCTCGATGGTCAGCGCAAGTGCCCAGAGCGCACCGCGCAGAAGCGGGTCGTGCACCAACGCCCCCGCGATCCACGGAACTGTGCTTCCGCCGAGCGACAGTAACCCTGGTAGTGCGGACCCCTCGGTCCGCACTTGCCTGACCAAGAAATAGACCAACAGACGGCTGACCCGCACCGCAACCCAGGCACCGGCGAAGACCAGGGCCCGATCCTCGAACCCCTGCGGCACCGAAACCGCCATGACGGTGGCACCGGCCATCGAGGAGAACACGACGAACTGACCCGGCCGCGAATCCGGACGCACCCGGCTGGTCAACGCGGCAGTGGTCTGCCACATGAGCCAGAGCCCCAGAAACAGCAGAAGGGTCTCAGCGAACTCACTGAACCCGAGCCCTCCGGAGTGGAAGTCGTCCAACAGCCGCAAGCTGATCCGGTTGAGCGCGAAGACGAAGACGAGATCGAAGAACAGCTCCAGGATGCTCGCCCGCTGCCAGTTGGCCCCCTCCCGTACGCGCCGCTCGCGGCCCGGCTCATCCATCCGTCATCAGTCTGCTTCGCCGCCGCAGGCGCGCACGGCGTTCGCCTGCGGCAGCAAACCTCCTCGGGCCAGGAAACACGAGGCGGAATATCCGGAGCGGAAGGCGATAAACCCGCCATATCCGACCTCCGTCTGCCAGCCGGGACGTCGGCGGGATGAGACCTTGGCAGGTGCGGTCCAGCTCAGCGGGAGGTCATCGGGGCAGGTGAGCCTCGATGCCCGCGATGAGGGTCTGGACTGCGAATGTGAAGCTGCGGTCGCCGGCTGGGTCGGCGCTCGATGCGGTGGCCGGCCCTGCTGTGGTCGTGGGTTGCAGGGCGGCGAGGCGACCCAGGGTCCCGTTGCCCTCGGCGAGAAGGAAGCCCGAGAAGAGGCTGGCGAGGACCGCTCCGACGGCGGCGACCTCCGTGGTGGGCACGCCCGCGCTGGTGAGGATGCCGGTCAGCCCGGTCCAGAACGGGTCTTCCGGCTCGATGAAGTCCGGGCTGGCCAGGCTGTGCACGATGAGGTTGGGGTGCCGGTGCGCCAGCGCCCGGAAGTCCTCGGCGAACCGGTGCAGCTGTTCCTGCCAGGTCCCACCGTCGACCTGCGGCTGGAACTGCGCGGCGACGAGGTTCTTGACGCCGCGCAGCAGGGCGGCCTTGTTCGGCACGTGGTGGTAGAGCGACATCGGGTTGACGCCCAGCACCGCGGCCAGTTTCCGCATGCTCAGCGCGCCCACCCCGTCGGCGTCGACGAGTCGGAGCGCCGCGGTGTAGATGCCCTTTTCGGTGAGACGTGCGTCTCCTCGGCCGCTTGAGGCCTGTCCGGTCGTAGCCATACACCGTATGTTAGCAGCAGCCATACAGTGTATGGCTGACGTCTGGCACCCGGATCCATTGGCCGGTCACCGCCGGCAACCTCAGGAAAGGAACCCACGTGTCGAGCAACCTCACGACCATCCCCGCACCGCGCGGGGTTCCGATCGTCGGAAACGCTCTGCAGATCCCGTCCGACGGACCGGCGGCGTTCTTCGAGGAGACGGCCGGTCAGTTCCCCGAGGGCATCTACCGGCTCGCGCTGCCCGGCCGCGAGCTCGTCCTGGTCTCGGACCCGGACCTGGTGGCGGAGCTGTGCGACGAGTCGCGCTTCTACAAGCCGATTGAGAAGCCGCACAGCGACGTGCGGGCGATCGCCGGGGACGGCCTGTTCACCGCGAGGGGGGACGAGCCGAACTGGGGCAAGGCGCACCGGATCCTGATGCCCGCGTTCAGCCAACGGTCGATGAAGTCGTACTTCCCGGAAATGCTCGAGGTTGCCGATGCGCTGGTCGGCAAGTGGCGGCGCGACGAGGGCAAGGACCTCGACGTGGTCGCCGACATGACCCGGCTGACCCTCGACACGATCGGAATCACCGGCTTCGACTACCGGTTCGACTCCTTCCGCAGCGAGGAGGTGCACCCGTTCCTGCAGGCCCTGGCGGACTCGCTGCACGAGGCCATGGGGCGGCTGAAGCAGCCACCCTTCGTCACCGCGATGCGGCGCCGGCAGAACCGGACCTTCGAGGAGAACGTCCGCGTCATGCACTCGCTCGTCGAGGAGGTTATCCGCGAGCGCCGCGCGGGTGGGGGCGATGACCGCCGCGACCTGCTCAGCCTGATGCTCGGCGCGGTCGACCCCGAGACCGGCGAGCCGCTGTCCGACGAGAACATCCGCAACAACGTGGTGACGTTCCTCATCGCCGGGCACGAGACCACCAGCGGTCTGCTGTCGTACGCCCTCTACCAGCTGCTGCGCAACCCGCACGTGCTGGCCCAGGCGTACGCGGAGGTCGACCGGCTGCTGCCCGGTGACACGGTGCCCACCTACGAGACGATCATGAAGCTGAACGTGATCCCGCGGGTCCTGGACGAGACCCTGCGCCTGTGGGGCCCCATCCCGGCGATCGCCCTGGCACCGTACGAGGACACCGTGCTCGGTGGCCGGTACGCACTGCCGAAGGACCAGCAGGTCATGGTCGTGATCCCGGCGCTGCACAAGCACCCCAAGGCGTGGGACCGGCCGACCGAGTTCGACATCGACCGGTGGCTGCCGGAGAACATCGCCCAGCACCACCCGCACGCCTACAAGCCGTTCGGCAACGGCGAGCGGGCCTGCATCGGCCGGCAGTTCGCCCTCACCGAGGCCCGGCTCGCCCTGGCCCTGCTCCTGCAGAACTTCGCGATCATCGACCAGAACGACTACCAGATCAAGGTCAAGGAGACGCTCACCCGCAAGCCGGACAACTTCATGGTGCGGGTGCGCTCCCGGCAGCCGTACGAGCGATTCGACACCGAGGTGCGGGCGGTGCCGGAGTCGCCTGCGGCGGCGGCCGCGGTGAACGTCGTCGGCGTCACGCTGCGCGTCGCGTACGGCTCGAACCTGGGCGCGTCGGAGGATCTCGCGCGGCAGCTGGCCGGCCGGGCCGAGCAGTCCGGCTTCGACACCACCGTGCTCACGCTGGATGAACTGGCCGACAACCCGCCCACCGACGGGATCCTCGTCGTGGTCACGCCGAGCTACAACGGCAAGGCCCCCGACAACGCGCAGCGCTTCGACGCCCTCGCCGCCGCCGGCGGACTGACCGCGGATTCGATGTCGAAGGTGCGGTTCGCGGTGCTCGGCAACGGCAACACGCACTGGCTCACCTACCAGGCATTTCCCAAGCGGGTGGAGGCGGCGCTGCTGGCGGCCGGCGCCACGTCGATCGTGCCGCGCGGTGAGGTCGACGCGAACGGCGACTTCGACGGCATGGCGACCACGTGGATGAACGCACTGTGGACGGCGCTGGCCGAGCAGTACGGTGCGGATACCAGCGCCAGCACCGGCCCACGGCTGTCGCTGGAGGTCCTCACCGAGGCGCAGGTGCGCCCGGCAGTGGTCTCCGAGAAGGCGTACCCGATCACCGTCGTGGCCAGCGAGGAGCTGGTCGGCGACCCGACCGGGCTGTGGGACTTCAGCGTGGAGGCACCCCGCCCGCAGGCGCTGTCGATCACCGTCGAGCTGCCCGACGGGGTCGGCTACGAGACCGGCAACCACCTCGCCGTCTTCGGCAAGAACGACCCCGAGTTGGTGACGCGGGCGCTGCGGCTGCTGCGGGTACCCCGCGATCAGGTGGTACGGCTGCGCCGCGCGGACGCCAGCAGCGGCGCCCACCTGCCGATCGACCAGCCCGTGACCGCGGAGCTGCTGCTGACGGAGTTCGTCGAGCTGCAGGAGGTGGCCAGCCGGACGCACCTGCGGGCACTGGCCGAGCACACCCAGTGCCCGTGGACCACCGGCCAACTGCAGGGGTACTTCGACGACACCGACGAGGCGCGCCGGCGCTACCAGGATGAGATCCTCGCCAAGCGGGTCTCGGTCCTCACCCTGCTGGAGCGGTTCCCCGCCGTCGAGTTGCCGCTGGCCGCCTTCCTGGAGCTGGCCGGGCCGATCCGGCCCCGGTTCTACTCCATCTCCTCGGCCGCCATGGTCGAGCCGAACCGGCCGCGACTGACCGTCGGCCTGCTGGAGGGTCCGGCCCTGTCCGGCGACGGGGAGTACCGCGGCCTGGCCTCGCAGTACCTGGCCCGGCTGCGGCCCGGCGACGTGTTCTTCGGGTACGTCCGCGTCCCGGCCCCGCCGTTCCACCCGCCGGCCGACCCGGCCACGCCGATGATCCTCGTCGGTCCCGGCACCGGCTTCGCGCCGCTGCGCGGCTTCCTCGAGGAGCGCGCCGCTCAGCAGGCGAGCGGTGTCGAGGTCGGTCTGTCGAAGGTGTTCTACGGCTGCCGGCACCCGGAGCACGACTGGTTCTACCGCGACGAGATGCAGTCCTGGGAGCAGGCTGGCATCGCCGAGGTGCACCTGGCGTTCTCCACCGTGCCCGGTCACCCGCACAAGTACGTCCAGGACGCCATCACCGCCGACGGCGACGCGATCTGGGACGCGATCGAGAACGGCGCCCACATCTACGTCTGCGGCGACGGCCGGCGGATGGCCCCGTCGGTACGCCAGGCGCTGGCCGGCATCTACTGCAGCCACACGGGCGGCAGCGCCGACGACGCCGAGAAGTGGCTCGACCAGCTCGAGGACGACGGGCGCTACCAGCAGGACGTCTTCGCCTGATCACCCGTGCCGAGCGGCGCGAGAGCGCGCCGCATTCGGACACCATGCCCGCGCGGTGGGGGCCACCGTGAACACCGCGAGACAAGGAGAACGTCATGTCCACCATGCTTGCCGGCCGACTCGACTACAAGACCGGCGCGTTCGCCATGGAGGAGGTACCCGTCCCGCAGCCCGGACCGGGCCAGGTGCGGATCAAGGTCGCCGCGGCCGGCATCTGCCTGTCCGACGTCCACCTCATCGACGGGAGCCTGCGGCTGGACACCGCCGTGGACAAGGTGACCCTGGGGCACGAGGTGGCCGGCGTCATCGACTCCGTCGGGGCGCAGGTGCCCGCCGACTGGCAGGTCGGGCGGCGCGTGCTGCTGCAGGCCGGCCAGCCCTGCGGCGCCTGCCCGCCCTGCCGCCTGGGGCGGGTGGCCCAGTGCCAGCACCCGCTGACCCGCGGGGTCGACTACGACGGCGGCTGGGCCGAGTACGCCATCGCCGAGCACTTCACCCTCGTCGGCGTACCCGACGACCTTCCCCTGGAGCAGGCCGCGATCATCCCCGACGCGGTCTCCACCCCCTGGGGTGCGATCGTCGGCACCGGTGACGTACGCCCCACCCAGGCGGTCGGCGTGTGGGGGCTGGGCGGTCTGGGGGCCCACGCGGTGCAGTTGCTGCGTCTCGTCGGGGCCGCCCCGATCGTCGCCGTGGATCCCCTGGCGGATGCCAGGGCGCGGGCCCTCGCCCTGGGTGCCGACCACGTCCTCGACCCCGGCGCCGCCGACTTCGCCGAGCAGGTACGCCGGATCACCGGCGGACGCGGCCTCGACGTCGCCTTCGACCTGGCCGGTGCCCCGCCGGTCTGGACCCAGGCCCAGACGGTCCTCGCCAACGAGGGCAAGCTGGTCCTGGTCGGGCTGGCGCCCCAACCGCTGACCATTCACCAGACCACCCTGTTCAGCTTTCTGAAGCAGCAGGTCCGCGGCCACTACGGCAGCGCACCGGAGCACGTCGAGCAGCTCGTCTCCCTGGTGGGCCACCACCGCCTCGACCTGTCCGGGTCGATCACCGATGTGCTGCCGCTGTCCGAGGCGCCCCGAGGCGTCGAACGGCTGGTGAAGAAAGAAGGCAGCCCGATCCGGCTGATCCTCAAGCCCTGACACCTACTGCGGGTCGTGAGGCTGTCGCCTCCTACTCCGGCGGTCGACGCTGGCGTGCCGGCAGGGTGGGTCACCCTGCCGGCATCGGCTGGACAAGGAGACCGGCTGTGGCGTGAACCTGCCTCGCGCAGCGACCCGGTGGTCATGCGCCAGGTCACTGTGCGAGGGCGTCCGCGCCGTTGGAATTCGGTTTGTATCCGAGGGTGGACTGAACCCTCAACTACATGATCCCGTTGGTAGCAGAGCTGCCGTTGCCTTGAATCGGTGGCTGGCGGGTCAATGTCGTGGCAGCCGGCAATGCCGCCTGGACGCACGATCTGGGTCAGCAGGCAGCCACATGGCCAGCGGCAATGGCGCACCGCCTGGGTCACGGTACGTGGACCAGCAGCATCTCGTGGTCGCCGGTGCCTGTCCGACCTGCGCGCGGCCACGCTGCGCTTAGATTGGGTTCGCTTTTGGGTCTTAGCTTTTGAGAGCGTTCGTCAGCACGTTGGAGACGACGTCCGGCAGTACGGGAATGTCCCGCTCCATGAGCTCGTCACTTATGTCCCTAGCGCTTCGCCCGGGATCTTCCGCATGCAGCCTGATGATCAGGTTGATGACCCGCTCATCGAGAGCATCGGCACCCCGAACGATGCGAGCAGGCCTGTAGTAGGGGTCCGTGTGCCCGTATGTCATGGACCTACCTCCTAGAGTTGCCTCCTGACGCTATGAGCGCAGATGGCTGCGGGTCCAGGACACTTCCTTGGCACGGTCGTCGCTCGCGGGTGCACGGTCCTGCCACCGATATGGTGCTTGCTGCCCAAGGCGATCCCGGGTTCGGGGAGAGGCAGGCCGGTCACATGGTCGACGTTGCAGTCGTCGACCCGTTGCCCCTATTCCGGGCCGGCGTAGCGGCCGCGCTCGCGGCCGCTGCGCATGTCGTCGAGCAGCCACCCGACTTGCTCGCCTGGGCACGGGATCATCCGGCCTCCGTCCTGGTGCTGACCCTCGGCTCGGAACGGGATTGGTCGCTACTGACCACGGTGACTTCCCGGTACACCGCCGTAGCAGTGGTCGCGCTGACCTCCGATGCAATTCCGGCCGCCGGCGTCCGGGCGGTACGGGCGGGAGCCCGTAGCATTCTGCTGCGCTCGACGACGCCCGAGGCTCTACGGCAAGCGGTACAGGCGGCAGCCGACGGCGTGTCCATCCTGCCGGCCGACGTCCTCCGCGCCTTAGGCGGGCACGAAGGTGCGGTATCCCTGAACATGCCTCGGCCCCTGTCAGAAGAGCAGCTGTCGTGGCTCCGTGCGCTCGCCACAGGCAGCACGGTCACCAGACTGGCGTCCATGGCCGGTTATTCGGAGCGGGCGATGTATCGGATACTGCGCAGCCTCTACGCGCAGCTCGGCGTACACACCCGGACCGAGGCTCTCATTCGGGCGCAGAGCCTGGGTCTGATCGATCCACGGTGACCCTGCCCTCGAACGACGCGATGATCGCGTCCAGCGTGCGGACAGCCGATTGCTGCCTCAGCACCACCAGCATCTTCAGCATCCGCCGAGCCATGCCGAGGGGGCGCCGGACCCCGGCCTTGTTGAACGCCTCGGTCGCGGGCGCTAGCCGGTCGCCGCGACAGACATGCAACCCACACACGGCGAACCCGACAAAGTCGAGCGCTGCGAAGTCTCGAGGGTCGCTCCTGAGGATGGCGTTAGCATCGTCGAACAGTTGAACGAAGTCGGTCCGTGCCGCTGCAGGGTCGATGCGCACCCGAGTCACGGCACGAATGGCGATGACGATCAACGCGTCCCGGTCGGTTCTGCCACGCGCTGCGGGCACGATCGCCTGTGCGGCCTTGTTCGGTCGCCGCATGAGGAGGTACGCAAGGGCAAGGGTGGTACGCGCCCTCCGGAACACACGCCGGTCGCCGTCGACCAATGCGTGTTCGGCGCTTCTCTCCGCAATCGCCACCGCTTCCGCCACCACGGGCGAGCGATCTTCGGCGTGGTCAACGGCATCGAGAAGACGGGTGGCAGTAGCCTCGAAACACTCGGCGACTAGTCGCCCGGTCCTCTCAACCTGCTCGATGAGCACGAGGGCCTTCGTGGCGTCGCCCTGCTCCATGGCGCTGCGCGCTCGCGCGAGGTCGAGCCGCAAGGACTCCAGCGGCCCGAGTTCCTGAAGGACACGGGCTTTGTCCTGCAGCGCGAACGCGACATCGTACTCACCCCAACGCAGATGACAGTCAGCGAGACCGTTCAGCGCTCTCGCCTCGCCCCGCCCGTCGCCGCCCTTCTTTGCGAGCTCATACGCCTCCTGGTAGCGCCGTTTCGCGCCTTCTGTGTCATGTAGGAGCCACAACGCGTGGGCAAGGTTGCTGATCGTCAGTGAGCGATCGTTCGGTTGGCCAGCGGACGCCGTTAGTTCGACGGCACGTTCAAACATGACCCGGGCGTCCTCGAACCGCCCCTTGTCGACATAGATCTGCCCGATCGCGTTGCACGTTACGAGCTCGGCCTCAGGCCCGAGATGGCCCTGCATCCGCAAACGTGGACCGAGGAGCAGTTCGTGGCGGTTGAACTGCTCCAGCTTCGACTGCAGAGCCTCAACCCGGCCGAACGCGAGCCGGTACCGCCCCGCAGTCAGCAGGATGTCGACCTCATGGAGCAGCGGATCCAGATGTTCAACCTTGGTCACGGTTCGGCGCCCTCGCTCGGCCATGACCGCGGCGGCACGCTGCAGCAGCGTCTCCCCGCGATGCGGCATGGCGGCCAGGACGAGGTCCCGGTCGGCATCGCGCACATAGAACAGCCCGGCCGCCGTGTCGATGATGCGCCGTTTGACGAGCCACTGGAGAACATTTTCGACGCGTTGCTTGCCGTACTCGGTGGGTAGCAGGGCACGTATCGCCTGCTCGTTGACCGGTGTACCGAACGCGGCGACCGCCTCCAGCACCTGGCGCGCCGTCGGATCGAGGGACTCGATAATCCGATCGAAGACGAAACCAGGCACACGAGCGACTGGCACGCGGGTAAGCCCGTTGACGACCTCGCCCAGCGATGTATGGCCGCGACCGCCGAATGTCATGATGAGCTCCGCCAGACGCGGAAGTCCTCGGGTGAGCCGGTGTGCCTTCGCGATGACCCGGTCGGACGTGGACCGGGACACGAGGTCACTATCGTGGTCGAGACGGCGCAGCAATTGCCCGAATTGCTCCGGCAGAAGCCCCTCGTCGATCCGGACGTGTCTGGCTTGCATGGCCCAGCTGTGACCGGGGCTTGCGCGCGGCGGCTCGCGGCAGATCAGCACCACCGTGATTCTGTGGTGCTTGCGGCGGGCGTAGAGGCGGTCGAAGACATCCTCCAGTTCCAGATCGACCAGGCGATGGCTGGTCGGGTCCTGCAGGTGATCGGCCGCGTCCAGCACAATGATTGCTCGGGCACCGCGTGTCTGCTTGATCGCCCGGTCAATGTGCAGGCGGAGACTCTCGTTTGCCGCATCGCCGGGTCGAGCCTTTCCGGCCTTGCCACCGGTGAGCACGGAGGCTCCGAGCGGCGAGTCTCGCTGTACCAGGTGGTACCGGACTACAGGTGCCTTACCCGGTTGCTCATCGATGTCCTCGACGACCTTGGCCAGCTCGCCTCGCACGAGCGTCGTCTTGCCCACCCCGTCTGGCCCGCTGACTATGACGATGCCGGGCTCTTCCCGAGTTAGCTCGGCGCGGACAGCGGTGGCCTCCCGAACGCGCGGCACCAAAGTGGAAGTTGCACCATTCACGTGCGAGGGGCTGCCGCCGGAGTCGGCTGGTCGGCTGCCGAGGGCGACGACGAGCTGATCGATCTCCTGTTCCAGCCGGCCCGCCTGGCGTATGTGAAAGTCTCGGTCGCCGCGACTCTCGTCGCGCAGCTGGTCGCGGTGGTATGCCAGACGATGCCGCATGCGCTGCAACCGACCGTCGTTGGTCTCGCGGAAGCGCAGCGCCCGCCGCAACGCGCGCAGGCCAGCGTCACGCCCCTTGCTGAAGTCCACCGTAAGGTGACCCCATGTTCGCTCGAACTCAGTCCCATCCGAATCGATCCGCAGGTTGACGATTTCAAGTCCTTTGGCTTGCGCAAAGTCAAGTTCCCGTCGGCACATCCGTGCGTTGACCGCGAAGCGGGAACGTACAAACATGACCAGCTCGCAGGTCTCCAGCAACGCCGGAATGCTCTCTACCCAGAGGGTGCCAATCGCGAGGCTGAACTTGTCGAGGTGCGGAGTTACCCCAAAGTCACCGCTTTTGAGCTCCCGGTACAGCCAGTTCGCGAATTCGGCGTCGCCGTGGCTGTGCGAATAGCAGATGAACACGCGGGTCATGACTCCGCCGCCTTCGGCAGCGGCAGATTCAGCGGGATGAGATCCGCGGCCTCGGGCACCTGCAACTGGCGGCGCGCTGCGGCGTAGAAGGCGAGCAATCCGTCAAGTGTCCGACTCCGCGGGGTGAAGTCACCGAACTCTTCCTTACGGGGGTCGGCGCCAGTCAGCGCTTCTGTTCGCAGAGCCCATGCATCGCGGACAACGGCACGAGCGGCCTCTTGCGTCGCGCGATTGCCGAGCAGCCGGACCTCCGCCATCAACTCCTGCAGCGTGCGATGCTCGCGGTCAAGCTCCTGCTGGAGCGTACGCCGCTGGTCTGCGTCGAGGTCCGGCGCTGCCTCCTCGCTGATGTCCACTATCCGACGGGTGCAGGCCGCGAATTTCGCACATGCCGTATGAAGGGTGATATCCCAGCGAGTGCGGAGCGCCGCGCTGGCGCGGAACTTCTCCAGCATGAGCGTAGGGAGGAAGCCGATGCCGGCTCCGACGACGACGGGAATCAGGGGAATCAGCAGCTTGGTCCAGGTGTCGCCCATCGGCACCTCCGCGTTAACGATAACCCTGCGTCAATGATGCGCTACTTTACGCAGATGGCCCAATCCTCCGTAAGGCCGACGAGGGACGCAATGGCCAGTTGGCAGACGATGTTCGGCATGCTGGCCGTGCAGTCGAAGTGACGGCCTAGGGTGTGTCCTGCCGATCTTGTAGTTGTTGATCGTTGACGATGTGTCGGTGGTGCGTCGTGGTGAGTGACCGATGGGGCGTGGTTGGTGATCGCGCCGTTGTTTCCCGAGCCTGGTGGGTCGCGGGGCGGTGGCGGGATCACCGGCAGGTCACCACCTTCTCCACCTGCGACGCCATCCAGCAGGGACTGCCGCACATGTGGTGCGACAAGTGGTGGCGGATGTGCGACCGCGACCCGGTCACCACCTGGGTCGACGGCCGGATCGCCCTCCTGGGCGACGCCGCCCACCCGCCGCTGCAGTACATGGTGCGCGATCTATGGCGATCGAGGACGGGTGGGTACTCGCCGGGCACGTCGAGCGACTTCGAGGCGACGACGGCGCCGTCGACTGGGCGGGCGCACTCGCGGCCTTCGAGGCGGTCCGACCGGAGCACTGCCGACGTGTGGTGCTGACGGCTCGCGGGTGGGGCGAACTGTGGCACCTCGACGGCGTCGAGCGCGAGGGCGTCCCCGGCACACCTTCTGCTGGTGTCCGGGATGCCGGCCGGCGGCCGGATTGAAAGGGCGATCTCCACCGGGCCGGCATCCGTCGGCGCCGTCGTGGCGCGTACGTGGTGGGGGGAGTTCCCGCCGTTCCTCCCTGCCGGGTTGCCCTTGTCATGCCCGGACGGTCGGTGATCTCACCCTCGAGCGCTTGCTCCAGGATCCGCTTTGTGGGCTGCTGCAGCAGCCCGCCATCGCCGGTCAGTTGCCACCCGGTCGCCCGGGTCTGCGCTCCCAGCTGGGCGACCGGGTCTGCGTCGAAGGCGGGCGGGTCGAGGTCGAAGCAAAACTAGATTCATTCCAAAAGAGTGGACTATGTTCATCACATGACGTCCGACTTCGAGGCGCAGTTGCGGGCCGTCTCGTTGCGCGTGACCCGGCCCCGACTGGCGGTGCTCGCCGCGCTGCGCGACCACCCGCACGTCGACACCGACGCGGTGATCGCGCTGGTACGGGCGGGTCAGCCCACCGTCTCCCACCAGACGGTGTACGACGTGCTGCGCGCGCTCACCGACGCCGGTCTGGTGCGGCGCATCCAGCCTGCCGGTGCGACCGCCCGCTACGAGTCCCGGGTCGCGGACAACCACCACCATGTCGTGTGCCGCTCCTGCGGCGCGATCGCCGACGTCGACTGCGCCGTCGGCCATGCTCCCTGTCTCACCGCCTCGGACGACCACGGTTTCGTGGTCGACGAGGCGGAGGTCGTCTATTGGGGCACCTGCCCTGACTGTGCGACCGAACGAACGCCCCAGTGATCCGCCAGCTCGGAAGGAAGCAGATGAGCGACACCCAGGACAACGGTCCCACCAGTGCGCAGGGCGTGGACCAGAAGGCAGCGGCCGGCTGCCCGGTCGCGCACGACTCCGTGACCGCGCAGGGCAGCGAGAGCGAGAACCCCGCGATCGACTCGCCGACCCCGAAGACCGGAGGTCGTCCGCGCACCAACCGGGACTGGTGGCCCAACCAGCTCGACCTCTCGGTCCTGCACGCCCACTCGTCCAAGGGCAACCCGCTGGGGGAGAGCTTCAGCTACGCCAAGGAGTTCGCCAAGCTCGACGTCGAGGCCCTCAAGCAGGACATCGTCAAGGTCCTCACGACCTCGCAGG
This sequence comes from Micromonospora lacuserhaii, assembly GCF_036902735.1. Classification (NCBI taxonomy): domain Bacteria; kingdom Bacillati; phylum Actinomycetota; class Actinomycetes; order Micromonosporales; family Micromonosporaceae; genus Micromonospora; species Micromonospora lacuserhaii. Next base: position 183,816 of record NZ_JBAKHO010000002.1, on the reverse strand, counting down.
ACTGGTGGCCGGCCGACTTCGGCCACTACGGCGGCCTGATGATCCGGATGAGCTGGCACGCCGCCGGCACCTACCGCATCGAGGACGGTCGCGGCGGCGCCGGCGACGGCGGTCAGCGGTTCGCCCCGCTCAACAGCTGGCCGGACAATGCCAACCTCGACAAGGCCCGCCGGCTGCTGTGGCCGGTCAAGCAGAAGTACGGCCAGAAGATCTCGTGGGCCGACCTGCTCGTGCTCGCCGGCAACGTCGCCCTGGAGTCGATGGGCTTCAAGACCTTCGGCTTCGGCTTCGGTCGCGAGGACGTGTGGGAGCCCGAGGAGATCTTCTGGGGTCCGGAGGACACCTGGCTCGGCGACGAGCGCTACGCCTCCGAAAAGGAGATGGCGGCCGGCGTCGGGGCGACCGAGATGGGTCTCATCTACGTCAACCCGGAGGGCCCCCGCGGCAACGCGGACCCGGCCGCGGCGGCGCACTTCATCCGCGAGACCTTCCGGCGGATGGCGATGGACGACGAGGAGACCGTCGCGCTCATCGCCGGTGGCCACACCTTCGGCAAGACCCACGGCGCCGGCGTCGCCGACGGCCACGTGGGCGCGGAGCCCGAGGGGGCCCCGCTGGAGACGCAGGGCCTGGGCTGGCTGAGCACCTACGGCAGCGGCAAGGGCGGGGACACGATCACCAGCGGGCTCGAGGTGACCTGGACCGACCGGCCGACGCAGTGGAGCAACCGTTACTTCGAGATCCTCTTCGGCTACGAGTGGGAGCTCACCACGAGCCCCGGCGGCGCGAAGCAGTGGGTCGCCAAGGACGCCGAGGCGATCATCCCGGACGCCCACGACCCGTCGAAGAAGCACAAGCCGACGATGCTCACGACCGACCTGTCGCTGCGCGTCGACCCGGCGTACGAGAAGATTTCGCGCCGCTTCCTGGAGAACCCCGACCAGTTCGCGCTGGCCTTCGCCAAGGCCTGGTACAAGCTGCTGCACCGCGACATGGGTCCGGTCAGCCGCTTCCTCGGGCCGTGGGTCCCGGAACCCCAGCTGTGGCAGGACCCGGTGCCGGCCGTCGACCACGAGCTCGTGGGTGACGCCGACGTCGCCGCCCTCAAGGCGAAGGTCCTGGAGTCCGGCCTCACGACCGCCCAGCTCGTCTCCACCGCCTGGGCCTCCGCCGCGAGCTTCCGGCACACCGACAAGCGTGGCGGCGCCAACGGCGCGCGGATCCGCCTCGAGCCGCAGCGCGGCTGGGAGGTCAACCAGCCCGAGCAGCTCGCGACGGTCCTGGCGACCCTCGAAGGCATCCAGCGGGAGTTCAACTCCGCCGGCGGCGCGAAGATCTCGTTCGCCGACCTGATCGTGCTGGCCGGCTCGGCCGCCGTGGAGAAGGCGGCGCGCGACGCCGGCGTCGAGGTGACCGTGCCGTTCCGCCCGGGCCGCACCGACGCCACTGCGGAGCAGACCGACGTCGAGTCCTTCCGGGTCCTCGAGCCGCGCGCCGACGGGTTCCGCAACTACCTGCGTCCCGGCGAGAAGACCCAGCCGGAGGTGCTGCTCGTCGACCGTGCCTACATGCTCAACCTGACCGCGCCCGAGATGACCGTCCTCGTCGGCGGCCTGCGCTCCCTCGGCGCCAACTCCGGCGGCACCCGGCACGGCGTCCTCACCGACCGGCCGGGCGTGCTCACCAACGACTTCTTCGCCAACCTGCTCTCCCCGGGCACCCGGTGGAAGGCGTCGGAGTCCGACGAGCACGTCTACGAGATCCGCGACGTGGCCACCGACGAGGTGAAGTGGACCGCTACCGCGGTCGACCTCATCTTCGGCTCCAACTCCCAGCTGCGAGCCCTCGCGGAGGTCTACGCCAGCCAGGATGCCCGCGACAAGTTCGTGTCCGACTTCGTCGCAGCCTGGACCAAGGTCATGGAACTCGACCGGTTCGACCTCGCCTGACCCGGCCTTAACCGACGAGCCCCGGTCGATCCACCAGCGATCGACCGGGGCTCGCCCGCCACTGAATGCGGTCACCGGACATGGCTTCAGGCCGACGCCGAGAGTCAGGCCCTGCGGAAGGTGCGACGGTAGGCGTCCGGAGGCACGCCGACGGTGCGGTGGAAGTGTCGGCGCAGCGTCGTGGCGGTTCCCATCCCAGCCGCCTGGGCGATGGCGTCGATACTGTTGTCGGTGTTCTCCAGCAGCTCCTGGGCCCGGCGGATCCGCTGCGTCGACAGCCACTGCAGCGGGGTGGTGCCTGTCACCGACCTGAAGTGGCGGGCCAGGTTGCGCGAGCTCATGTTCGCCTGGCGAGCCAGGTCCTCCACGGTCAGCGGCCGGTCGAGCCGTTCCATCGCCCAGGGGAGCAGGTCGGCGAGGGGATGGTCGTCGCGGGCGGGCACCGGGGTGGTGACGAACTGGGCCTGACCGCCGGCGCGATGCGGGGGCACGACCAGGCGGCGGGCGACGGCGTTGGCGACCGTCGAGCCGTGGTCGCGGCGAATCAGGTGCAGGCACAGGTCGATCGCGGCGGCTTTGCCGGCGGAGGCGAGCACAGTGCCGTTGTCGACGTAGAGCACGTCCGGGTCGACCTTCACCCTGGGATAGCGGGCGGCCAGCGCCTCGGTGTGGGCCCAGTGCGTGGTCGCGCGCAGCCCGTCCAGCACCCCGGCGGCGGCCAGCACAAACGCACCGGTGCACAGCGAGACCATCCGAGCGCCCGCCTCGTGGGCCGCGCGGACGGCGTCGAGCAGGTCGGGTGGCACGTCCGCGTCGATGTCTTCCACGGCAGGGATGATCACGGTGTCGGCGCGGGCGAGCCGGTCCAACCCGTCGTCAGGTTCCATCCGGAATCTGCCGATCCGGACCGGGCCTGGGCCGCAGACCACGAGGTCGTACCACGGGTCTGCCAGGCCGGAGGGGTCGCGGACGAAGACCTCGCAGGCCATGGCGAGCTCGAAGTGCAGCATCGCGTCGGTGGCGGCGAGCGCGATAGTGGCCATGTCCGAAACTGTACGGGGCATGGCGTTCCAGACACTGGTCCGGGGCTGGCCGCTGCGGGAGGCTCTCCTCAGTCGATCTTTTCGAGGAGTACGGGGAGGAACCGCAGATGGGTTCGAGTCAGATCGTGGCGGTGTTCGGTGCGTACGGACACACCGGGCGGTTCGTGGTGACGGAGTTGCGCGATCGCGGGTTCGTCCCGCTCCTCCTCGGCCGCGATGCGGGCAAGCTCCAGGCGATGGCGGCGTCGCATCCGGGGCTCGAACACCGGGTGGCGTCGGTCGACGATCCAGCCTCGCTCGACCAGGCATTGAAGGGCGCGGCCGCGGTCATCAACTGCGCCGGCCCGTTCGCCTCGACTGCGGCCCCCGTCATCGAGGCCGCGCTGCGCACCGGGGTGCCGTACGTGGATGTGGCGGCCGAGATCGAGGCCAACCTCGACACGTTCACGCACTTCACCGACCGCGCTCGCACCGCAGGCGTCGCGGTGGTCCCGGCGATGGCCTTCTTCGGCGGACTCGGCGATCTGCTGGTCACGACGGCGATGGGCGATTGGACGGCGGCCGACGAGGCGCACGTCGCGTACGGACTGAGCAGTTGGCACCCCACGGCCGGGACCCTCGCCTCCGGCACCGTCTCCCGGGAGCGGCGCGATGGCCACCGTGTCCGCTACACCGGAGGCCGGCTGGAGTATTACGTCGACGAGTCCAGCCTGCCGACCCTGGAATGGGACTTTCCCGCTCCGCTGGGCCGTCGGGCCGTCCTCGGCGAGTTCACGATGGCCGACGTCGTCACCGTCCCCAGCCACCTGTCCATCCCCGAGGTGCGCACGTACATGACCACCGACGCGGCCAAGGACCTGGCCGCCAAGGACACACCCGCACCGACTGCGATCGACGAGCTCGGCCGGTCCGCGCAGACGTTCACCGTCGACGTCATCGTGCGCTCCGGCGACACGCAACGCCGCGTCGTGGCCAGGGGTCGGGACATCTACGCCATCAGCGCACCGCTGGCGGTCGAAGCGGTCCATCGCATTCTCGGCGGTCGGACGAGGACGAGCGGCGTCGCCTCCGCCGGCGAGATCTTCGACGCGCCCGACTTCCTCCGTGCGCTGTCCGCGCACATCTCGCTCGAACCGCGCCACGAGTCCCGGGTGCCGCAGTTCACCTGATCGCCCAGCCGCAGGTGACAGCCCAGACAAGCCCTGAGGACACCGTCGCGGCCTGTACCCACCTTACCGGCGGAGGTCACCTACGCGAGGTGGTGAGAGGTCTCTGGTCAGGAGACCGCGGCCTTCACCAGCTCGACGACCTTCTTCTCTACCGCGGGGCTCCACTTCTGCAGCGCGTACGACACCGGCCACAGGTCTCCGTCGTCGAGGTTGGCCGTGTCCTGGAAGCCCAGGGTCGAGTACCGGTAGTTGAACTTGCCCGAGTCCTGGAAGAAGACGACGATCTTGTCGTCCGCGTTCGCGTAGGCGGGCATTCCGTACCAGGTCTTGGGCGACAGCTCCGGGGCGGTAGCGGTCACCGTCACGTGCACGCGCTCGGCGAGCGCACGATCTTCCGGCGCCATCTGCGCGATCCGGTCGAGGACCGCTTGCAGCCCGTCGGCCTTCTTGGCGCCCTTCTTGCCCTCGGCGCGCAGCTCGGCGGCGCGCTCCTTCATCGCGGCACGCTCCTCGGGGCTGAAGCCGTCGGACACGGTCGGGGAGGTCTTCGCGGACATTCTCGGGCTCCCTTTCGCCGTTCAAAGGCTCGGCGTATGCCGGCCACCTGGGAAAGGCTAGGCCGGACGACGCCCTGGCGCTTCTCGATTCCTGATCGGTTCGGAGGCCCGGACGAGGCGTTCGGGTAGCGCGCCGTTCACCGGGGGAGCGTCCCGGCCCTGCCGCCGGCCGCGGGCGTCCGGTGCGGCCCGGTCGTGCCGGGTTGAGTGCGCCACCCAGCCCGGAGGCACTCGGCTCGCCGACGTGGTCCTGCCCACCCACCACTGCGCATTGAAGAGGGGCATTTCGCCGAGGCGCCGGCTGGACGCCAAGATTGGCCCGGTCCCCGAGGGGTGGGGCTGGGAAGCTCACGCTGGTCGCCGGCCGATGAGGATAGTGCGCCTCGCAGCCGCTACTGCAGCGGCTGGTAAGCGTCATGCTCGCCGTAGTAGATGACGGCCATCGTTGCCTCCTCCGGCGAGGGGATGGCATCAGCCCGCCACTCGCTCCAGACCTCGATGACTTCGACGGCGAGAACAACTTCGAGTAGGTAGTGGTGACCGGACTCTGTCGTCAAACCTTCTGGGACGTCGTCACCTCGAAGTACTACCGCGTCCGTCGACGGCGTCCATGGACGTTTGGCGTAGATCGTCGGACCTGCCGAGTACCCGTCGCCGGCCGGGATGTCGTGCAGGCTGGAGACCACTTCGAGGAGGCTTGCCATGACCGCGATCTTAAGGTCCGTGGTCATGAGCCGAGGTGAGCGTTACTGTTCTGCCGCTGTCAAGGCGCGCCGGTCGCTGGTCGGCTCGTCACCGTCCGTGCCGGCGGTCTGCGTGGCTATGGCATCCGGAACTGCCGATGTGAGTGCGACGGTTGACCGGTTGACAGAAATCAAGCTGGAGAGTGTCGGATCGGCCGGATGCCGTTCGTAGCGTATGCAGAGACGGACGTCGGGTCCGGACGATCAGAGGGAGCGGATATGCCCGAGTACCTCATCTACTTCAATCAGCAGTGGGTGGGTGACCACACCGAGGAGTGGTTCCGCGGGCGCGGGCCACTCGCCAGGGCGGTCGTTGATGAGATCAAGGCCGCCGGGGCATTCGTCTTCGCCGGGGGCCTGGAGGAAGAGGACGGCCCGGTCTTCAGCGCAGACGCCACAAGCGGTGCGATGGTCTTCACCGACGGGCCCTATGTCGAGAGCAAGGAGTTCCTGGGTGGCCTGACCATCGTGGACGTGCCGGATGAGGCGACCGCCCGGATGTGGGCCGGCAAAATCGCGGAAGCATGCGGCTGGCCGCAGGAGGTTCGCCGGTTCAAGCCGCGGCGCGTCTTGCAGGGATGAGATCGTCACTCGTCGGCTGAGGCGTGGCCGGCACCGGGGCGACGTCGCTGCTGCGGTACCGGCAAGGATTCGACCAGACACGGCTATGGGGGCGGCCAGAAAAGTGCCGCCCCCGGAGCCGGCCGACGAAAGCGCTTCGCCGTACTCATCTGCCGCTGATGGGGCGTTGGCGGATCCACCTGCGGGACAGGTCCGGGACCCGCCGGAGGTGCCCGGCACGCTCCAAGCGGTCGAAGGATCTCAGCCCGCGGCGGACGACAAAAAACAAAGGCAAGAAGATCCCACTCCCTGCCACTTCTAACGTATAGCGCACAGGGGGGCTTGCGGCAAGACCCGGGTCCTGCCGCAGAATCGGCGGCCGGACCCAGCACCGACGAGGAAATGGGGGGCACGCCGTGGGTGTGTTGTCGATGTACGGGGGACCCCGCGACCTCGAACCGCTGATGAGATTGGCGGTGCAGTTGCGGGCGCTTGACGCGGAGGTGCGGGGGTGCGCGCCGCCCGACCGGGCGCAGCGGCCGGCCGACTCGTCGGAGGGAAGCCGACCAGACATGAGGACGTGCCCGACAAGAGGTTCGACACAGCTGGAGGCGCCGGTGATTCGATCGGCCAGTGCGGTGCAACGGAGCACGACTGCCTCGGAGGTATCGCAATGATCGAGCAGTACGTGTTGGATCTTCTAGAGGTTGACGCGACGCAGGTCGCGGTCGTTGGCGGCAAGGCCGCGCACCTGGGCGGGGTGTCGCGGATAAAAGGCATCCGCGTGCCGGCTGGGTTTTGCGTGACGACGGCCGCCTTCCGGCGGATCATGGCGGAAGCGCCGTCGATCGATGATCGGCTCGATCAGCTGTCGCGCCTGAACCCGGATGACCGGGAGGCGATCCGCAGGCTCAGCGCGGAGATCCGCCGGACCATCGAAGGGATCGCGATCCCGGGCGATCTGGCGGCGGCGATCACCCGCGCGCTCGCCCGGCTCGGCGAGCAAGCCGGCTACGCCGTGCGATCCAGCGCGACAGCAGAGGACCTGCCGACGGCATCCTTCGCCGGCCAGCAGGACACGTACCTGAACGTCGTGGGGCCGGCGGCGATCCTCCAGCACGTCAGCCGGTGCTGGGCGTCGCTGTTCACCGAGCGGGCCGTGACCTACCGCCTGCGGAACGGCATCGACCACCGTACGGTCCACATGGGCGTGGTCGTGCAGCAGATGGTCTTCCCGGATGCGGCCGGCGTCCTGTTCACGGCCGACCCCGTCACGGGCAACCGGAAGGTCGCCACCGTGGAAGCCAGCTTCGGCCTCGGCGAGGCCCTGGTTTCCGGCCTGGTGAACCCGGACGTCTTCAAGGTGCGCGACGGCGAGGTCGTCGCGGAGGCGGTCGCCGCCAAACAGCGTGCCGTTCACGCCCTGCCGGCTGGCGGGACGCAGGAAGTGGCGATCGACCCGCAGCGGCAGGAGCAGCCGGCGCTGACGGATGCGCAGGTCGCGCGGCTCGTGCAGCTCGGGCGGCGGATCGAAGCGCATTTCGGCCGCCCGCAGGACATCGAATGGTGCCTGGTCGACGATGACTTCCAGATCGTGCAGAGCCGGCCGATCACCACGCTGTTCCCCATCCCCGCGGCCCGCGACCGGGAGAACCACGTCTACGTCTCCGTTGGTCATCAGCAGATGATGACCGACCCCATGAAGCCACTGGGCGTCTCCGTGTGGCAGCTGACGGCCATGGCGCCGATGCACGAGGCCGGCGGGAGGCTGTTCGTCGACGTCACCCGGCGCCTGGCCTCGCCCGCGAGCCGCGCCGGCCTCCTGGAGGTGGTGGGGAGGGGCGATCCGCTGATCAGGGACGCGCTGGAGACCGTCCTCGACCGCGGCGACTTCGTTCCGACGCTCCCGGAGGCTGGTCCCGGCGGGTCGCCGGCCGGCGGCGCGTCCGCCCCGATCGAGACCGATCCGGCCATCGTCACCGAGCTGATCGAGCGCAGCCAGGCCTCCATCGCCGCCCTGCGGCGCGACATCGCGACGTTGACCGGACCGGCGCTGTTCGACTTCCTGCTGGAGGCCTTCCAGGAGCACAAGCGAGTCCTCAGTGATCCCTTGAGCATGCAGGCGATCATGGCGGGGATGGAGGCCACCTGGTGGCTCAACGACCAGCTGCGGGAGTGGCTGGGCGAGAAGAACGCTGCCGACACGCTCACGCTGTCCGCCCCCGGCAACGTCACGTCAGAGATGGGGCTGGCGCTGCTCGACGTCGCGGACGTGATCCGGCCGCACCCGGAGGTGGTGGCGTTCCTGCAGGGCGTGGAGGACGAGGGCTTCCTGGACGAGCTGCCGAAGCTCGCGGGCGGGACCGAAGCGCGCGACGCCATCGAGGCCTACCTCGACCGGTACGGCATGCGCTGCGTCGGCGAGATCGACATCACGAGGCCGCGTTGGCGCGAACGCCCCAGCACGCTCGTGCCCGTGATCCTCGACAACGTCAGGAACTTCGCGCCGGGCGCCGCCGAGCGGCGCTTCGAGCAAGGGCGGCAGGAGGCGCAGAAGAAGGCGCAGGAGGTGCTCGAACGCCTGCGGGCACTGCCGGACGGGGAGCAGAAGGCCGACGAGACCAAGCGGATGATCGACCGGGTCCGGACCTTCATCGGCTACCGGGAGTACCCGAAGTACGGCATCGTCAGCCGCTCCTTCGTCTACAAACAGGCCCTGCTGGAAGAGGCCGAGCGCCTCGTGCAGGCCAACGTGCTCGCGGAGAAGGAAGACATCTTCTACCTCACGTTCCAGGAGCTCCACGACGTCGTGCGCTCGGGCCAGGTGGATGACCAGCTCATCCGGCAGCGCAAGGACGCGTTCCGGTCGTACCACGCGCTCACGCCGCCCCGGGTGCTGACATCGGATGGCGAGGCCATCGCCGGGGCGTACCGACGCGACGACGTGCCGGCCGGCGCCCTGATCGGCATACCGGTCTCGGTCGGGACCATCGAAGGGCGCGCCCGCGTCATCCTGGACATGGCCCAGGCTGATCTCGAACCGGGTGACATCCTCGTCACGGCCTACACGGACCCGAGCTGGACACCCCTCTTCGTAGGCATCACAGGCCTGGTGACGGAGGTCGGAGGATTGATGACACACGGCGCAGTGATCGCACGGGAGTACGGCCTGCCGGCGGTCGTCGGTGTGGTGGATGCCACCCGGCTGATTCCCGATGGGCAGCGGATCCGCGTGCACGGAAGCGACGGGTACGTCGAGATTCTGCCTTGACCGGCGGCGCCGGGCCTGGCCGCCGAGCTGATTCCCGTTCGCCCGACCGGGCGTCTCGCGTCGCCCGGCTCACCCCCACGGAGAACGCAGCCGTCCGCGCTCGTCGGTGATGCCGGGCACTGGATGATCACCCGGCCGGCCCTCCGCTCAGCCGCCGGCCGCGAAGTCCCGCAGCTTGTCCGGGTTGAGCACCAGGAGCAGCCCTTCGATCCCGCGCGCCGAGGCGTCCAGGGCGACGACGGCGAGCGGATTGCCGTCGGCGTCGAGCACGAGCAGCGCGGCGTCGCCGTTGGCCTCGACGAGCTGGAAGGTCGCGGCGTACCAGTACTTGCGGAGGACATTGTCGAGGAGGTTCGCCACCCGGGCTGCGCCGCGCACGTCCTTGCGGGCGGCGGGCACCTGGCCGCCGCCGTCGGAGTGGGCGATCACGTCCGCGGTGAGGAGCCGCTCCAAGGCGGCCAGGTCGCCGTCGCGGGCGGCGGCGAGGAACGCCTCGGCCAGCCGGCGCCGCTCCGGCGGGCCAACGGGGGTCGACCGGTCCGAGGCGAGGTGCCGCCGCGCCCGCCCGGCGAGCTGGCGGGCGTTGGCCTCGGAGGTGTCCAGCACCGCGCCGATCTCCCGGTACGGGTAGCCGAACGCCTCTCGCAGCACGTAGGCGGCACGCTCGGTCGGGGTGAGCTTCTCCAGCAGCAGCAGGACCGCAAGGTCCAGCGCCTCCGCCCGCTCGGCGCCCAGCGTCGGGTCGGCGGAGGTGTCCACCGGCTCGGGCAGCCACGGCCCGACGTACGTCTCGCGGGTGGACCGCGCCGACGTCGCGGCGTTGATCGCCAGCCGGGTCGTGGTGGTGGTGAGGAACGCCGCCGGGTTGTGCACCGCTCGGCGGTCGGTGCCCTGCCAGCGCAGCCACGCGTCCTGCACGATGTCCTCGGCCTCGGCGACGCGGCCGAGCATCCGGTAGGCGAGCCCGAACAGTCGCGGGCGGACGGCCAGGAACGCCTCCACATCCGTCGCCGGGACCGTGTCCCCGCCACTGGTCGACCGGGCGGGACCCCCGATGTCCGGCTCGCTGCTCACCTCCACAACCTAGGCGCCCACGGCAGGGTCGCGGGGGCGGCCGTCTCCGACAGCGGCCGCCCCACGAGCCACTAGCGGGCCTGGGCGGAACTGGCGCGCCAGTCCTCGATGCGGGTTTCGGCGCGCCGGGCGCCGTCGGCCGGCACCAGCGAGCGTTCCGCCAGCACCGCGCCGAAGTACGGCGCCGCGGGGTCGCCCACCACCTCACGAGGGTCGTGCCGGGCCGCCAGGGTGGCCCGGCCCAGCTCGTCGAGGCGGAACTGCTCGGGGCCGCCGACCTCGACGACCGCATTCGTCGGCGTGCCCGCCGCCACCTCGGCCACCGCGGCCGCCACGTCGTCGGCGGCCATCGGCTGGATCAGCACCGGGGCGAGGTGCACGGTGTCGCCCACCGTCGCGCTGTCGACGATGCCCGGCACGAACTCGAAGAACTGGGTCGCCCGTACGACCGACCAGGGGAGCGCGGACGCCTCGATCAGCTTCTCCTGGGCGACCTTCGCCCGCATGTACCCGCTGTCCGGGATCCGGTCGGCGCCGACGACCGAGAGCGCCACGTGGTGCCGTACGCCGGCTGCGGCCTCCGCGGCGAGCAGGTTGCGGGTGGACGTCTCGAAGAACTCCAGCACGTCGGCGTCGGCGAACGAGGGGGAGTTCGACACGTCGACGACGACGTCGGCGCCGTCGAGCGCCTCGGCCAGGCCCGCCCCGGTCAGCGTGTTGACGCCGGACTTGGGGGAGGCGGCCACCGTCTCGTGGCCCCGCTCACCGAGGATGGCCACGACCTTCGAGCCGATGAGTCCGCTGCCGCCGATGACGACGATCTTCATGATGGGATCACTTCCTGTCAGCCGGCGGTGCATCCTGGCACCGCCATTGTCATCCGATACGACCAGGCAGGGCGCCGATCCGTGACAACCGAGGCAGCGCCCCCAGGGACCCGGGGTGGGTCCGGGTTCGGCGAACCGGCGGTGACGCTCGGTGCCGGCCACATAGCATCGGGGAGAGCCGACCCGGACCCATCGGTCATCCGGTGACCGCCCTGGCCGGAAGGTGTCCGCGGATGCGGCGCCGGCGTGCGGGACGTCCAGCGCCGCCCGCCGGCGTTCGTCTGGATGATCAGGAGAGCAACGGCATGAACGCCTGCCGCGTGGTCGCGCACGACCGTCGGGGCCACGGCCTCTGCGGCGCGTACTGATCAGCCAGATGCCGCCGGCACCGGCGGCCCGGGATCGCCGGGCGACGCCGTTCGAGATCTTCTTCGACCTCGTCTTCGTCTTCGCGCTCACCCGGATCATGGCGCTGATCGGGCAGCCGCCGACCCTGGTTGCCATGGCGCAGGGGTTGCTCCTGCTGGTGTTGCTCTGGATCGCCTGGGGGTCGTACACCTGGTTGGGCAACCAGACGCCGGCGGACGTCGGTGTGGTCCGGGCGGGGGTGCTCGTCGGCATGGCGGCGTTGTTCGTCGCCGCGCTGGTCATGCCCCGGGCCTGGACGCCCGGACCGGGCCTGGACGGACCGCTGCTCCTCGCGCTGGCCTATGTGCTGCTGCGCGTGGTGCATCTGACGCTGTACCACTGGGCGGCGGGGAGCGTGCCCGGCCTGCGGGCCCGGATCCGGTTCTTCGCGGGCATCAGCGTGCTCAGCTGGGTGCCGCTGCTGCTCGGCGCGCTGCTCGGCGGGGCGGTGCAACCCGTGCTGTGGGTGCTGGCGTTCGTCGTGGAGATCGGCGGGCAGCGCCTCTCGTACGGCCGGCGCGGTGCCTGGCCACTGCAGAGCCCGAGCCACTTCTCCGAGCGGCACGGGCTCGTCGTGATCATCGCGCTCGGCGAGTCGCTGGTCGCCGCCGGTGTCGGGGCCAGCCCCGCGGTGACCGCGCTGCCGGTCCTCGGGGTCGCCGTGCTCGGCCTGACCGTGACCGTGTGCCTGTGGTGGCTGTACTTCGACGCCGCCGCGCCCGCGGGTGCCCGCGCCCTGCGTGCGGCCACCGGGGACCGGCGCGACCGGATCGCCTCCGACGCCTACAGCCAGGCCCACGTGCTGCTGATCATCGGCGTGATCTACCTGGCGGTCGGCATCGAGCAGGTGCTCGCGCACGTCGCCGAGCCGTACGCCGCCGAGCCGGACACCGGCGGGCACCACGCCGTCGGGTCGTCGCTGGCCTGGCCGACCGCTGTCGCCCTGTACGGCGGCGCCGCGCTCTACCTGGCCGGGCGGCTGCTCTTCCTCCGGCTCTCCACCGGCGCCGTCGAGCCGGTGCAGGTGGCGTTCGCCGCCCTGGCGCTGCTCCTGACGCCGCTCGGCCACGTGCTGCCCGCCGTGGTGGCGCTCGGCGTGCTCGCGCTGCTGTTGATCAGTGCTGCCGGCCACGAGCGGCTGAGCCGTGGCGGGTGAGCATCGTCGCCGGGGCCACCCCCGGCGGCCCGGCCGGGCCGTGAAACCGGACCCTCGCCGACCGCACCGGGAGGCGACGAAAGGCGCGGCGCCGACCGGCGCCGCGCCTCTCGGGCGTGCTCAAAAGACCCGCGAGGACCTGCTCGGCGTACGCCCAGAGCCGATCTTCGTCGCGGCCGGCTTCACCGTGATCGCTCCCGGTCGGTCACCGCAGATGTGCCTCGATGGCCTCGATGATGCGCGGACGGAGTTCGGCCGCGCGGATGACGGCGTCGACGGAGCCGACCTCGACGGCGCGCTGGATGTTGTGCACCCGGTCGAACTCCGTGGCCACCTCGCCGAGCTTCTCCGCGCGGACCGACGAGCGGAGCTCGTCGAGTTCGGCGGTCAACGCGGCACGGTCGGCGCCGGAAGCGGCCGCGGCGCGGGCCTCCAGGTCCCGCACCCGGGGGTCGGCCGCGGTGCGGGCGTCGACGTCGCCGGAGAACACCACCGCGGCGGCGGGAGCGCCGCCGAGCACCGAGGCGAAGGAGCCTTCCAACGCCAGCACGGTCATGTTGGGGTTCAACGCCTTCGAGAACACCACGAACGCGCCGCCGTGGTACCGCGAGATCACGCAGAACACGATGGGCCCCCGGAAGTTCACGATCGCGCGGCCGATCTCGGCGCCGTACTCCAGTTGCAGCTTTCGCATCGACTCGGGCGAGCCGTCGAAGCCCGACAGGTTCGCCAGCACCACCAACGGCCGGTTGCCGCTGGCCGCGTTGATCGCCCGCGCGGCCTTCTTCGACGACCGCGGGAAGAGCGTGCCCGCGGTGTAGGTGTCCGGGCCGTCGGTGGGCGGGAAGCCACGCCGCGGCACCGACCGTGACTCGATGCCCAGCAGGCACACCGGCATGCCGCCCAGGTGCGCGTCCTGCACCACCGCGGTCTCCGCGTCGGCCATGCCCGCCCAGCGTTCCAGCACCGGGTGGTCCTGGTCGGACAGCGCCCGCATCACGGTTCGGATGTCGAACGGCTTCTTGCGGTCCGGGTTGGCCGCGGCGGAGAAGATCTCGCCGACGGTGGTGAAGTCGCTGCCGGCTACGGCATGCGGGAAGTCGGCGATGTCGCGGTCGGTGGGGTCGGTGGTGGTCGTCCGCCGCGGCAGGTCCTCGCCGGGTGCGACGTACGTGTGGTCGTAGTGCGACATCAGTACGTCCCGCGCGGCGGGGAGGTTCGGCGCCCAGTACTGCGCCTGCCCGTTCGGGCCCATCACCCGGTCGTAGCCGCCGATGCCGAAGTTGTCCTCGGCGGACACGCCACCGGAGAAGTCGAGCGACTGCTTGCCGGTAAGCACCATCGCCGAGTCCGGTGTCATCACCAGCACGCCCTTGGTGTGCATGAGCATCGTCGCCTCGGCGTTCCAGTACGGCTGCGCGCCGACGTTGATGCCCGCGACCACGATGTTGATCTCACCGCCGTCCTGGGTGAACTCGACGATCCGCTTGAGCGCCGCGGCCACCCAGTCCATGTTCTCGGTGCCCGACGTCATGGAGATCCGGGCGCCGGCGGACAGCGCGTACCACTCCAGTGGCACCCGCATCTGCTGGGCCAGGTCCAGTGCGGCGATCACGCGGCGGCACTCCGGCTCCGACAGGGCGCCCAGCGACTTGGTGGGGTCGCCGAGCAGCACGACCCGGGTGACGCCCTGCGGGTGCCGCCGCGTCGGCGTGGTGACGACGCCGGCGACGATCGCCGCGGTGTTGTGCCCCTTGGGCCGGTCCACCGGCACCAGGGCGTGGTCGTCGTCGAGGTCGTGCTCGACGAAGTCGCCGAGCATGCCGGTCAGCTCGTACGGATACACCGTGTTGCGGCTGCTCGCGCGCAGCACCTTCAGCCGGTAGGCGTCGACCGGCTCGACCGGCTCGACCGGCGGCTCCCCGATGCTCAGCTCCGCGCCGCCGGTGGCGTCGAAGGAGATCCGTACGGCGATCTTGGTCAGCTCGCCGGTCTGGGGGTCGCGCTGCCGCGCGATGAACAGGATCTCCTCCAGCCCGGCGCCCGCCGTCGTCGGGCGTACGCGCGCGGCGAGCATCTCCATCTCCTCGCGGGTGAGATCGCTCGGTGGCCACACGTAGATCACGATCCGGTTGGTGTTGAAGCGGGTCTTCGACGGTCGCCGGGACTGCGCGCGGCGGATCGAGTCGAGGCACGCGGCGACGGTGTCCTCGGTCGTCGGCAGCGCGACCAGCCGGCCGTCGTGGTCGCGCAGCTCGGTCAGGTCGCGCACCTGCGCGAACGCGACGAGGCGCTCGTCGGACGGGTTCTCCCGCGCCACGCCCTGGAAGAGGTAGACCTCCTCGTCCGACGACGGCAGCCGGGTCAGGTCGAAGTTGCGCAGCCGCTCCAGCTGCATCCGCTGGGCGATGTACGGGTGCAGGCCGCGGATCAGCCGTTCCTCGGTCATCCCCGCGCCGGACGGGCGGAACGTGAAGTGGTGGTGCATCACCGCTCCACGGCGACCGGCGACGGTGGTGGTGACTCTGCGGACCTGATGTGGCAGCGGGTGCGCGTTGAGGACCTCGAGCAGCGCGGCTGCCATCGCGTCGAAGTCCTCCGGCTGGTTCTCCCAGGCGAGGTAGATGTCGGCGTCGATGGCCTCCTCGCCGCCGGCCAGCTCGGCGAGCCCGCGCAGGGCGCCGTTCAGCGCGTCGAAGCTCACCGCGGCGGAGACCACGCTCGAGTCGGTGCGCTCGGCGACCACGAGAGTGCAGCCCGGGACCTCACGGATGCCGACGTTGGTGAACCCCTTGTTGCCGTAGTACCGCCGGGTCAGCACCTCCAGCATGACCGTGTTGTCGAGGTGGTCGCGGACGAGTCGCTGGCCGAGCAGCCGCACCAGCGGCTCGGTGCTGCGCACCATCTCCGCGACGCGCTCGGCGCGGTCCGGCGCCTCCGGGTACGCGTCCAGGTGGCGCAGGTGCCGGCGGACCTCGGCGTAGACGCGGGCGCGGTTGCGGCGCAGCAGCGGCTGGGCGAACCAGGCGAACACCACGCCGCGGGCGAGGTCGGCGACCACGGGGAAGCGGACCTGCGTCGCCGCCACCAGCCGCTCCAGCGCGAGGCCCGCCGGCTCGCGCAGCGTCTCGTCCGGTGGTGGCTCCCGCAGCCACGAGCGCAGCAGCGTCGCGACGACCGTGGCATCGGCGGACGCGCGCTGCTGGGCGAGGAAGATCCGGAACACCCCGGCTTCGAGCTCCGGGCAGCGCTCGAGGTCGGTGACACCGTAGTGCCCGAGTGCCTTGGTGAGCCTGGCCTGGAACGACATCGGCAGTCCGGCCCGCTCGACGTCGAGGCTCTGCAGGTAGGTGTGGAAGTACTCGCGGGCGCTGTACATGTGGGCGTCGCCGCCGTCCTCGCCGGTGGGCCGGTTGCGGCTCAGCTCGGCGAGGTCGGCGAACACGTTGACGAGGTCGAGTTCCTCGGCCAGCGGCCGGTGGCCGTCCTCGGTCGCCGCCTGACGCGCGACGAGGTAGTCGTCGAGCACCCGGCGGCCGTCGTGCGGGTCGACGTCGAAGCCGAGCAGCAGGCCGCGCAGGTCCTCCTGCCCGCGGGTGGCGCGCTGCCGCGCCGGGATCTCCCCGGGCGCGGCGGGCAGGTCCAGCTCGACGGACCCGGCGGCCGGGGCGTCCGCGGCGTCCGCGGCCTCCTCCGCCAGCGGCTCCAGCCGCAGCAACGGTGCGCCGGCCTCCACCTGGCTGCCGACGGAGACGGCGCATTCCCTCAGCCGCGCCCTGAACGGCGCCCGCAGCACCGTCTCCATCTTCATGGCCTCCAGCACCAGCACCGGCGCGCCCGCTTCGACCTCGGCGCCGACCTCCAGTGGCGTGGCGACGACCAGCGCGGGCATGGGTGAGCGGACGACACCGCCCTCGTCGCGGCCGACCCGGTGCGTCACGCCGTCCACCTCGACCAGGTGGATCGCCGCGTGCGTACCGGTGAGCAGGCGGTACCGGACGCCGTTGACGACGATCTGCCCGGTGTGCCGGTCGAAGCGGTCCAGCTCGACGTCGGCGGTGCGGACGTCCCCGCCCGCTTCGATGCCGACGCGGAACCGGTGCGCGCCGATCCGCGCCACCCGCATGCGGTAGCTGACACCACGCAGCTTGAGGTCCAGCGGTCGGCCGCTCTTGTGCTGCACCTGCGGGCGCCCACCGAACGCCGTCGACAGCAGCCGCTGCCGCTCGACGCGTTCCTCCTCCTCGTACGCCTCGATGGCGGCGGCCGCCAGCGCGACGGCGGAGTGCCGCTGCGCGACGAGCCTGCCCGCGGCGCGGACGCGGTCGATCCAGCCGGTGTCGGCGCTGCCGTCGATCACCTCGGGCTGTTCGAGCAGGTCGAGCACGAAGCTCTTGTTCGTCGCACCGCCCTCGATGATCACCGTGGTGTTCGCCATCGCCCGGCGCAGCCGGCCGAGCGCCTCGTCACGGTCGCGACCGTAGGCGATGATCTTTGCGATCATCGAGTCGAAGTCGGCGGGGATGGTGTCACCCTCGCTCACGCCGGTGTCCACCCGGATGCCCGGCCCGGCGGGCAGGTCCAGCCGCGCGATGCGACCCGGGGAGGGCGCGAAGTCGCGGTCGGGGTCCTCGGCGTTCAGCCGGGCCTCGATGGCGTGCCCGCGCTCCATCGGCGGCTCGCCTTCCAGCCGCCCGCCCGCGGCGACGTGCAGCTGCGCCTTGACCAGGTCGAACCCGGTCGTGGACTCGGTGATCGGGTGCTCGACCTGCAGGCGGGTGTTGACCTCGAGGAACGCGAACGTCCGGTCGCCGGGGTGGTAGAGGAACTCGACGGTCGCCGCACCCCGGTAGTCGACGGCGATGGCCAGCCGTTCGGCCGATGCTTTGAGCTCGGCGGCCTGCGACGGGCTGAGCACCGGCGACGCCGACTCCTCGATGACCTTCTGGTTGCGCCGCTGCACCGAACAGTCGCGGACACCGAGCGCCCACGCGGTGCCCTGGCCGTCGGCGATCACCTGGACCTCGACGTGCCGGGCACCGGTGACCAGGCGCTCCAGGAACACGACGCCGCTGCCGAACGCCCTCGCCGCCTCCTGGCTGGTGCGCTCGTAGGCGTCGGCGAGCTCGTCCCCGCTCGTGACCATGCGGATGCCGCGCCCGCCGCCGCCCGCGGTCGCCTTCAGCATCAGCGGGTAGCCGATCTCCGTCGCCGCCGCGAGGGCGGCGTCCAGGGACTCGACCGCGCCACGGCTCCACGGCGCGACCGGCACGCCGACCTCCTCGGCGATCAGCTTCGCGCCGATCTTGTCACCGAGCTTGCGCATGGCCTTCGCGCTCGGCCCGACGAACGTGACGCCGACCTTCTCGCACAGCTCCGCGAACGCCGGGTCCTCCGCGACGAAGCCCCAGCCGACCCACGCGGCGTCGGCCCCGGTCTCCACCAACGCGCGCTCGAGCGCCTTCAGGTCCAGGTACGGGCGCGAAGAGGCGGGACCGAGGTCGTAGGCGATGTCGGCCTCACGCACGAACGTGGCGGTGCGGTCGACGTCGGTGTACAGGGCGACGGTCTCGATCCGGGTCCCGGTCTCCGCGGCGAGCTCCCGGACCGCGTGGATGAGCCGCATCGCGGCCTCACCACGATTGACGATGGCGACACGGCTGAACACCTGACCAACCCCTCCGGTAGACCCACGACGTACGCGCCGTGAGACCCTGGCCTCCGGCAGTGATCACCCTTCCGCCTGTCGACTGCCGGCGCCATGTCGTAACCGCCGAACCCTGGGCGGCGCCATTTGTAGGAACCCGACAAAGATTTTTGGCCGCATGGCCGGGGCAGCCGGTCAGCCGGCGCGGCGGGAGCGGGCGAGAGCCAGCCCACCGAGGACCATGGCGATCAGCCCCACCACCAGGGCCACGTAGGCGCCGCCTCGCCCGTTGCCGGTGCCGATGCCGCCGTCGGAGGTGGCCACGACCAGCCCGCCGAGCGCCATGCCGATCAGCCCCGCCGCCATGGCCATGGTGGCTCGGAGTCGCCTGTTGCCGGTACCGATACGGCGGGTGGGACGGGCCAGAACCAGCCCGCTGATGATCACGCCGGTCAGCCCCAGCAGGGCGGCCACGCTTGCCCCGATCCGCCCGGCGCTCATGGTGTAGACACTGGCGGCGGTTGGCTGGGCCGAGACGTGCGCGGCCGCCGGTGCGGCAAGCCCGAACCCCCCGAGCAGGGCGGCTCCGGCGGCGGCAAGCACCAGTCGGACTGATTTCAGGGTTCCTGACGAGCTCATGTCCCTCTCCTCTTTGGTGCGTCTCGTTTCCGAAATCGATGTCGCCTGATCATGTCGCCGGGCGCGCCGCCGGTCGTCCTGCAGACGGAGACAATTCGCGCTGCCGCAGGTGCCGCATCCGGCTGCTGCAGACGCCGCAGGCATCGGACAGGTACTGCGTGTGCGGTAGGCGGCCGCTCGTCTGCCAGGAGGAGTCGTCCGTGGCGAGATCCGGCTAAGGTGCGCGGGTGTACGCAGGACGGTCCGGCGTTCCGGCCGGTGTCAGAGACTGGGCGATCGCCGTTGCCGTGGCAGCGACGCTGCTGGTCGCCGGGCTGTCCGAAGAGCACGCCGCCACGAATCTCGACCTGCTCGGCTATGCGCTGTTGGTGGCCGGTGGCCTGGCGCTCGCCGCCGGTCGTCGGGCTCCGATCCCCGTCCTGGCCGTCACCGGGCTGTGCGCGGTGGGTTACCAGGCGGTCGGTTTGGACGTGCCTGCCGTCGCGTTCCTGTTCGCGGTCTACGCCGCCGTGCGGGCGGGCCACCGCATCGTCACGGTCGTGGCGGCGGTGATGATGCTGGCCGCTCTCCCGCTCGCGGCCCTCGCCCCGCCACAGGACATGTCCGTGAGCGAGGCGCTCGCACGGGCCCGGGGCGCGCTCGAACTGGCCTGGCTGGTCGCTGCCGGTGCCGCTGGTGAAGCCCTGCGGCAGGCCGAGCGGCGCGCGGACGAAGCCGAGCGCACCCGGGAGGAGACCGCGCTGCGCCGCGCCAACGAGGAGCGGCTGCACATCGCGCGGGAGTTGCACGACTCGCTCACCCACCAGATCTCGGTCATCAAGGTGCAGGCTGGAGTCGCCGTCCACCTGGCCCGCAAGCGTGGAGAACGGGTGCCGGAAGCCCTCCTGGCGATCGAGGAGGCCGGTCGTGAGGCGACCCGGGAACTGCGAGCGACCCTGGAGGCGCTGCGTGACGACGGTAAGAGCCCGCCGCATGGGCTCGCCCATGTCCCGGAACTGGTGGAACGGGCCCGGTTGACCGGCCTGGACGCGACGTTGACGATCGAAGGACAACGCCACGACGTGCCGGCCGCGGTGGACCGGACCGCCTACCGGATCGTTCAGGAGTCGCTCACCAACATCGCCCGTCACGCCTCCGCCGCTACGGCGTCGGTCCTGATCGACTACCGTCCCGACGCCCTCGCCATCCGAGTCGATGACGACGGCACGGCCATGCCGGACACCGCCGCGACGCCCGGCGTCGGACTGCTCGGAATGCGCGAACGGGTCACCGCCCTCGGCGGTCGGCTGCGTGCGGAACCACGCAACGAGGGCGGCTTCACCGTCCGTGCTGAACTCCCCGTGGATCGAACGTCATGATCCGCGTCCTGCTGGTCGACGACCAGCCGCTCCTTCGCAGTGGATTCCGCGCGCTCCTCGACGTCGAAGACGATATCCAGGTGGTGGCCGAGGCCGCCGACGGGAAGGAGGGTCTGGCGCTCGCCCGGGAACATCTGCCTGACGTCGCGCTCATCGACATCCAGATGCCGGTCATGGACGGCATCGAGGCGACCCGGCGCATCGCCGCAGACCCGACCCTGGCCCGGGTGCACGTCGTCATATTGACCAACTACGGCCTGGACGAATACGTCTTCAATGCGCTGCGCGCCGGCGCCGCCGGGTTCCTCGTCAAGGACATCGAGCCAGAAGACTTCCTGCACGCCGTACGGGTCGCCGCGCGCGGCGACGCCCTGCTCGCTCCGTCGATCACCCGCAAGTTGATCGACCGGTACGTCACCGAGCCACTTCACCTGGGTGCCGACGCGGCCCTGGAAGGGCTGACCAGCCGCGAACGCGAGGCCGTCGCCCTGGTCGCGCAGGGCCTGTCCAACGACGAGGTCGCGGACCGCATGGTGATCAGCCGACTGACCGCGAAGACCCACATCAACCGGGCCATGGCCAAGCTCCATGCCCGTGACCGCGCCCAACTCGTGGTCCTCGCCTACGAATCCGGCCTGGTAGCCCCACGCGACCGCTGACATCCCGCGCGGTGTTGACGGCCGAGGATGCGCCCCGCTCGCGCTGCTCAGGACGCCTACGGTGTCCTGGAGGCGATCAACGTGATCGCCCTGCTCGCTGGCGGGGGCTTCCTGCTGGCTCTTGCACCGAGACGAAGGACCTCACCGATGAAGCTCACCTCCCTCCCCAAACTGGCGGAGGAACAGCTGGCCCTGGCTCGAGAGGCGCGGAGCGGCCGCTCGGCCCACACCATCCACGGCGGCCACGACCAGGCACTCCGCCAGACTGTCCTCGCCCTGCTCGGTGGGCGTGAGTTGGCCGAACACGCCAGCCCGGGCGAGGCGACGCTGCTGGTGCTGCGTGGCCACGTCCGCCTCACCACGTCGACCGACGCATGGGAGGGCAGGGACGGTGACCATGTCGCGCTCCCGCCCCAGCGGCACGCCCTGGCCGCGGTCGAGGACTCGGTCGTCCTGCTGACCGTCGTGAGCCCCCGATAGCCCGACCCGGCACGGCTGCGCTGGCATTGGGCGCCGCGTCGGACGCGGGCCGCTTCGTCCGTGGTCCTGCCCGGAACACCAGCGGACAGGTATGGCGGTGAGACTTGTGGGTAAGCGGCCGCCCGCAGCGGACGAGGGGGGCCCATGAGTGACGCGGCGGCGGAACGGTCCGGAGGATCCGGACGGGCGGTCGGTCCGACGGAGCGCTTGGCTGCGGACGTGGCCGAGGTGGTGCGTGAGGAGGTCCGGGAGGTACGCACCCAGCTGATGAGGGTGGCCCGTCCGACGGGAATCGGCCTGGCGCTGCTCGCCACCGCCGGGGGGTGTCTCGTCCTGGGAGCCGGGGCTGCCTCGACGACCGTGCTGCGCGTGCTGGAGACCTTTCTGCCCCGCCGGCTGGCTACCGCGGGGCTCACCGGGGGCTACCTCGTTGCCGCCGTTGTGCTCGGACGGGCGGGCCTGGAGCAGCTGCGGGCGGCCGGAGGCGGCTCGGCCTGGCTGGCGGACGAGCTGCAGGACGCCGTCTCCACCACCGCGAGTCGGGTGGTGCCGGCTGGTGCCGCCGCCGTTCGGGACGAATTCGACCAGTGGGGTTCCGGCAGGCAGGGCCGTTGAGGTCGACATGCGGGCGCAGGCAGCCGTGCCGGTGGCGACCCGCCGGGGTGCCGCCCGCGGCCCGCCGGCCGCGATGACGAACGAGCCGTCGAGAAAATCGCAGTATGGGGGCCCACAAGCCCGCGCGGCCCGCGTTCTGTAAGGGGCTAGGCTATGGACATGGTCGTCCGACCATAATTTCTCGGCTCGGGGTGGCCAACCGACCAGGCATCGCCTGTTGTCCACATGTTCCGCGGGCAGAACGCGCTCGACGCGGACATCGAAGTCGCCGCCGACCTGCGGCCGAACCACCATCCTGGCGTTGTGGAAAGGGTAGTCATGGCGGACAAGTCCCACCAGAAGAGCAATCTGAAGAAGCAGGGCAAGACTTTGAAGGAGAAGCGGGCGTCGAAAAAGGCCAAGCAGGCCGACAAATCTTCGTCGATCCCGCCGACCGGCCACTAAACCTGACGGAACCACCGCCGGGCGGGCGTAATGACGTGGCGGGACAATTGTGCCTGTCTATCGCATTTACGCCCGCGCGCCCCAGGCGACGGTCGGCCCACTGCGTCATCCGCTGGTGGGCCGACCGTCTTTCTCCGCACGACGACTGGGTGGCGACTCGCCCGTCGTGGTGACGTGTCTGCACGGCGCCTGCGGCGTGGCGGATGAGCGTTGCCAACAGAGAGCGCCCGGGGGCCGGCCGTGCCGCCACCGGAGTCGATTTCCCCATGAACGAGCGACTTTCCGACCGTAGAGAGCGCAGACGGCCACCGATGTCGGCCCGCGGTGTATCGAAGTTCCCGCCGGGCCGGGTGATGCCGTCCTCGTCCCAGCCTTTCAGGTGCCTTGCCGCTGAAGATGACCGAGGCGAAGCCGACCGGTGGGTGCAGGGTGCCGAACGGCCGCCGGGGCGATGATCGAGGCGCCGCCCCGGCCGGCGCGACCAGCATGAGCGCCGTGGCGCCCGCGAGCCTGGCCTGCTGACCGCAGCGCGCGCCGGCGCGCTCACGTCGACCGACGGAGCCGGCGCCCAAGTCCGCTGACCCCTGTTACGCGGCGGTTACCAGATAGCGAAACTGCTGCCGTGCAGCCGTTCCACCATGGCCCCACCACACCGGCGACGACGCCGGAATGCCACTGGAACGAGATCACGGGAGAAGACAATGCGGATCAGAAGTGGACTCATGGCCCTGGTCGTCGTGCTCGCCGGCCTGGTCGCCGGGGCGGGCACCGGCACGGCGGCGACCACCACGGCAGCGGCGACGGGATCGCCGTACTGCGGGATCACCTGGGGCAGCGCGGAGAAGGCGGCCGGCACGCTCAGCGGCGCCCCGTTGATCCAGGTGCGTACCGGTCGGCACGACTGCTTCGACCGGGTGGTGTTCGAGTTCGCCGGGCCGGTGAGCGGCTACACGGTCGCCTACGGCGAGACCTGGACCGAGGGCGAGGGGCTGGCGCTGTCGCCGTACACGGCCGGGGGCGAGCTGCTGCGGGTGTCGCTGCAGGCGCCGGCGTACGACGACGACCACCGCGCCACCGTCCCGTACCGGGTCGGCGAGCACGCCGCGAACGTGCTGCGCTCTTCGACGTTGCGCGACGTGGTCTTCGGGGGCAGCTTCGAGGGCTACACCACCTTCGCGGTCGGTGTGCGGGCCAGGCTGCCGTTCCGGGTGTTCGTGCTGGCGGGCCCGGGCACGCACAGCCGGATCGTGCTGGATGTCGCCCACCGCTGGCAGCAGTGATCCGGTGCGCAGAGGAGGGCCCGGCGCAGGCCGGGCCCTCGACGCGACCCCGCCCACCGGACGATGGCGTTGACCGGCGCCCGTTTCGGGTACGCGGCGCGGATGGCCGAGCTGCTTGAGGACGGGGACATCTACTTTCTCTACCGCCCACGGGTGGAGGAGCAGCACGTGGAGTCCCTCGACGAGGTGCAGCGCCTGTTGGTGGTGATGCACCCGTGGCACGGGCGGCACCTGCGGCTCCTGGTGGTGGGCCGCAAGCGTCTACCCGACATCGATGAACACGATCGTTTCTGGGCGTTCGTCGACGAGGTGGTGGACCGGCCGGAGCAACTGCACGAGACCTTGCGGGCGCGCCACTACCGGACTAGGACGAGCGGGGAACGGGAACAGCCGCCGGCCCGGCCCGTGGCCGAGGGCGCGTACGTGATCGCCCGGCACGACGACCACACCCACCTCGCCTACGAGTTGGAACTCCCATTGCGTCCCGGCCCGGCACAGCACGATCTGAGCATCGAGCCGGAGGCGAGCTACATCGTCACGGTGAAGAACCCGCAGGCACCCAGTCCGCCAGGGATCGGGCTGCGGGGTTCCCGGAAGGGGAAGCTGCCGGCCGCGCTGGAGAAGGAGTTCCACGGCCGCCGCTTCGCCCCGCTGGACCCGCCCGGCTTCCTCGACCATCCCGGCACCGAGATCGTGCTCATCGGCGCGGCGCACGACGCCTCCGAGGAGTTGCGCATCGACCTGGACGCGGAGGTGGAGCGGGCGGAGCGAAGCACGATCTTCGGGGATCTGCGGATCGGGCGCCGGGAGCGCCCGGTCGACCCGCTCTTCGTCGGCGAGTGGGCCTGAGCCGGCCGGGAGCAGCCGGACGCGCACCTCCACGTCGTTGCTGCCTGCCGCCCCCGGCGCGAGGGTGCAGCGCCCCGGTCACACCTCACCGCCCACACCGCGGCGGGAGAGCGGTAGTCTGTGGAAGCGGGTATGCGATGGCCGATGGGCCCGCCCCAACCACCCCGCCTCCCGCCTCGACGTGCAGTCGCCAGGGAATTTTTCTGCGCTGCCCTGAACTTCTTGGAGTGCGTTTTGCCAGATTTGACGCCGCCCGCCCTGAATCCCTTCGGTTCGAAGGAGGACAGGGAGGCCGACCGTGACCGCGAACCGGCCGTGGACGTGAGCGCAGCCACGATGACCCGCATGCGCAGCCCGTTCGGGTCGGGAGACGGCGGCCGCGGCACGGCCGACGAGACCGACCGGCGATAGTCGCCGTCTGTCGTTCCCTCAACCGGTGACCGGACCGGGCTGTCGTCAGCTCACGAGGTGACCAGTCGGATCGAGCCAGGGGGACCTGGATGATCGGCATCACGCATTCGATCGGGTTCGGGACTCCAGCGCGGCCGTGGATGGCACGGTCCGCGATCCTCCGACACCGACCTGTCGCCGTCAGATGAGCGCGCTCGAGGTTCTGGTGGTCGGGGCGGGGCCGACCGGGCTGTCCATGGCGGGGCAGTTGGCCGCCTTCGGTGTGCGGGTCCGGGTGGTGGACCGGGCGGTCGACCGGGTCCACGAGTCCCGGGCCTTGGCGATTCAGCCCCGTACCCTGGAGGTTCTTACCGGTCTCGGGGTGACCGACGAGATGGTGGCCCGCGGCAACCGCGCGGTGCGGCTGTGCCTGCACGCCCGCGGGCGGGAGCGGGCCGTGTCGTTGTTCGACCTGGGCCTGCAGGACACCGCGTACCCGTATCTGCTGTTCCTGTCCCAGGCGGAGACCGAACGCATCCTGGGCGAGCACCTCGCAGCGGCGGGGGTCGGCGTCGACCGCGGTGTCGAGCTGGTCGGGCTGGACCACACGGCCGACGGCGCGGTGGGGACACTGCGGCACGGTGACGGCCGGGAAGAACGGGTGTCGGCCCGGTACGTGGTGGGCTGCGACGGCGCGCACAGCGCGGTGCGTCACCTCGCCGGGATCGGGTTCGCCGGCGGCGCGTACCCGCAGACGTTCGTCCTGGCCGACCTCGAGGCGGACGGCGTCGACGCCGGGGCGGCGCACGTCTTCCTGTCCGGGCGGGGCATGCTGTTCCTCTTCCCGCTCGGCCACCCCACCACGTGGCGGCTGCTGGCCATGCGCCCACCCGGCGAGGCGCCCGCGCCGGACACCGCGGTCACCCTGGACGAGGTACAGGCCCTCGCCGACAGCTACACCGACGCGACGGTGCGGCTGCGCGATCCCGTGTGGACGACCAACTTCCGGCTGCACCACCGCGCCGCCACCCGTTACCGGGCCGGGCCGGTGTTCCTGGCCGGCGATGCCGCGCACATCCACAGCCCGGCCGGTGCGCAGGGCATGAACACCGGCATCCAGGACGCGGTCAACCTCGGCTGGAAACTCGCCCAGGCACTACAGGGCGGGGCCGGCTCCGGCCTGCTGGACACCTACGAGACGGAACGGGCACCCGTGGGCCGGCTGGTGCTGCGCTTCACCGACCGGGCGTTCACCGTCGCCACCTCCACCAACCCGGTCGTCCGGTTCGCCCGTACCCGGATCGCCCCCGCCCTCGTCCCCGTCCTGCTCGCACCTCGGTTCGTGCGGGCGGCCGCCTTCCGGACGGTGTCCGAGTTGGGCATCGGCTACCGGAACAGCCCGCTGTCGACGGAAGGGCCACGCCGGCCGCGCAGCGGCCCCCGAGCCGGTGACCGGCTGCCCGACGCCCCGCTACCGGATGGCGGCACCCTGCACCGGCTCACCGCGACGCCCGGGTGGCACCTGCTGCTGTGTGGGCCGCCCGCCGACTGGTCGCCGAGCGAGGTCGCCGCGTTGGGTCAGGGGTACTCCGGCCGGCTCGACGTGCACCGGCTCTCCGAAGCCGACCGCGCCGAAGCGGCGCCGGCTCCCGCCGCCTCCGCGCTGCGACAGCTCGGCCTCGCCCACGGCGCCAGCGCCGCATATCTGATCCGACCCGACGGTCACCTCGGCTACCGGGCAGGCGGCACGGACCTGACCGGGCTCCGGACCTACCTGGAACGGTGGCTCCGCCCGTAGCCGCGCGCGGCCGCGTCGCCCGTCGTGTCCCACCGGACCATGTCCGGTCCCGAGCACGGCCCCTGCTCGTCATGCGCGCCGAAACTGCTGCTGGGCACCGCAGTGGTTGCGGGACTACCTTCCCAGGAAGGACCCGAGGAGGCAGCGGTGACCGAATCGTTTGACTACGTCGTGGTGGGGGCGGGCAGCGCCGGTGCGGTGCTGGCCGCGCGGCTGACCGAGGACCCCGGGACGCGGGTGCTGCTCCTCGAGGCGGGCGGGGAGGACGACGCCGACGAGATCCGCATCCCGGCGGCGTTCTCATCGCTGTTCAAGACCCGGTGGGACTGGAACTACACCACCACCGGGCAGAAGCAGCTGCACAACCGGCGGGCGTACTGGCCGCGGATGAAGGCCCTCGGTGGCTGCTCGTCGATGAACGCGATGATCTACATCCGGGGCAACCGGGTCGACTACGACGGCTGGCGGGACGGGCACGGCGCGAGCGGCTGGGGCTACGACGACGTGCTGCCGTACTTCATCAAGGCCGAGGCGAACGAGCGGCTCGGAGCGCCGTACCACGGCCAGAGCGGGCCGCTGCACGTCGAGGACCGCAGGTTCACCCACGAACTCACCGACGCGTGGGTCGAGTCGTCAGTGGTCGCGGGCCTCAAGCGCAACGACGACTTCAACGGCGCGGAGCAGGACGGCGCGGGGCTGTACCAGGTGACCTGCAAGCGCGGCCGCCGCTGGTCGGTGGCCGACGCGTACCTCCGGCCCGCGCTGGACCGGCCGAACCTGACCGTCCGCACGAACGCGTTCACCACCCGCGTCGACCTGGCGCACGGCCGCGCCGTCGGGGTCACCTACCGGCGCGCGGGCCGCACCGAGCGGGTACGGGCCGACGCCGAGGTGCTGCTCTGCGGGGGAGCGGTCAACAGCCCCCAGCTGCTCATGCTCTCCGGCATCGGCCCGGCCTCGCACCTGCGGGAGCACGGCATCGACGTGGTGGCCGACCTGGCCGGGGTGGGCCAGAACCTGCACGACCACCCGGCTGCGCCGATGGTGTGGCACACCCGGGGCACCACGGACATCGCGGACGCTCCCACGCTGCCGAACCTGTTGCGGTGGAAGGCCCGCGGCACCGGCCCGCTGGCGTCGAACATCGGTGAGGGCGGCGCGTTCTTCGCCACCCGGGCCGGACTCCCCGCTCCCGACCTGCAGGTGCACGCGGCGCCGGGCGCGTTCTACGACAACGGCCTGCACGAGCCGGTGGCCCGGTGCTTCACCGCCGGGCCGACGCTGGTCTCCGTGCAGAGCCGGGGCAGCCTGCGGCTGCGCTCCGCGGACCCCACCTGGCACCCGGAGATCGACGCTGCCTACTACGACGACCCCGCCGACCTGGACGCGATGCGCGAGGGCTGCAAGCGGATCCTCGACATCGTGCACCAGGGGCCGCTGGCGAAGTACCTTACGAGCGCCTGGATGCCCGGGCCGTCCCCGACGGACGAGGAGCTCACCGAGCACCTGCGCCGCAACACCCAGACGTTGTACCACCCGGTCGGCACCTGTGCGATGGGGTCGGGGGAGCAGGCCGTGGTCGACCCGGAGCTGCGGGTCCGCGGCATCACGGCGCTGCGCGTCGTGGACGCCTCCGTCATGCCGGTCGTACCTCGCGGCAACACCAACGCACCCACCATCATGGTCGCCGAGAAGGCGGCCGACCTGATCAGGAGCGCTCGATGACCCTCACCGGCGAGCACGTGCAGCAGCAGACCTTCGAGGTCCACAACCCCGCGAACGGCGACGTGGTGGGCGTGTACCCGGTCCACTCCGAGGCCGACGTATGCGCCGCCGTGGAACGGGCGCGGGAGGCCGCCGCGTGGTGGTCCGCCCTGCCGTACCGCGAGCGCGCGCAGTACCTCACCACGTGGCGGGCGGTGGTGACCCGGCGGATGGCCCAGCTCGCGGACGTGGTGCACAAGGAGATGGGTAAACCCCACTCCGACGCCATGCTGGAGATCGTGCTGGCCATCGACCACCTGGCGTGGGCGACGAAGCACGCGCGCAAGGAGCTCGGCCCGCGCCGGGTGAGCTCCGGGATGCTGATGGCCAACCAGGCCGCGACGGTCGAGTACCACCCGCTCGGGGTGATCGGCGTGATCGGGCCGTGGAACTACCCGGTGTTCACGCCGATGGGATCGGTGATCTACGCCCTCGCCGCCGGCAACGCGGTGGTCTTCAAGCCCAGCGAGTACGCCCCTGGCGTCGGCACCTGGCTGGCCGACTCGTTCGCCGAGGTGTGCCCGGACCACCCGGTGCTGCAGGTCGTCACCGGGTTCGGCGAGACCGGGTCGGCGCTGTGCCGTTCGGGCGTGAACAAGCTCGCCTTCACCGGCTCGACCGCCACCGGCAAGAAGGTGATGGCGACCTGCGCGGAGACGCTGACCCCGGTGGTGATCGAGGCCGGCGGCAAGGACGCGCTGCTCGTCGACGAGGACGCCGACGTCGAGGCCGCCGCCGACGCCGCGGTGTGGGGCGGCATGTCGAATGCCGGGCAGACCTGCATCGGCGTGGAGCGGGTGTACGTGCACGAGAAGGTCTACGACAGGTTCCTGTCCCTGGTGGTGGAGAAGACGCGCGAGCTGCGCGCGGACGCCGACGTGGCGGCGAAGATCGGGCCGATCACGATGCCGTCGCAGGTGGGGATCATCCGCGCGCACATCGAGGACGCGCTGGCCCGGGGTGGTCGCGCGGTGGTCGGCGGCGCGGACGCGGTCGGTGAGCGTTTCGTGCAGCCCACCGTGCTGGTCGACGTGCCCGAGGACTCCACCGCGGTCACCGAGGAGACGTTCGGCCCCACACTGACGGTCAAGAAGGTGGCGTCGATGGAGGAGGCGGTGCGGTTGACCAACGCGACCCGCTACGGCCTCGGCGCGACGGTCTTCTCCGGCCGGCGCGGTACGGAGCTCGCCCGCCGGATCCGCTCCGGCATGACCGCGATCAACTCCGTCATCTCGTTCGCGGCGATCCCGTCGCTGCCCTTCGGCGGGGTCGGGGACTCCGGTTTCGGGCGGATCCACGGCGCCGACGGGCTGCGCGAGTTCACCTACGCGAAGGCGATCGCGCGGCAACGGTTCAAGCCCCCGATGCTGCTCACGACCTTCAACCGGGACGCCAGGACCGACAGCCGGGTGGCAAAGCTCGTCACCATGCTGCACGGCGGCGCCTCGACGCTGCCCAAGCTGCCGAAGCGCGGGCGCGGCCGGGGGTGAGCCGGGACGGTGGAGCGGGAGTACCCGGCCGTCAGAACAGGGTCAACGGCCCGACAGGCGCCGGCTCGGGCAGCGGCTCGACCTCGGGCAGCCGCGCCCGGACCGCGTCGTGGAAGCCGCGGGCGAGGGTGAGCGCGTCGGCGTTGTCCGGCGTGTGCACGAACATGGTCGGCGAGCGCCCCTCGCGCAGCCAGCCGGTCACCACGTCGAGCCACGGTTGCCAGCCCTCGACTGTCCGCGCCGGGTCGTCCCGACCGAGGTACCGGACGATCGGCCGGTCGGTCAGCGCCCGGGTGCGCAGCGGCGTACGCGGTTTCCTGGTCCACGCCTCCCGTTCCGCGTCACTGGTCGGCGGGCTTTCGAAGAACGCGGTGGTGTCGAAGGGGATCCACTCCGCGTCGAGGGGGACGAGCGTCTCCTCGAGCGTCCGCACCGCCCGGGGGTCGGCGAAGAACGCGGGGTGGCGGACCTCCACCGCGTACCGGTGGGCGGTGGGCAGCCCGCGCAGGAACCGGGCCAGCGCAGGTACGTCGGCGGGGCCGAACGAGGGCGGCAGCTGGATCCAGAGGGCGTGGGCTCGTGGGCCGAGGGGTTCGATCGCGTTCAGGAAGACCCGCAGCTCCTCGTCCCCGCCGGTGAGCCGGCGTTCGTGCGTGACGGCCTTCGGCAGCTTGAGTACGAACCGGAAGTCCGGATCGGTCTGCCGCGCCCAGGACGCCACCGTCTCCCGCGCCGGGGTCGCGTAGAAGGTGGTGTTCCCCTCGACCGCGGTGCACCAGCCGGCGTAGGCGCGCAGCCGCTCGTGGGCCGGCAGCGGGTGCGCCAGAAGGCGTCCCTGCCAGGACCGATGCGTCCACATCGCGCACCCCACGTGCAGTCGCATCCGACCCTCCCACCGCTCGCCGGCTCGGCGCGGGGCGACCCGCGCCGGGGGTACGGTATCCGCCCCTGGCGACCGGATCCCGGGCACACCCGCCCGGCTCAGCGCACCACGCGGCGCCGTACCCGATGCCACCCCGGGGTCGGCTACCCGGTGAGGGCGCCGGTACCGAGCGCGGTGAGCAGGGCGAGGCGTTCGGCGTCCGCCGTGCCGGGCTCGGCCGAATAGACCATGATCCGGAGATCGCTGCCGGCGACGCTCAGCACGTCGCAGTCCAGCGTCAGCGCGCCGAGCTGCGCATGATCGATGGTCTTGCGCGCGGCCTCGTGCCGGCCGACGACGTCGGACTCCCACAGCTCGGCGAAGCGGTCGCTGTGCGCTCGCAGCTGCCCGGAGCCCTAGTGCTCTGCACGGGAACGTTTACCGGGTTGGCGGCGGCGGGGCCGGAACCGGTTGGATGAGACGGGCATCCGACGGGTTTGGGGGTGTGGTGGCGGAGCTGGTCAAGATCAGGAGGCTGACCGACCAGGAGGGCCAGCAGTTACAACGGATCGTGCGCCGGGGCAGCACCAACACAGTGCGCTATCGACGGGCGATGATGCTGCTGGCCTCGGCCGGCGGCAACCGAGTTCCAGTGATCGCCCAGTTGGTGCAGGCCGACGAGGACACGGTGCGGGACGTGATCCACCGGTTCAATCAGATCGGCCCGGCCTGCCTGGACCCTCGGTGGGCGGGAGGCCGTCCCCGCCTGCTCAGCCCTGACGACGAGGACTTCGTCGTCCAGACGGCCACCACCCGCCCGACCAAGCTCAGCCAGCCCTTCACCCGCTGGTCCATCCGCAAACTGCTCGCCTACCTGCGCAAGGTGCACGGCCGGGTGATCCGCATCGGCCGCGAGGCCCTGCGCTAACCCCGGGCCCAGTGGCGCCCGCAGGAGCGCGCGCACAACCGACAGATGCGTCACAAGTGCGCGTTTTACGCGTTCGGGTCCCAGTCTGCGAGCTGCTCCATCGGCTCGGTGTCGCCGGTGTTCTCCAGGCCGTCGAGCGGGACGCGATCGTAGAAGTAGAGGACCAGTTCGCTCGCTGCGCCTCGCATCGCCATGTCGCCCGGCTCCGCGTCGGCGGCGAGGTCGTCGCAGCGGACGCCGTCGGCGTTGAGGGTCAGGCGCCAGGAGCGGCCCTCGGTCGTGTGCAGGTCGATGGTCGCCGGCTTGAACGGCCAGGGGACGGTCGTCGCCGAGACGGTCGTCAGGAACTCGTCGACGCCCTCGACCGCGACGTCCGTCGGCAGCGGCTGTGCGGCCCCCTGGGTGAGCTGGGCGTCGTAGGTGTGGACGGCGATCTCCTGGATCTGGTGCCGGGCCACGGCTCCGCTGGTCTCCGGGGCCTGCGAGCGGCCCCACCAGGTCCAGCAGCCGCGGTCCGGGCCGGCCTCGCGCATCGCGTCGAGCATGAGCTCGGTCGACTCGGCGAGCCAGGCGTCCAGGGCTTCGCGGTCGCGGGGCGCGGTCGGGGCGCCCTTCGGGTCCGTCCTCGCCGGGGGCTCAGCGCCCGGGCCCGCCGCGATGATGGCGGCCTGGCGGCGGCGGCCGTCGCCGAAGTGCTGCGCCAGTTCGCGCAGCGTCCAGTCCGGGCAGGTCGGGACCTGGACGTCAAGGTCAGGGGCGGACGCGATCGCGGCGCGGAACGCGGCCGAGCGGTCTTCGATCAGCCGCAGGACCTCGGGGAACTCCAAAATGTTTTGCACCTCGGTTGTGTATCACTGCGCTCCGGCCGCCGGGTAGCGAATTTGTCGGACGAACGCGTCGACAGCCGGGCGGAGCGCCGGCGCGCCCGCGCGTCATCCAAGGGCACGTATCAGTGCCGGGGCGGCCGCCGCGTCGGCTGCGAAATTCGCTGTCCGGTCGTCGGAGCACAGTGATAGACAGCCGGGGTGCACAAAATTCTCACGTTCCCTGATCATCTGCGGCTGATCAACGAACGGTCGGCCGCCTTCCGCGCTGCGGTCGCCGCGGCACCCAGCCTCGACGCGCTGGTGCCGACCTCTCCCGAGCGGACGCTGTTCGATCTCGTGCAACACGTGGGGATGGGCCGCCGCAAATCAGCCGCCATCGTCGCCGCAGGGCCCGCGGACGCGCCCCCGGAGAAGTCGGCTTGGGAGGACGGCATGGGTGCGCCTCGGGAACGCGAGGCTCTCCTGGCCTGGTGGACCGAGTCCGTCGAGCAGCTGACGAGCGCGCTGCGTCAGGCCGGCCCGGACCGCGGTTGTTGGACGTGGTGGGGGGACTCGCCGTCACCGCAAACCTCTGGTGCCTGGGCGCGGCGACAGGTTCCCGAGATCGCGGTGCACACCTACGACGCCCAGCTCACGGTGGGTGCCCCGCAGCCGCTATCGGACGAGGTCGCCCTCGACGGTTTCGACGACTGCCAGTTCACCCTCTGCGCGACGACGGTCGCCTGGCCACACGAACCCGCCATCGTCGATTACCACGCCACCGAGGGCCACTCCTGGCGCCTTCGGCTTTCCCACGACGGCGCACAGGTCGCCCACCTCACGCCCGCTGCCGGCGAGGACCCCGACACGGCCGACGCCTCCGCCCGGGGCACGGCCAGTGACCTGGTCCTGTTCTTCTACGGCCGCATACCGCTGGATTCGCTGAAGTTCGAAGGCGACCGTCGCATCTTCGATCAGCTCGTAGCCTGGGACCCGTCCGTGTGACAACCGACGACATGCGATCTCGTGCACCCGGATGCCGAGGCCGCAGCGAAGTCGCAGGTATCCGGCTCGGGTGGCTACGCTCGTGAACACCTTGATGTGCTCGTCCTGCACGGATCGCCGGGCTCGGGAAAGTCCACCCTGTCGGGTGCCAAAGCGGACCTGCTGCGTGAGTCCGGTTTGGCGAACGCGGTGATCGACCTCGATGAGCTCACCATGGTCTACCCGCACCCCGAGCGGTCTTTCGCGCTCAACAATCTCAGGGCTATCTGGCCCAATTACGCGACTATTGCGGGTTTGCGGCTCGTCATTCCCAGTGCTATCGCGGACGAGGACGAACGGGTGCAGCTTCGCGCTGCCGTGCGGGGCTCACGGTTCGTCGTCTGCGAGCTGACCGCCCCTGAGACGGTCTTGAAGGAACGGGTCGCTGCACGGGAACCGAACGAGTACTGGCGCAGCCGGCTGCGCAACTTCGTCGATCTCTACCAGCAGCGGAGCGATCTTGCGAGGATCCGAGACTTTCAAGTGTCGACCCACGCAAGGTCTGTTGCGGAGGCAGCTCGCGAAGTCATCGAACAGGTCGGGTGGCAGCTTCAGCCTGAAGCCGAGCGCCTACATACCTAACGCACAGTCACTGATCTGAGTTCCTGCGGCAGGCCGGGGTGGGGCCAAATCGGGCCGTCACACCATCGCACGCCTCCACCACGACGGGGCCACCACAGACCGTCCGAGCGGGGCCATCGCAAGCCGTCAGAATCACCGGCCCCGCCGCCGCCAACCCGGTAAACGTTCCCGGTCAGAGCACTAGGGAAGCGCCGGGCAGTTTTGCTGAACCGGCAACATGCGTTGCCCGCGGGCACCATCGGTGTGGATCCCCACGAAACGGGAAGGCCGCCGCCATGCACCTGCGAACCGGCCGGTGCCTGGGGCGACTGGAGAGGCATGGGCGCCAGGACTTTCATCGTGGTCGGCGGGACCAGCGGCCTCGGCCTGGCGGTGGCCCGCCTGCTCGTCGACGAGCACCAGGTGGCCGTCCTCGGTGACGTGCCGGACGAGGTCGCGACGATGACCGAGGGCCTCGGCTGTTGCGGCATCGTCTGCGACGTCTCCTCCTACGACCAGGTACGGGAGGCGTTCGCCGAGGTGGTCGACCGGTACGGCCCGGTCCACGGCGTCGCCGCCTGTGCGTCGATCTGGGCGGGCGGCGACCTGGCGGATCTCTCCCCGCAGCACATCCGGCGGGCGGTCGAGGTGAACGCGCTCGGCACCACGTACGTGTTCAAGGAGGCCCTGCACCACCTGCATCGGCAGGGTTACGGCAACCTGGTGTACATCGGCGCGATGGCGGTGACGAAGGCCCGACCGGGCATCCCGGTCTACCGGGCCACCAAGAGCTACGGCAGCAGCCTGGTCGAGTCGGTGGCCGAGGCGCAGCACAGCAACCGGATCAAGGTCATGCTACTGCATCCGGGGCCGATGCCGACCCGACTGCAACAGCGGGTCGGCGCGGAGTTCCTCGACGAGGTCTACGCCCTGCCCGAGCAGGTCGCCGTCGAGGTCGTCCGGCTGCTCCAGCTCGCCCCCGACGACCTGTACGTCTCCGGCGAGCGCGTGCTGCGCGCGGACGGGCGGTGGTAACGGCGCCCGGCACCACCGCCGAGCCCGTGGTCTCGGCGTGGGCGCCGCTGCGTACGGCGGTCTACCGCAGCCTGTGGCTGGCGCTGCTCGCCGCGAACATCGGCACCTGGATGCAGACGGTCGGCGCGCAGTGGCTGCTGATCCACCAGCCGAACGCCTCCACCCTGGTCGCCCTGGTGCAGACCGCGAGCCTGCTGCCCATGCTGCTGCTCGCCCTGCCGGCGGGCGCGCTCGCGGACACCTTCGACCGACGGCACCTGCTGATCTGGGTGCAGCTCTACCTGGTCGTGGTGGCGGCGACGTTGACGCTGCTCACGGCGACCGGTCGGATGCCGCCGGCGCTGCTGCTCACCCTCACCTTCGCCTTCGGTGTGGGGCAGGCGCTCACCCTGCCGGCCTGGGCGGCGGTGATCCCCGAACTGGTGCCGCGCGACCAGGTACGGGCCGCCTCGGCGCTGGGCTCGATCAGCGTGAACGTCGCCCGGGCCGTCGGGCCGGCCACCGCCGGTGTGCTGATCGCCCGGGTGGGGGTGGCCCCGGTCTTCGCCCTCAACGCGGTGGCGTTCGGGGTGTTCGCGGTGGCCCTGGTCCGGTGGCGACCCGGCGACGCCCGCGCGGTCGAGGTGCCCGAGCGGTTCACCGCCGCGCTCCGCGCCGGTGGCCGGTACGTGCGGCACTCGCCGACCGTCCGGCGGCTGTTGCGCCGCGCGTTGGTCTTCGTGATCCCGGCCAGCGCGCTGTGGGCGCTGTTGCCGCTGGTGGCGGCCCGTCGACTCGGGCTGGACTCCAGCGGCTACGGCCTGCTGCTGGCCGCCCTGGGGATCGGCGCCATCCTGGGCGGCCTGCTGCTGCCGTGGATCCGGACCCGGCTGACCGCCAACCAGTTCCTGCTGGTGGCCGGGGCGGCGTACGGCGTGGTGCTGATCGTGGTGGCGTCGGTCCGGATCGTCCCGGTGGTGCTGGTCGCGTTGCTGCCGGCCGGGGTGGCCTGGGTGACCGTGCTGGCCAACGTCAACGCCGAGATCCAGCTGTTCCTGCCCGGCTGGGTACGCGCCCGCGGACTGGCCTTCTACCAGGTGGTCCAGGGCGGCGGGCAGGCCGTCGGGGCGCTCGTCTGGGGTGTGGTGGCCGACCTGGCCGGGCTCGTCACCGCGTTCCTGGTGGCGGCCGCGTTGATGCTGGTCGGCGCGGTGACGTCGCAGATCTGGCCGCTGCCCGACCTGCGCGGGGTGAACCGGGACCCGGCCACCTACCGGCCGCCGCTGGCACTGGCGATCGAGCCCGACCCCCGGGTGGGCCCGGTGCTGGTGGTGGTCACCTACACGGTCCGACCGGACCGGGAGGCCGCCTTCCTGGCCGTGATGGACGACATCCGCGGCTTCCGGCAGCGCACCGGGGCGATGCGGTGGGGGCTGTTCCGCGCCGGTGAGGCTCCGGACCAGTTCGCCGAGGTCTACCTGGTGCCGTCCTGGGACGAGCACCTGCGCCAGCACGGCGGCCGGCTGACGGAGACCGATCAGCGGGCCGAGGACCGGGCCAGGGAACTCGCCGAGGGGGCTCCCGACGTGCGCCACCTGCTGCCGGCCGCCGCCGGCGGGACGCTCGGTGACGGCGGCCAGACGCCGTGACGGACGGGTCCGTGCCCGGGCCGCCAACAGATCAGCCGTAGCCGCGACCCTGCTGGTCGCGGCACCTCTCCCGCACACCGCCAGGGCCCGTCCCCGTGGCGTCAACGATCGCCGACCCCGCACCGGCCGCCGGTGACGGCAGGGTGACGCGACCCCCGGCAGGGTGCAACGACGACGTCCTGGTCCGGGTGCCACCGGTCGGGACCCGCCCACCGTGACGGGGGACCGCATGATCAGAACGATGCTCCGGATCCGCGCGCTCCCGGGGTGCGAACCCGCCGTGGAGGCCGCGTGGTTGCCCGTCGCCGGCCAGATCGGCCGGCTGCCCGGCAACCTCGCGCATGAGCTCCTCCTGGACGCCAACGATCCGCGCTCGTTCGTCGTCGTCACCGAGTGGGCCGGCGAGTCCGCGCTGCGTGGGTACGAGAGCGGTCCGGTCGCGGCGCGTTTCGCCGACGCCCTGCGCCCGCTGCGGGAGACCGCCGGGGCGGAGAGCTACCGGGTGATGGCCGACGCGCCGGCGGGCCGGGGGTCGACGGTCTTCGTGGACGTCGAACTCACCGTGCCGGCCTCCCGGTACGCGGAGTTCGCCCGCGGCTATCCCGAGGTCACCGCGCGGATGGCCGAGGTGCCCGGGTACCTGCGCGAGGACCTGCTGCGCGAGCGCGGGTCCGACGTCTTCCACATCTTCGCCGAATGGCGCGGCGAAGCGGAGTTCCACCGCTGGATCGCCAATCCGGCACACGCGGAGGAGGAGGCCGGGCCGATCGCGCCGTTCCTCCTCGACATCCGGCGCCGCCTCTTCCACGTCGCGGCGGATCCCAGGACCAGGCGAGAACCGAGTACGGGCAGGGAGATCGACGTGCACACGACAACGGACGTACTCATCGTCGGGGCGGGGCCCACCGGGCTGACCGCCGCCGTCGAACTGGCCCGGTGCGGCATCGACTGCCGGGTGGTCGAGAAGCTGGCCACGCCGCCCGCGCACGCCGACAAGGCGATCGGCGTGCACTGCCGCACGATGGAGATCTGGGCCGACCAGGGCATCGCGCGGGACGCGATGGACGCCGGGATCTGGCTGACCGGGAACATGGTGTTCGTCAACGGCCGGGAGACCCACCGGATGAGCTGGGAGCTGCCGGAGCTGCCGTACGCGCACCTCGGACTGCCGCAGTACGAGACCGAGCGGATCCTCACCGAACGGCTGGCCACGCTCGGCGTCCGCCCCCGACGCGGCGTCGAGCTGGTCACGTTCACCCAGGACGACGACGGCGTGCTGGCCACCCTCGCCGTGGCCGGCGGCGGCGAGGAGACCGTACGGGCGAAGTACCTCATCGGCTGCGACGGCGCGCACAGCCGGGTGCGCGAGCTGCTCGGGCTCACCTTCTCCGGTGGCCTGGGCCGGTTCCCGCAGCTGTTCATGCTCGGCGACGTCGACGTGGACTGGGACATGCCGGAGGGCCACCTGCTCCGGTTCCTGCACGAGACGGACGGCCGGATGGACGGCATGCTGGTCTGCGTCCCGCTGCGCGGCAGGTCCCGGTACCGGATCGCCACGCTGGCCCCGCCCCGGTTCTTCGCCCAGACCGGCGGGCAGGACGCCCCGCCCGGGTTCAGCGAGGAACTCGCCGAGCCGACGCTGGCCGACGTGCAGGCCGCGCTCGACCACCTGGCCCCGCCCGGGACCACGGCGTCGAACCTGCGCTGGTCGTCGGTGTTCCGGATCAGCCACGGCATCGTGGACCGGTACGGGGAGGGCCGGGTGTTCGTGGCCGGCGACGCGGCGCACCTGCACCCGCCCGCGGGCGGCCAGGGCATGAACACCGGCATCCAGGACGCCTGGAACCTGGCGTGGAAGCTGGCCCTGGCGGTGCGGGGGATCGCCGCGCCCGGCCTACTGGACAGCTACGAGACCGAACGGCGTCCGGAGGGCGAGGAGATCGTCGGGCGTGCGGTGCGACTGGCCTTCACCGACGAGCTGGACCGCGAGGACCTCAAGCGCCAGTTCCTCCAGGAGATGTCCCTGCTGCTCAGCTACGCGGACAGCCCCCTGGTCGGTGAGGTCGTCTCCGCCCCGGACGCCCTGCGCAACGGCCCCCGGCCCGGCGACCGCGCGCCGGACGTCGGCGGCCTGCACCGGCGGGGCGTCGGACACCCGCTGCGCCTGCACGAGCTGACCCGGGGCACCCGGCACACGCTGCTGATCTACGCGGACGGCTCGGCCGACGAGGCGGCGGTGGCCGCGGTGGAGGAGCTGTGCGCCGACGCCCGCCGGCAGGCGGCCGGTGAGCTCGACGCGTACCTGCTGGCCAGCCCGGACGCCCGGGTGCCGTGGATGCTCGGCCCGCCGGTGGTGCGCGACGCCGGGGGCGAGTTCCGCGCCACCTACGGCGTCACCGGCACCGGCCTGTACCTGGTCCGCCCGGACGGGCACGTCGGGTTCCGCAGCCAGCCGATCGACGCCGACGCGCTCCGGAAGAACCTCCAGCTGGTGTTCGGCGGCGCGCGATGACGAGGGTACGCACCGTGCTCGCGATGCGGACCCGGGAAGGCTGCGAGGAACGGTTCGAGGCGGAGTGGCGCACCGCGGCGGAGCGGATCTCCACCCTGGACGGCTGCCTGCACCAGGACCTGGCCCGCGACGCCGACGACCCGCGCAGCTACCTGGTCATCAGCGACTGGGCGGACCGCGAGCGGCTGGACGCCTTCGGCCGCAGCGAACACCGGGACCACCTGCTACGGGTGATCCGCGAGCTGCGCGAATCCGCGCAACGGCACACCTACCACGTGCTGCACAGCGTGCGCAGCGAGCCCGAGGAGCACCGATGACCGAGCACGTCGTACCCGCGTCGGAGCTGTACACCGACGAGTTCGCCGCCGATCCCTACCCCGCCCTGGCCCGGCTACGGGCGGACGCGCCGGTGTGCCCGGTCAGTTCGCCGCGGTTCGACTCGTACCTGGTCACCAGGTTCGACGACGCGAGGGCGGCGCTGACCGATCCCCGGCTGTCCAAGGACCTCTACGGCCCCGGCGAGCACTACCTGCGGATCTTCGGGCCGAACTCGGAGGCGTTGAACCGGAACATGCTCAACGCGGACCCGCCGGAGCACACCCGGCTGCGCCGGATGGTGTCGCAGGCGTTCGCGCCGCGCCGGATCGAGGCGCTGCGGCCGCGCGTGGCGCAGATCGTGGACGACCTGCTCGACAAGATCGTTCCGCAGGGGCAGGCCGACCTGATGCGCGACTTCGCGATCCCGCTGCCGATGACGGTGATCTGCGAACTGCTCGGGATACCGAAGCCCGACCACGACCAGGTCCTCGACTGGACCCAGGTGATTCGGACGTCCGGGTCGTCCCGCCGCCCTCAGGAGCAGGAGCGGGCGGCGGTGGGGGAGGCCCAGGTGCGGCTGCACCACTACCTCGCCGACCTGGTGCTGGCCAAGCGCGCCCAACCGGCCGACGACATGGTCAGCGCCCTGATCCAGGCCTGCGACCAGGACGGGAAGCTCACCGAACGGGAGCTGGTCACCACCACGTTCCTGCTGCTGTTCGCCGGCCACCAGACCACCGCGGACTTCCTCGGCAACGCGGTGGTGGCCCTGCTGACCCACCCGGAGCAGCTCGAACTGCTGCGCGCCACGCCGGCGTTGCTGCCCTCGGCGATCGAGGAGCTGCTCCGCTTCGACGGCCCGCTGCCGGTGGCCAGCCCCCGGGTCGCCACGGAGGACGTCGAGTACCAGGGGGTGTGCATCCCGCGCGGCGCCATCGTCGGCGTGGCGATCAACGCGGCGAACCACGACCCGGCGCACTTCGTCGACCCGGACCGGCTCGACCTGCGCCGGGTCCGCGGCCCGCACCTGGGCTTCGGCCACGGCGTCCACTACTGCCTGGGCGTCTCGCTGGCCCGGATGGAGGCGCAGATCGCCATCGGGACGCTGCTGCGCCGGCTGCCGGAGCTGCGGCTCGGGGTGCCGGTCGCCGAGCTGCGCCGGCTGCCGGCGGCGTCGCCCTTCCGTGGCCTGCTGGAACTCCCGGTCCGGTTCGCCGTCTAGCCCTTCCGCCACACCCACCTGTCCCGCCCCGGTCAACCCACTGAAGCCAAGGAGCAGCCATGACCTTCCGGAACGTGATCGTCTGCCACATCGTCCCCGGCAGCGAGGGCAAGGTCGCCGAGGTGTTCGGCCACTACGACAGGACGACCCGACCGCAGGATCTCGGCGTGATCGGGCGGACCCTGCTGTCCCTGGACGACCTCTACATCCACCTCATCGAGCGCAGGGAGGACCCGAAGGTGTCCGGCCAGACCCGTGGGCTGCCCGCGTTCCAGAAGATCGCCGAGGCCATCGCCCCGTACGTGACGCCGTACCCGAGATACTGGCAGAACCCGTCCCACTCCGTGGCCAAGGAGTTCTACCACTGGGAGCCGGACCCGGCGTCGGCGCTGCACCTGGGCGGTGCCGAGCCGGACCGGACGGTGATCGTCGCGCGGATCAAGCCGGGCGCCGAACCCGACGTCGCGCGCATTTTCGCCGAATCCGACGCCGGGTCGCTTCCGGTCGAGCTGAGCGTCACCGGGCGCTGGCTGTACTCGATCGACGACGTCTACGTGCACGTGGTCGAGCGGACCGGGGAGTCGTTCGCCGACGCGACGCGGGACCACCAGGACCGGCCCGCCTTTGCCAAGATCATGGACGACCTCAGCCCGTACATCAGCGCGTACCGACCGGAGACCTGGCGTGGCCCGGAGGACGCGGTGGCCAAGGTGTTCTACCGCTGGCGCGCCGAGGACTGAGGGGGCGTCGCCCCACCGACAACCGGACACCGACAGTGCGAGCCCCGAGGGCTCGCACTGTTCGCGTGGTGCGACCGCCCGGCGGTGCCCCGAGGGGCGCGGTGGCCCCCGTCACTCTGCCGGACCCCGGCGTGAAATCCGCGTCAAGAAACCGCCGGTCGCCGTCACGGTCGCGTTATGGACCCTGTCCGACCCGGGATCCGGGCGTTGTGATTGCCAGGCGCGGCCGGAAGGCGGTCGTGACGAACGGGTCCGCAAGAGGAGTCAGCGTGTCTGACGTGGTGTTCGTACTGGTGACGGTGGCGCTGTTCGCGGCGCTCGCCCTCGTGGTGAGGGGTGTGGAGAAGCTGTGAGCGCCGTCAACGCCGTCGGCCTGGTGCTGGCGATCGGCCTGGGTGTCTTCATGGTCGTCGCCCTGCTGTTCCCGGAGCGCTTCTGATGACCACGACAACAGCCGGCGTCATTTTCGTCCTGTCGCTGGTGGTGGCGCTGGTGGCCGCCTACAAGCCGTTCGGCGACCACATGTTCCGGGTGGTCTCCGGCACCCGGCAGTCCCGGGTGGAGCGGGGGATCTACCGCCTGGTCGGGGTGAACCCGGCCGCCGAGCAGTCCTGGGGCGTCTACGCCCGCAGCGTGCTCGCCTTCTCCGCCGTCTCGGTGCTCTTCCTGTACGCGTTCCAGCGGCTGCAGAACCACCTGTGGCTCTCGCTCGGCTTCGACCCGGTGGTCCCGCACGGAGCCTGGAACACCGCCGTGTCGTTCGTGACCAACACGAACTGGCAGTGGTACTCGGGTGAGTCGACGATGGGCCACCTGGTGCAGATGGCCGGGTTGGCGGTGCAGAATTTCGCCTCCGCCGCCGTCGGCATCGCCGTCGCGGTCGCGCTGGTGCGTGGCTT
The DNA here is from genome assembly GCF_036902735.1 of Micromonospora lacuserhaii. Taxonomy (NCBI): domain Bacteria; kingdom Bacillati; phylum Actinomycetota; class Actinomycetes; order Micromonosporales; family Micromonosporaceae; genus Micromonospora; species Micromonospora lacuserhaii. The sequence continues at coordinate 141,090 of NZ_JBAKHO010000002.1, read as the reverse complement.
CGCCCGCAGCCGCACCGGGGAGCTGGGCAACTTCTGGGTCGACCTGACCCGGATCATGCTGCGGATCCTGCTGCCGGTCGCGGTCCTCGGCGCGGTCGTGCTGATGATCGGCGGCGCGGTGCAGAACCTATCGGCCGGCACCGACGTCGGCACCCTCACCGGCGGCTCGCAGACGATCACCGGCGGGCCGGTGGCCAGCCAGGAGATCATCAAGGAACTGGGCACCAACGGCGGCGGTTTCTACAACGTCAACAGCGCCCACCCGTTCGAGAACCCGACCGCCTGGACGAACTGGATCGAGATCTTCCTGATCCTGCTGATCCCGTTCAGCCTGCCCCGGGTCTTCGGGCGGATGGTCGGGCAGAACCGGCAGGGCTACGCGATCGCGGCCGTGATGGGGATCCTGGCGTTCGTCAGCATCGCTCTGACCAACGTCTTCGAGCTCGCCGGGCACGGCACCGTGCCGCAGGCGGTGGGCGCGGCGCTGGAGGGCAAGGAGGTGCGGTTCGACGTGTCGAACTCGGCCACCTTCGCCGCCGCCACCACGCTGACCTCGACCGGCGCGGTCAACTCGTTCCACGACTCGTTCACCTCGCTCGGCGGGATGATGACGATGGTCAACATGATGCTCGGCGAGGTGGCGCCGGGTGGGACCGGTTCCGGCCTCTACGGCCTGCTCATCCTGGCGGTGATCACCGTGTTCGTCGCCGGCCTGATGGTCGGCCGGACCCCGGAGTACCTGGGCAAGAAGATCGGGTCGCGGGAGATCAAGTTCGCCTCCCTGTACTTCCTGATCACCCCGGCGCTGGTGCTGACCGGCACCGCGGCCGCGTTCGCGACCGGCAACAACTCGACCGCGCTCAACGTCGGCCCGCACGGCTTCTCCGAGGTGCTCTACGCCTTCACCTCGGCGAGCAACAACAACGGCTCGGCCTTCGCCGGCATCACGGTGAACACGCCGTGGTGGAACACCGCGCTCGGCCTGTGCATGCTGCTCGGCCGGTTCCTGCCGATCGTCTTCGTGCTCGCCCTGGCCGGCTCGCTGGCCCGCCAGCGACCCACCCCCGCCTCCGAGGGCACCCTGCCGACCCACCGACCGCTCTTCGTCGGCATGGTCGTCGGCGTCACGGTGATCCTCGTCGCGCTGACCTTCCTGCCCGCGCTCGCGCTCGGCCCCCTCGCTGAGGGGCTGTGACCACCATGAGAGAGAAGGCCATGACCACGTCCACGCCGGCACCACACGGTACGGCGGACGCCGCAACCGCCGGCACACCGGCCACCCAGGGCAACCGGGGTGGTGGCCTGCTGGACCCGAAGCAGCTGATCCGGTCCCTGCCGGACGCGCTGCGCAAGTTGGACCCGCGCACCCTGTGGCGCAACCCGGTGATGCTCATCGTCGAGATCGGCGCCGCGTTCACCACCGTCCTGGCGGTGGCCGATCCCTCGGTGTTCGCACTCGCGATCACCGTCTGGCTCTGGCTGACCGTGATCTTCGCCAACCTCGCCGAGGCGGTCGCCGAGGGTCGGGGCAAGGCGCAGGCCGCCGCCCTGCGGAAGGCGAAGACGGACACCGTCGCCACCCGCCTCATCGGCTGGACCCCGGGCCTGGCCCCGAGTGCCTACCGCACCGAGGACGTCCCGGCGCCGCAGTTGAAGCTGGGCGACGTCGTCGTGGTCGTGGCGGGCGGGATCATCCCGGGCGACGGCGACGTGGTCGAGGGCATCGCCAGCGTGGACGAGTCGGCCATCACCGGCGAGTCGGCGCCGGTGATCCGGGAGTCCGGCGGCGACCGCAGTGCGGTCACCGGCGGGACGAAGGTGCTCTCCGACCGGATCGTCGTCAAGATCACTCAGAAGCCGGGGGAGAGCTTCATCGACCGGATGATCGCCCTGGTCGAGGGCGCGAACCGGCAGAAGACCCCGAACGAGATCGCGCTGAACATCCTGCTCGCCGCGCTCACCATCATCTTCCTGCTGGCCGTGGTGACCCTCCAGCCGCTGGCGATCTTCGCCAAGCAGTACCAGGCCGCCGCCCCGGACACCGGTGCGATCACCGACGCGGGCGTCACCGGCGTCGTCCTGGCGTCCCTGCTGGTCTGCCTCATCCCGACCACCATCGGGGCGTTGCTGTCGGCGATCGGCATCGCCGGCATGGACCGCCTGGTCCAGCGCAACGTGCTCGCCATGAGCGGTCGGGCGGTCGAGGCGGCCGGTGACGTGAACACCCTGCTGCTGGACAAGACCGGCACGATCACCCTGGGCAACCGGCAGGCCGCCGAGTTCCTTCCGGTGGAGGGGGTGACCGCCGCCGAGGCGGCGGACGCCGCCCAGCTGTCCAGCCTCGCGGACGAGACCCCCGAGGGCCGGTCGGTGGTGGTGCTCGCCAAGAACGAGTTCGGCCTGCGCGAGCGGGAACCGGGCCTCATCCCGCACGCCACCTTCGTGCCGTTCACCGCGCAGACCCGGATGAGCGGCGTGGACCTCACCCCCGACACCGGCGTCGACGGCGGGGCCACGGAGCCGGTTCGGCGGATCCGCAAGGGCGCCGCCGCGGCCGTGATGAAGTGGGTCCGGGAGAACGGCGGCCACCCCACCGAGCAGGTGGGGCAGCTGGTCGACGAGATCAGCGGCATCGGTGGCACTCCGCTCGTCGTCGCCGAGCACATCGAGGGCCAAGTGGCCCGGACCCTCGGCGTCATCCACCTCAAGGACGTGGTCAAGGCCGGCATGCGGGAGCGGTTCGACGAGATGCGCCGGATGGGCATCCGGACGGTGATGATCACCGGTGACAACCCGCGGACCGCGAAGGCCATCGCGGACGAGGCCGGGGTGGACGACTTCCTCGCCGAGGCCACCCCGGAGGACAAGCTCGCGCTGATCCGCAAGGAGCAGGAGGGCGGCCGGCTGGTCGCGATGACCGGGGACGGCACCAACGACGCCCCGGCCCTGGCCCAGGCGGATGTCGGCGTGGCGATGAACACCGGCACGTCGGCCGCGAAGGAGGCCGGCAACATGGTCGACCTCGACTCCGACCCGACCAAGCTGATCGAGATCGTGGAGATCGGCAAGCAACTGCTGATCACCCGGGGCGCTCTGACCACGTTCAGCATCGCCAACGACGTGGCGAAGTACTTCGCGATCATCCCGGCGATGTTCGCCGGCATCTACCCGAGCCTGGACGCGCTGAACATCATGCGGCTGCACAGCCCGGAGTCGGCGATCCTCGCCGCGGTCATCTTCAACGCGCTGGTGATCATCGCGCTGATCCCGCTCGCCCTGCGCGGCGTGCGCTACCGACCCGCGGCGGCGTCGACGCTGCTCAGCCGCAACCTGCTGGTCTACGGCCTCGGCGGCATCGTGGTGCCGTTCATCGGGATCAAGCTCATCGACCTGCTCATCCAGTTCATCCCAGGGATCTGACACCATGCGCCTTCCCAGTTGGTTCTCCACCCACCTCGCCGCGCTGCGCGCGCTGCTGGTCTTCACCGTGCTGCTCGGGCTGGCGTACCCGCTCGTTCTGGTCGCCGCCGGCCGGCTGCCCGGCCTCGACGCCCGCGCCGACGGCTCGCTGGTCACCGCGAACGGCCGGACCGTCGGCAGCGCCCTGATCGGCCAGTCCTTCACCGACGCGGACGGCAACCCCGTCCCGCGCTACTTCCAGTCCCGCCCGTCGGCGGCCGGCGACGGCTACGACCCGACCTCCACCGCGGCCTCCAACCTCGGCCCGGAGAGCGTGGTCGACACCATCGCCACCGACCCGGAAGGGTCGACCCAGAGCCTGCTCACCCAGGTCTGCGCCCGCAGCGTCGCCGTCGGCCAGCTCGACGGCGTCGACGGGCGGCGGCCCTACTGCACCCCGGACGGGGTCGGCGCCGTGCTGGCTGTGTTCCACCGCGACGGGCTCACCGGCCCGGTCACCCGGGCGGTCAGCGTCAACCAGGCCGCCCCCGCCACCCCGTTCGTCACCTACTGGCAGGGCGTGCCGGTGGAGCCGGCGAAGCCGGGCGAGGACTACGTCGCCGCCGGCGGCGTGATCGTCCCGGTCCGGGGCGACGCGCCGGCCGACCCGGCGGTGCCCGGCGACGCGGTCACCGCCAGCGGCAGCGGCCTCGACCCGCACATCAGCCCGGCGTACGCCGAGATCCAGGTGGCCCGGGTGGCGCGGGAGCGCCGCGCGGACCCGGCGGAGGTCCGCCGCCTCGTCGCCGCGCACACCACCGGCCGGACGCTCGGCTTCATGGGCGCCCCCGGGGTGAACGTGCTGGAGCTGAACCTCGCCCTCGACGAGACGTTCCCCGCCCGCTGAACCGCCCGCCGGGCGGGCCCCCGACGGCCCGCCCGGCGGACCCGGCGCGCGCCCGGGCGGGCCGCCGCCGCGAGAGGATGTCCCCGTGCCACGTGGAGAACTGCGCATCTACCTGGGCGCCGCGCCCGGCGTCGGCAAGACGTACGCGATGCTGGAGGAAGCCCAGCGGCGCGCCGAGCGCGGCACCGACGTGGTGATCGGGCTGGTCGAGACCCACGGCCGCCGGCATACCGCGGCGATGATCGGCGACCTGGAACAGGTGCCCCGCCGGACCGTCGCCTACCGCGGCGCCGAATTCACCGAGATGGACGTCGACGCCGTGCTGGCCCGTCGTCCGGAGGTCGCCGTGGTCGACGAGCTGGCGCACACCAACGTGCCCGGCTCCCGGCACGAGAAGCGCTGGCAGGACATCCAGGAGCTGCTCGACGCCGGGATCAGCGTGCTGACCACGGTCAACGTCCAGCACCTGGAGTCGATCAACGACGTCGTCGCCCAGATCACCGGCACCACCCAGCGCGAGACCCTCCCCGACCAGGTGGTCCGCGCCGCCGAGCAGGTCGAGCTGGTGGACATGACACCGGAGGCACTGCGCCGCCGGATGGCCCACGGCAACATCTACCGGCCCGACAAGATCGACGCCGCGCTCGGCAACTACTTCCGGGTCGGCAACCTCACTGCCCTGCGCGAACTGGCCCTGCTCTGGCTGGCCGACAAGGTCGACGAGCAGCTCGACGCGTACCGCGCCCAGCAGGGCATCTCGGCCACCTGGGAGGCCCGGGAGCGGGTGGTGGTCGCGCTGACCGGCGGGCCGGAGGGGGAGACCCTGGTCCGGCGGGCCGCCCGGATCGCCGCCCGGAGCAAGGGTGCCGACCTGCTCGCCGTGCACGTGGCCCGCAGCGACGGGCTGGCCGGGGCGGACCCGGCCCAGCTCGCCCGGCAGCGGGTGCTGGTGGAGAGCCTCGGCGGCACGTATCACCAGGTGCTGGGCACCGACATTCCGGCGGCCCTGCTGGACTTCGCGCGCGGCGTCAACGCCACCCAGCTGGTGCTCGGCGCCAGCCGGCGGGGGCGCTTCGCGCAGCTGTTCGCCCGGGGTGTCGGGGTGACCACCACGGCGCTGTCCGGACCGATCGACGTCCACCTGGTCACCCACCCCCAGGCCGGCCGGGGCCGGCGCGGGTCAGCGGTGCCGGCGGCGCTGTCCCGGCGGCGCCGGCTGCTCGGGTTCGCCCTCGCCGGGCTGGGCATGCCGCTGCTGACCGTGCTGTTGTCCCTGCCCGACCTCAGCCTCACCAACGACATCCTGCTCTTCCTCGCCGGTGTCGTCGGGGTGGCGCTGGTCGGCGGGCTCTGGCCGGCGCTGGTCGCCGCACTCGGCGGGTCGCTGCTGCTCAACTGGTTCTTCACTCCGCCCTTCCACACGCTGACCATCGCCGAGGCGGAGAACCTTCTCGCCCTCGCCGTCTTCGTCGGCGTCGCGGTCGCGGTCAGCTGGGTGGTCGATGTCGCCGCCCGGCGGACCCGGGAGGCCGCCCGCGCCTCCGCCGACGCGCAGACCCTGGCCACGGTCGCCGGCGGCGTGCTGCGCGGCGAGCGGCCGTTGCCCGCCCTGCTCGACCGGCTCCGGGAGACCTTCGCGCTGCGCGCGGTCAGCGTGCTGGAAATGGTCGCCGACGCCGAGGGGCGGCCCGGGCGGGACCGCGAGGAGGGCGCCTGGCGGGTGGTGGCCAGCGTGGGGGAGGCGCCGGCGTGCAGCCCCAGCGCGGGGGAGACGGCGGTACCGGTGGACGACCGGCTCACCGTCGTGCTCTCCGGCCGCCGCCTCGAAGCCGCCGACCGGCGCATCGTTGAGGCGTTCGCCGCCCAGGCCGCCGTCGCCCTCAAGCAGGAACGCCTCGCCGAGGAAGCCGCCACCGCCCGGCCGCTCGCCGAGGCCGACCGGATGCGCACCGCGCTGCTCGCCGCGGTCAGCCACGACCTGCGTACGCCGCTCGCGTCGGCGAAGGCGGCGGTGAGCAGCCTGCGCAGCCCCGACGTCGAGTTCGACGCCGACGACCGGGAGGAGCTGCTCGCCACCGCCGACGAGTCCCTGGACCGGCTGGGTCGGCTGGTGGCGAACCTGCTGGACATGAGCCGCCTGCAGGCCGGGGCGCTGGGCGTCACCCGGACCCCGATCGGGCTCGAGGACGCCGTACCCCGGGCCCTGGACGAGCTCGGGCCGGTCGCGGCCGACGTCACCACGGACATCCCCGCCGACCTGCCGGCCGCCACCGCCGACCCCGGGCTGCTCGAACGGGTCCTGGTCAACATCATTGCCAACGCGCTACGGCACAGCCCGCTCGGGCGGCCGCCCACGATCACCGCCAGCGCCCACGCCGGGCAGGTGGAGCTGCGGGTCATCGACACCGGACCGGGTATCCCCGAGGACCAGTGGGAGCACGTGTTCCTGCCGTTCCAGCGGCTCGGCGACCGGGACAACCAGACCGGGGTCGGGCTCGGGCTGGCCCTGTCCCGCGGACTGGCCGAGGCGATGGGTGGCAGCATCACCCCCGAGACCACCCCCGGCGGAGGGCTGACCATGGTGCTGCGGTTGCCCGCCGCCGCGCAGGGCATGTCGGAAGGGCCGCAGGAATGACCCGCATCCTGGTCGTCGACGACGAACCGCAGATCCTGCGCGCCCTGCGGATCAACCTGCGGGCCCGGGGATACGACGTCGAGGTCGCCGCCACCGGCGCCGCCGCGCTCAGGGCCGCGGCCAGCCACCCACCCGACCTGGTGGTGCTCGACCTCGGCCTGCCCGACATCGACGGCACCGAAGTCATCCGCGGGCTGCGCGGCTGGACCAGCGTGCCGATCATCGTGCTTTCCGGCCGGGCCGGCAGCGAGGACAAGGTCGCCGCCCTGGACGCCGGCGCCGACGACTACGTCACCAAGCCGTTCGGCGTCGACGAACTGCTGGCCCGGATCCGCGCGGTGACCCGCCGCCTCACCGCCACACCCGCCGACGCCTCGGCGGCTCCCCGGGTGGGCCGGCACACCGTCAACCTGGTCGACCGCACCGTCCTTCGCGACGACGGCGCCGAGGTGCGGCTCACCCCCACCCAGTGGGCGATGTTGGAGAAGCTGCTCCGGTACCCCGGCAAGCTGATCAGCCAGCGCCAGCTGCTGCACGACGTGTGGGGGCCGGAGTACCAGAACGAGACCAACTACCTGCGGCAGTACATGGCGCAGCTGCGGCGCAAGCTCGAGGACGACCCGGCCCGCCCCCGGCACCTCATCACCGAACCCGGCATGGGCTACCGCTACCGGCCCTGACCGGGTTCCCATCCACCGTCGCCAATGGTCGGGCCTGCCGGTGGGTACCGGTCCGGGTGCCACCCGGACCCCGAGCGGGGTCCGGCGGCTCGCCCGTGGAGCATCCCGGCCGGCCGCTGATATCGTCGCGCCCGACCGGCGGCGGGCCGGCCCGACCACACCCGAACAGGCGGTCCCCGTTGACCCGGACGCGTGCGTACCTTCCACCGGTGCTGCTCGGCCTGGTGCTGCTCGCGCTGGTCGTCTCGGGCCTCCGGCCGTACGACCGGCTGACCTGGCTGCTGGAGACGGTGTGGGTGATCGTGGGGGTGCCGGTGGTGCTGCTCACCTGGCGCCGCTTCCCGCTCAGCACGCTGCTGTGCTGCCTGCTCGCGACGCACGCCACGATCCTCATCGTCGGTGGGCACTACAGCTACGCGCGCACCCCGGTCGGTGACTGGGCGCGCGAGGTGTTCGACCTGTCCCGCAACCCGTACGACCGGCTCGGTCACTTCGCCCAGGGCTTCGTGCCGGCGATCCTGGTCCGGGAGGTCCTGGTCCGTCGTTCCCCGTTGCGCGGCAGCCGCTGGCTCGCCCCGCTGGTGGTCTGCGCCTGCCTGGCCTTCAGCGCGTTCTTCGAGATGATCGAGTGGTGGGCGGCGGTGGCCGGCGGGTCGGCGGCCGACGACTTCCTGGCCACCCAGGGCGACGTCTGGGACACCCAGTGGGACATGTTCCTCGCGCTGATCGGCGCGGTCACCTCGGTGGCGCTGCTCGGCCGGTTGCACGACCGCCAACTGTCGCCGCCCGGACCCGTCGTGGCCGGCCCCGACCAGTACCCCGGCCGCTGATCAGGCGCGGTACGCCAGGTCGACCATCATGCCCGTCTCGGCGTGGTAGACGTTGTGGCAGTGGGTCATCCACCGGCCCGGGTTGTCGGCGTCGAGGTCGACGGTGACGGTCTGTAGGGGCAGCACGACGACGGTGTCCTTGCGGGCGCCGCCGCCGGCCACCGCGAAGGTGTGCCCGTGCACGTGCATCGGGTGGAACATCGTGCTGGTGTTGACGAACTCCAGGCGCACCCGCTCGCCGCGCCGGACCAGCAGCGGCTCGGCGTCGGGCCAGGTCGCCCCGTTGATCGTCCACCGGTACGGCATCATCGACCCGGCCAGCTCCAGCCGGTGCACCCGGTCCGGCCGGCGGTCGGCCAGCGCCACGTCGTCGGCCGCGCGCAGCGTCGCGCAGGTCAGCACCGTCCGGTCCAGTTCGACCGGGCGGATCGTCGGCGGTGGCCCCTCGCCGCCGCCGGTACGAACCACCGCCAGGCCCTGCCCGGTCTTGCCCTCGGCCACCGCCACCAGGGGGAAGACCCCGTCGGCCAGCTCCACGGTGACGTCGGCGCGTTCCCCCATGGCCAGCAGTAGCGCGTCACCCGTGGCCGGCCGGACTCCGAAGCCGTCGGTGTGCGTGACGGTCAGCCGGTGCCCGCCCAGCGCGACCCGGTAGGCGGTGTCCGCGCCGGCGTTGACCAGCCGGATCCGCACCCGCTGCCCGGGTCGGCCGTGGAACGTGACCGGGGCCGCCGGCACCCGGCCGTTGATCAGGTGGTGCGGGTACGCGACGTCGCCGGCACCGCCCAGCAGCGGCGACGTCATCGACTCCATCCCGCCCATCGTCATGCCGGACATCCCGCCGGTCGAACCGTGGCCCATCCCGCCCGTCGACCCGTGGCCCATCCCGCCGAGGGCGGCCAGCACGGCGTCCGGGGTACGACCGGTGCCGTCCACCCAGTCGTCGAGCACCACGATCCACTCGGCGTCGTACCGCCCGGCTCGTGCGGGTCGTCGACGACGAGGACGCCGTGCAGCGCGCGGTCGAGCTGCACCCCGGAGTGCGGGTGGTAGAAGTAGGTGCCCGAATCGGGGGCGGTGAACTCGTAGGTGTGCCGGCCGCCCGTCGGGATGGGCGCCTGGGTGAGCCCCGGCACGCCGTCCATGTCGTTGCGCAGCGCGACGCCGTGCCAGTGCACGCTGGTCGGCGCGGGCAGCTCGTTGACCACGTCCACCCGGACCAGGTCGCCGGCGCGGGCCCGGATCAGCGGGCCGGGGGCCTGCTCGACGTACCCCCAGGTGGAGACCGTGACCCCGCCCAGGTCGAGGGTCGCGGGTCGGGGCCGCAGCGTGGCGCGGACGGTGCCGGCGCCCGGCCGGCGGCGGGCCGCCTCGGTCCGGGCGACCAGGTCCGCGTCCGGGGTGACCAGGCGCGGGTCGAACGCGCCGCCCGCCCATGCAGCGGCCCCGGCGGTGCCGGCGAGCCCGGCCGCGCCCGCGATGCCCGTCAGCAGGCGACGCCGGGTGATGGTGGGTCTCATCGCTGCTCCTCCGTGGGGGAGCGACGCCGCTCCGCCACCTCCGAGCCTGCCGCCACCGCCGCGCCTCGGGGTACGGCACGACGGCCCGGCGGCGGGGGCCGAATGTCACCTTCCGCCGGGCCTCCCGCCGGTGGGTCACGGCGTGCCGGTCGACCGTCGGTTCGCGGGGCGCCGGCGTAGCGCGTAGAGCAGCGCGCTCGCCGCGAAGAGCGCCGCGCTCACCGCCAGCCAGCGGCCCAGCATCGACCGGGGCGACAGGCCGGTCGCCGAGGAGTAGGTGCCGTCACCGAGACCGAGCACGCCCGGGAGGTAGACCAGGAAGAGCAGGCCGGCGGCGAGCGCCGGGACCCGGACGTGGTTCAGCGCCGACGGGCCGGATCGTCCGCCCGGGGCGCCCCGGAGCACCCGGTCGGCCGACGCGTACACCGGGAAGAGGAGCAGGTCGTGGGCGATCACCGCGCCGAGGAACCAGAGCAGCATCCGACCGGCGGCGGCCTCGCCGGACAGCCGCAGCGCGATCCAACCGGTCACCGTGAAGCAGCCCAGCAGGAGCAGCAGGTGCCAGGGCGCCGCCCCGTACGCGCGCCGGAACTCAGCCATCGGCCCGCTCCTCGAAGCTGATCTCGCGGACCCACTTGGTGCAGTGCACCCCGGGCAGCGCGGGCACGATGATCCGCGCCGGGTAGCCGTGGTCCGGGCTGAGGTCGACGCCGTTGACCCGCAGGGCGAGCAGCGCGTCGGCGTCGCGTACCTGGTTGCCGGCGAGGGTGGCCTGACTGAACAGGCCGGCGCGTTCCAGCGACCTGACCCGGGCCGCCGCCGGGTCGGTCGACCCGACCAGGGCGGCGAGGTCGCGCAGCCGGACCCCGGTCCAGGCCTGCGAGGTGGACCAGCCCTCCACGCAGGCGATCGGCAGGGTGGCGGTGTGCTGCGCCATGCCGAGCAGCCGGTCGCGGTCCAGCTCGACCGCGCGCCCGCCGCCGCGCAGGGTCAGCCGCCAGCCCGGGCCGGTCTGCTCCGGCGTGACCCCGGCCGCGGCGACGCTGCGGTTGACCGGGAAGCCGGTGGGGCCGTCGTCGTGCTGACGCCCCCGGGGCAGCAGCAGCGCGGTGCGGCGCAGCGCGTCGACGCTCTGCCCGATGGTCAGCGCCGCCAGCAGCAGCGAGCCGCCGCCGACCAGGGTCAGCACCCCGCGCCGGCTCATCGTCGCCGGCCCGGGCCGGCGGGCCGCCAGGCCGTCCGGATCCGCCGGCTCCGGCCCGGTCCGCTCCACCGGGGTACGCCCGAAGCCCGGCCCCCGTAGCGCGGTGACCATCCGGGGCAGCTTGATCGCCACGTGGGTGACCAGCGCGGCGGTGAAGACCCAGGCGCCGAACCAGTGCGCGGTGTAGAAGTCGAACCCGAACAGGTAGGCGTACTGGATGTTGAGCAGGCCGGTGACGGTCTGGAAGAGGATCCCGCCGACCAGCAGCAGCAGCGACAGCCGCTCCAGCAGTTGGGCGACCGAGCGGGCCGGCGGCCAGTCGAAGAGCTTCGGCACCACCGACCAGAGCTTGCCCAGCACCACCGGAACCAGCACGATCCCCAGCGTCACGTGCAGCCCCTGGGTGACCCGGAACAGCCACGCCGGCCGGGTCGGCCAGTTGAAGACCGGTGGGTGCAGCCAGCCCACGTCACGCGGGAACGCCTGGTCGAAGCGGGGGCCGTAGGCGATCCAGTCGAGCAGCCCGGTGACGATCACCAGTGGCAGGGTGGCCAGCAGCACCGCACCGAGCACCGAGGTCAGCCAGGGGCCGCGCACCGGGCTGCGCCAGGCGCGGTCGGCCGCGTCGACGCCCGGTGGCCGGTAGCGGCCCAGGCTCCGCCACAGCCGCGCCGGGTAGGCGTACGGCGGGCCGTCCGGACCGGCCGGTGGCGGTGGTCTGGCGGGCACGGCTCCTCCTGGTGGACGCGGGGTCGAGCCCTGGCGGGCCCCCTCCAGCAGGACGCTAGACGCCGGGGCCGCCGACCGGCCGGTTTCGCCGCATTACCGAAGGCTTACCGCCGTCCCTTACGGACCGCTGACGTTCGTCCCGATCAGGCCCGCCGTAGATCGGGGGTGCCCTAGCGTGAACCGAATGCGGGTACTCGTCACCGGCGCGGCCGGGTTCATCGGATCGCAGATCGCCGACCTGCTGGTCGCCGAGGGGCACGAGGTGGTCGCCCTGGACGCGCTGCTGCCCCAGGCGCACGGCGGCGAGCTGCCGCAGTGGTCCCGGCGCCACGACCCGGTGGTCGGCGACGTCCGCGACCCCGCGCTGCTGGACCGGCTGCTCTCCGGCGTGGACGCGGTCTGCCATCAGGCGGCCATGGTGGGGCACGGGCTGGACCCGTCGGACGCCCCCGACTACGCCAGCCACAACGACTACGGCACGGCGGTGCTGCTCGCCGCCATGCACCGGGCCGGGGTCTCCCGGTTGGTGCTGGCCAGCTCGATGGTGGTCTACGGCGAGGGGCGCTACGCCTGCGCCCGGCACGGCGTGGTCCGTCCCGCCCCGCGCCGCCCCGCCGACCTGACCGCCGGCCGGTACGACCCGACCTGCCCGGACTGCGGCGGGACGCTCGACTCCGCGCTGGTGCCCGAGGACGCCCCGCTGGAGCCGCGCAGCACGTACGCGGCGACCAAGCTGGCCCAGGAGCACCTGGCCGCCGCCTGGGCCCGGCAGACCGGGGGCGGTGTCTGGGCGCTGCGCTACCACAACGTCTACGGCCCCCGGATGCCCCGCGACACCCCGTACGCCGGGGTGGCCTCGTTGTTCCGCTCCGCGCTGGCCGACGGTCGCCCACCCCGCGTGTACGAGGACGGCCGGCAGCGCCGCGACTTCGTGCACGTCACCGACGTGGCCCGGGCCAACCTGCTGGCGCTCACCGCGCCGGCTCCGGACGGCCTGGTCCCGGTGAACGTCTGTTCCGGCGAGCCGCACACCGTCGGCGAGCTGGCCGCGGCGCTGGCCGAGGCGATGGGCGGCCCGGAGCCGGTGGTGGTCGGCGGCGCGCGGGCGGCCGATGTCCGGCACGTGGTGGCCGACCCGCACCGGGCCCGCGCCCTGCTCGGCTACGCCGCCCGGGTCGGGTTCGTGGACGGGGTGACCGCCTTCGCCACCGACCCGCTGCGCGAGCCCGCCGCCGTCGCCGGCTGACCCGCCGGGTCCACCGGTCAGGAGACGGTCAACAGCAGATGGTTGACGGCCAGCGCGGTCAGCGCCTGGCCGACCAGCCACCAGCGGCGGGCCGGCGTGGGCAGGTGCGCGACGGCGACCAGCAGCCAGACCACGAAAGGCAGCCAGATCCGCTCCACCTCGGCCTTGCTCATCCCGGACAGGTCGGCGGCGAGCACCGCCAGCGCGGCGGCGCCCGGCAGCAGCACCGTCGGCCCGAGGCCGCGCACCCGGCCGGCGAGCGCCGCGACCCGGCTGCCGAACACCGACCCGGGAGCCGGGTCGGCGGCCGTCCACCCGCCGAGCCGGGCCGGCGGGCGGGCCACGGCGACCGGGGCGGACCCCGACGACCGCCACCCGGCGCGGGCGGCGCACAGGCCGCGCCGCAGCGCCGGCCCGAGCACCGGGCCGGCCGACAGCAGCAGCGCGGCCAGGTTCGCCCAGACCCAGTAGCCGTACGGGCGGTCGGCTGCCCAGCCCTGGTAGTAGCGCTCGACCACCCGGTCGTACCCCTCCCACCAGCGGAAGCCGGCGGCCACGAAGGCGACCACCACCGCGGTGACGCCGACCGCCCCGGCCAGCAGCGCGGCCCGCCGGCCGTCCCGGCGTAGCGCGACCACGGCCAGCGCCAGCGCCCCCACCAGCACGAACCCGTACGACAGGTGCAGCGCGAAACCGAGCAGCACGCCGCCGGCCAGCGCGGCGACCGCCCCGCGTACCGCGAGCAGGGCGAGGCCGGCGGCGACCACCCCGGTGAAGATCGCGTCGCCGGAGGCGCCCAACCAGACCGCGCCCGGCAGCAGCACCAGGAACGGCAGCACCGCCCGGGCCGCCTCGGCGGCGCCCAGCGCCCGCAGGGTCACCGGCACCCAGACGGCGACGGTCGCGCCGGCCAGCACGCAGCACAGCGCGGCGGCGGTGCCCCCGCCCAGGCCGACCCGATCCAGCCAGACGAAGACCAGCAGCGCGCCCGGCGGATGTCCGGCGGTGTGGGTGGACCAGGAGTCGGGCTGGAAGTCCAGGATCCGATCGGTGAAGCCGGCCAGCATCCGGGGGACGTCGGTCACCCCGGGCACCTCGTGCAGGTACTCCGCCTGCGGGGTGAGCCGCCGGGTCAAGCCCTTCGACCAGCCGTCCACCAGCGCCAGGGCCAGCGTCCAGGCCACCGCGGCGAGCCAGCCGGCGGCCAGCAGCGGCCCCCACCGGGCGGTCCGCGCCCAGCGCAGCCCCGGCCCGAGCACGGCCGCCGCGACCAGCACCGCCAGCGGGGTGCCCCACCCGACGTGCGGGTGCCAGGTGGCGTAGGCCGGCGCGGCGTCCGCGTGCAGGCCCGCGCCGCGCCGGTTGAGCACGATCCCGACGGTCACGGCGGCCGTGAGCAGCGCCGCCTCGACGGCCAGCACGAGCAGGTCGCCCCGGCCACGGGCCGGCGCACGGTACGCGACGGGGGAGCGGGGGAGGGCGGTGGCGGGTCTCATGTCGACCGGACGGTACGGCCCACGCCCGCCACCCGTCAGCCGAACCGCCGGCCCGTCACCGGACGGTAAGAAGTGGCGGCGCGGTAAGGGTTCCGTAAGGCCGATCGGGGCCTGCGCGAGCGGCTTCGGTCCTAGCGTCGGCGGTATGCCGACACAGATCGACGTGGTGCTGCCGTGCCTCGACGAGGCCGCCGCCCTGCCCGGCGTGCTGACCGCGCTGCCGCCCGGCTACCGGGCGATCGTGGTGGACAACGGTTCGCGGGACGGCTCGCCGGAGGTGGCCGCCCGGCACGGCGCCCGGGTGGTACACGAAGCCCGCCGGGGATACGGCGCGGCGGTGCACGCCGGGATCGAGGCCGCCGACACGGAGCTGGTCTGCGTCCTCGACGCGGACGGCTCCTTCGACCCGGGCGAGCTGCCCGCGCTGGTCGCCGTGGTGGCCGCTGGGCGGGCGGACCTGGCGGTGGGCCGCCGCCGACCGGTCCGGTCCGGGGTCTGGCCGTGGCACGCCCGGGCCGGCACCGCGCTGGTGGCCGCGCTGCTGCGGCACCGGGGCGTACCGCTGCGGGACCTCAGCCCGATCCGGGTGGCCCGCCGGGAGGAGCTGCTCGCCCTCGGGGTCACCGACCGGGCCTTCGGGTACCCGCTGGAGCTGCTGATCCGCGCCGCCGCGGCGGGCTGGCGGATCCACGAGCGCGACGTCGCGTACGCCCCGCGCGCCGCCGGCACCCGCTCGAAGGTCTCCGGTTCGGTACGCGGCACCCTGCGCGCCACCCGCGACTTCGCCGCCGTGCTGCGCACCGTGGACGGCCGACGGTGACCGTGCTGCTGGTGGTGGCCAAGGCGCCGGTGCCCGGTGCGGTGAAGACCCGGCTCTGCCCGCCGGCTACCCCCGAGCAGGCGGCCCGGATCGCCGCCGCCGCGCTGCGCGACACCCTGGACGCCGTCGCCGCCACCCCGGGGGTGACCCCGGTGCTGTCGCTGGCCGGCCGGTTCGCCGACGCCGAGGACGGGGTGGCGCTGGCCGCCGCGGTCGCCGACTGGCCGGTGCTGGCGCAGCGGGGCGAGGACTTCGCGGCCCGGCTGGCGCACGCCCACGCCGACGTCGCGGCGGCGTACCCGGGTCGGCCGGTGCTCCAGATCGGCATGGACACCCCGCAGCTGACCCCGGCGCGGCTGGCCGCCGCCGTCCGCCGGCTCGACCTGGCCGGCACCGACGCGGTGCTGGGCCGGGCCGCCGACGGCGGCTGGTGGGCGCTGGGCCTGCGCGATCCCCGGCACGCGGCCGCCCTGCGGACGGTACCGATGTCCACCGCCGACACCGGGCGGCTCACCTGGGCCGCGCTCGCCGAACGGGGCCTGCGAGTCGCGGCGCTGGCGGTGCTGCGCGACGTCGACGGCTGGGCCGACGCCCTCGCGGTGGCCGGTACGGTCCGCGGCAGCCGGTTCGCCCGGCAGGTCGCCGCCCTCCGGCATGCCACGCTGGTGGGAGGGGGCCGGTGAGCGTCGACGGCTTCGCCACCGCGCTGCGCGACCGGGAGGCCGACGCGCACTGGCTGGTGCACGCCGACGGGGCCCGCAGCCGGCTGCCGGTGGACCGCTGGCACGGGCCGGCCGAGCCGGCCGTCGCGGCGGTGGTCGCCCGCTGCGCCGGCCCGACGCTGGACCTGGGCTGCGGACCGGGCCGGCTCACCCTGGCACTGACCCGGGCCGGGCTCACCACGCTCGGCGTCGACGTGTCGCCCCGCGCGGTGGCGCTGACCCGGGCGCGCGGCGCGGTCGCCGTCCAGGCCGACCTGTTCGCGCCGCTGCCCGCCGAGGGCCGGTGGGCGCACCTGGTGCTGCTGGACGGCAACATCGGCATCGGCGGTGACCCGGCCGCGCTACTGCGCCGGTGCCGGTCGCTGCTCCGCCCGGCGGGCACCGCCCTGGTGGAGCTGGACCCGCCCGGCTCGGGCACCTGGCAGGGGCAGGCGCACGTCCTGTCCGGCCGGTACCGGGGGCCGGCGTTTCGCTGGGCGCGGCTGGACACCCGGGCGGTGCACGTCCCGGCCGCCGCGGCGG
Organism: Micromonospora lacuserhaii; assembly: GCF_036902735.1. Classification (NCBI taxonomy): domain Bacteria; kingdom Bacillati; phylum Actinomycetota; class Actinomycetes; order Micromonosporales; family Micromonosporaceae; genus Micromonospora; species Micromonospora lacuserhaii. The sequence continues at coordinate 124,380 of NZ_JBAKHO010000002.1, read as the reverse complement.
GGCTGGTCGTACGGGACGTGTTCGCGGCCGGCCACCGCTGGTTCGCCGAGCTGGCCACCGGTTAAGGGATTTCTCGTAACTTGTCGGGCTGGATCGTAGGCAGGTACTCATCCGACAACTGTGCTGCGGGCGAGGTGATCCGCTGCCCTACAGTCGACTGCATCTGTCGACGGGAGGGCCCCTCATGGACGAGAGCGACGGGACGATGTTCCGTACGTCCGCCCGCCTCATGTTCGTGTTCATGCTGGTGATCGGCTTGCTGGCCTGGGTCCTCGTCCAAGCCCTGTTATCGCTCGCCGCTGGGCGGTCACCGGCCGACCTGACGAACATGACCGCGTCAGGCGTCCTCTACGCCGTCCTCTTCAGCGCTTTCTCACTCGTCCTGCAGCGCAGGAACTGGTCATCGGTCGACGTAACCTGCCCGGCGCTGAGGCTCGTCGAGCGGGGGCGGATGGCCGTCCTCCCGTGGCAGGCGATCCAGTCGGCGACGGTCCGCCGTCCTGGCCCGTTCGCCGTCCTTCAGGTCACCCTTCTCCCCGCAGCGGTCGTGCCGTCCGCCACGACGCTTCGTCCACGGCTCCGTGCCGGTCAGCCTGTCTACACGGTCCGCGTCGGCCTGCTTCGGCCCGCGACTGGCGTCCTGCGTACCGAACTTGCTCGCCACCTGCCACAGGTAGCCTCCCGATCCTGAATCCCGCTTAGCGACGCTTCGTAGCCCGGTGTCCGTCTGTTAGGGACAATCATCGAGGATGCCTGGGTGCCCGGCCGGGCCGGCAATGGGCCCTGGACCTGCCCGACCGCGGCACCGACGTCGGGCGGAGCGGTCGCCGCGGCCACTGGGGATTCAGGCGTGGGCCAGCGGTAACCGGACCACGAACCGGCAACCGCCGGTGACGTTGCGGACCTCGACCCGGCCGCCGTGCGCCTCGACCAGGCCGTGCACGATCGCCAGGCCCAGCCCGCCGGAGCCCTCGATCCCGCCGTTGCCCGGTCGCGGCGTGCGGGCCGGCTCGCCCCGGAACGCCACGTCGAACAGCCGGGGCAGGTCACCCTCCGGGATGCCGCCGCAGGTGTCCGCGACGGCCAACCAGGCGTCGTCACCGTCCCGGCCGCCGTCCACCCGGACCGTGCCGTCGTCCGGGGTGTAGCGGACGGCGTTGAGCAGCAAATTCCCCACCACCCGGGCCAGCTCCGGCTCGCTGGCGGTGACCGTCGGCCAGCCCGACTCGGCGGCGACCAGCCGGATCCGGCGGGCCGCGGCGAGCGGCGCGGTGCCGGCCAGCGCGTCGGAGACCACGTCGCCCAGCGGTACGGCCGACAGCGACAGCCGCAGCGCCCCGGCGTTGATCCGGGACAGCTCGAACAGGTCGTCGACCAGCCGGGTCATTCGGTCGGTCTCCACCCTGATCCGCCGGTGGTACTCGTGGACCGTGGCCCGGTCGGCGACCACCCGGTCCTCCAGCGCCTCGGCCATCGCCCGCAGCCCGGCCAGCGGGGTGCGCAGGTCGTGCGACACCCAGGCGACCAGGTCCCGGCGTCCCTTCTCGATCCGCCGCTCCCGCTCCCGGGCCTGGTCGGCCCAGACCGCCGCGGCAGCGAGCCGGCGCCCGAAGAGCCAGCCGACGGCGAGGCTGACCACCGCCGCCGCCGAGACGGTGATCAGCACGACCTCCAGGTCGTGCGGGGAGAGGAACATCGCCTCGGCGATCACCGCGACGCCGGCGACCACCGCGGCCACCGTCATCGCCAGCAGCAGGAAGATGTGCACGGTGATCGACCGGCCGCGCAGCAGCCGCAGCGCGCCGGCACCGAGCAGGCCGACGATGCCGGCCGCCCCGAGCGCCGCACCGAAGATCAGGGCGAGGTCAGCCATCGGCCGGCTCGTACCGGTAGCCGACGCCCCAGACCGTGACGATCCGGCGCGGGTCGGCCGGGTCCGTCTCGACCTTCTCCCGCAGCCGTCGCACGTGGACCGTGACGGTCGACTGGTCGCCGAAGCGCCAGCCCCAGACCCGCTCCAGCAGCTCGGCCCGGCGGAACGCCCGCGCCGGATGCCGCATCAGGTGCGCCAGCAGGTCGAACTCACGCAGGGTGAGGGCCAGCTCCCGGCCGTGCAGCCGGGCCACCCGGGGGCCGGTCTCCACGGTGAGGCCACCGTCGGTCAGCACCTCCGGCGTCGCGCCCGGCGGCTCGCCGCCGGCCCGGCGCAGCACCGAGCGGACCCGCAGCACCAGCTCGCGGGGGGAGAAGGGCTTGCTGAGGTAGTCGTCCGCGCCCAGTTGCAGGCCGAGGATCCGGTCGGCCTCGTCGCCCCGCGCGGTCAACATCACGATGGGTACGCCGTCCGGCCGCTCCCGCAGCCGTCGGCACACCTCCAACCCGTCCAACACCGGCAGCATCAGGTCCAGCACCACCAGCTGCGGCGGCGCGGCGGCCACGGCGGCGAGCGCGGCGGCGCCGTCCCCGACGTGGTCCACCTGGTAACCGGCGTGCTCCAGGTAGCGGCACACCACGTCGCTCACCGTCCGGTCGTCGTCGACGACCAGGACCCGTTGCGCCACCGGCATACCTCCCCTTCGTGCCGGCCAGCGTAGTCGCGGCCCGACCCGACGGCGGTACGCGGAAACCTTGCGATGTCCTTACGACTGCGGGCTCGCCTCGGGTACCCGGGCACGGGCTTACCGTTGGAGGATGAGCATCGACGAGGACTGGGTGCCCGCGCAGTGCACCCTGCCGACGGAGGCCCGGCCGCTGCGGGTCGTCGAGTTCGACGACCTCTTCGCCAGCGCGCTGCACGGCCAGCGCCGGCTGGCCCCGACCCGGCTGCGCTGGGAGTTCGACCCCGCGGCCGAGCGAACCGTCCGGGACCTGGTCGACCGGGAGACCGCCTGCTGCGGGTTCTTCACCTTCACGGTGGTACCGCTCGGCGCGTCACTGCGGGTCGACGTCGAGGTGCCGGACGCCCGGACGGACGTCCTGGACGCGCTCGCCTCGCGGGCCGGCCGAGGGCTGCCGGCCTGAGCGCCGCGAACGCCCGATCAGCCGTCGGCGCAGCGCTCCGAGAGGGCGTAACGCATCAGGACGACGTCGCCGATCTGCCGGACCTCGGCCAGCCGGGCCCGCCGCCCCGGGTGCCAGGGGAAGGCGCCGTCACCGACGAACCGGGGCGCCCGCCGGTCCCCGACGAAGAACGGGGCGACCACCAGGTGCAGCTCGTCGGCGAGCCCGGCGGTGAGGAACCGCGCATGCACCATGCCGCCGCCCTCCACCATCAACCGCCCCACCCCGCGGCCGGCCAGGTCCGCCAGCAGCCGTTGAAGGTCCAGCGGGTCGCCGGCGTCCACCACCGTGGCGAGCCCGTCGAGCAGCGCGGTGGTCCTCTCCGCCGCCGGGGTCGCGCAGTACACGATCTTCTCGGCGTCGCCGACGGTGAAGAAGCGGGCGGTCGGGTCCAACTCGCCCCGGGCGGTCAGCGTCACCTTCACCGGCGAGGACGGCAGCCCGGCCGCCTCGCGGGCCGCGCGCAACCGCTCCGCGCGGATCACCAACCGCGGGTCGTCCCGGCGGACCGTGCCGGCGCCGACCAGGATCGCGTCGCAGCCGGCCCGGACCCCGTCGATCCGCTCCAGATCCTCCGCGTTGGACAGCATCAGCCGCTGCTCGGTGGCGTCGTCGATGTAGCCGTCGATCGAGGTGGCGCAGCTGAGCAGCACGTACGGCCGGGCCACCGGGGTGGCCACCCGCGGGACCGCCGCCGCGGCCGGTAGGACGTCCATCTCAGGTCAGCGACGGCAGGTCGGCGGTCCGGGCGGTCGCCCGGCTGGCCTTGGCCGCCAGATAGTCGCCGTTGGCCGGGGAGAGGTACACCCCGGTCGGCACCACCTCGGCGACGTCCACCCCGAGCCGGTCCAACTGCTCCGCCTTCTCCGGGTTGTTGCTGAGCAGCGCGAGCCGGCCCACCCCGAGCACCGCGAGCATCTGCGCGGCGGCCCGGTAGTCCCGCTCGTCCTCACCGTGCCCCAGCGCCACGTTCGCCTCGTAGGTGTCCAGCCCCGCGTCCTGCAGCGCGTACGCGTCGAGCTTCGGGTAGAGGCCGATGCCGCGCCCCTCCTGCCGCAGGTAGAGCAGGAAACCACCGGCGGCGGCGATGCGTTCCACCGCCTCCCGAAGCTGCGGGCCGCAGTCGCAGCGCTGGCTGCCGAAGACGTCCCCGGTCAGGCACTCGCTGTGCGGGCGGACCAGCGGCGCCGCCCCGCCCGCCGCGTGCCGGTCCAGCGCCCCCGACCAGTCGCCCAACCCGAACGCCAGGTGCTCCCGGCCGTCCACCAGCCCGTCGAAGGTGAAGACCCGGGCCGTCGTGGCGTACCCGTCGGGAAAGCGGAGGGGGACCGTGACCTGGGTGCGGACCGTCGCGACCGGCAGTGCTTCGTACATGTGTCTCCTCCGTCAGGCGCTGCCGGCCAACCCGGCAGCGGAAACCGCGGCAGACCCACCGGGCTTCACCGTACGGCCCGTCGAGCCCCCGCGCAGCCGGGAGGGACGGGCGCGTACGAGCAGCACGGCGGCCCCGGGGAGCGCGGCGACCAGCACCAGTGCCCCGTACACCAGCGCGGTGGACACCCCCTGCGCGGCGCCCAGGCCGGCGGCGCCGAACGCCCACGCCGCCACCCCCTCGCGCGGCCCGAAGCCACCGACGTTGGCCGGCAGCCCCATCGCCAGCAGCGCCAGCAGGGTCAGCGGCAGCAGCCGGCCCAGCGGGGCGGTGGCGCCGGCGACCCGGGCCGCCAGCACGAAGGTGGCCAGGTGACCGGCGACCACCACCACCGAGGCGGCCAGCACCCCCGGCGCGGTCCGCCGGCCGAGCAGGCCGGCCCGGACGTCGGCGGCGGCGGCCCGCAGCGCCCGCGCCCGCCGGGACGGCCCGGACCGGGGCAGTGCCCGCAGCAGCACGACGAGCGCCACGGCGGCGACCACCGTCAGCACGGTCGCCGCCGGCAGGTACGGCCGCACCGGCGACGGCAGGGCCAGCAGCAGCCCGACCGCCAGGGCCGCCTGCACCACCTGCCCGGCGGTGCGTTCCCAGACCACCGCCCGGATGCCCCGGCCGACGTCACCGGAGTCCCGCCCGTGCCGGACCGCCCGGTGCACGTCGCCGAGCACCCCGCCGGGCAACGTGGCGTTGAGGAAGACCGCCCGGTAGCAGTCGGCCACCGCGGCGCCCAGCGGCAGCCGCACCCCGAGCCCTTCGGCGACCAGCCGCCAGCGCCAGGCGCAGCAGACCGTGGTGAGCGCCCCGAGCGCCAGCGCCGCCGCGACGGCGGGAGCGTCGATGCGGCGCAGCCCGGCCAGCACCGGTCCGGTGCCCAGCCACCACAGCAGACCGGCGACCAGCGCGGCCCCGCCGAGGTTGCTCACCCAGCCCCAGGCCGGACGCGCGGACGCGGGGGACGGTTCGCCGACAGCCTCTGGCACCTGGGCCTCCTGAAGAAGATCGTCATCTCCCTCCACGTACCGGCGGCCCGGGCGGTTCATTCCGCGCCGGCGAGCAGGTCGTCGTGCCCGACGGTCACCGTCAGCTCGCCCGCCGCCGCCTGCGCGCTCCGCCGCCGGCCGTACTCCGCCGCCCGGTCGGCCAACTCGGGACGCTGCTCGACGGCGGCGTCGAGCCAGCCCGCGAACCACTCCGCGGCCAGCGCGGCCCGCGCCGGGCCGAGCCGCCACGGGCTGGGCCGCACCGTCACGTCGACCCCGTGCCGGGCGAACGCCGCCACGGTCGCCGCGGCGGCGTCCGGCCCGAGCAGGGTGCGGCCGTCGACGGTACGCCGCTGGTGGTCGTCGAACGCGGCGGCGACCTCGGCGTCCAGCGGGTCGGCGGGGTCGACCGTCACCCGGCCGACCACCGAGAGCACGAACAGCGTCGGGCAGCCGGCGCCCGCGCAGGCCGCCACGATCCGGTCGATCTCCTCGGCGGTCAGCATGTCCAGCAGCGCGGACGCGGTCACCAGGCCCGCCCCGGCCAGGTCGGCGGCGGTCAGCCGGGTGATGTCCGCCTGCCGGGTCGACAGCTCGACCGGGGAGCCGTCGGCGGCCCGCGGCGGCTCGGCACGGGCCCGGTCCAGCAGCCCCGGGTCCCGGTCGTACAGGATCCAGTGCTGCGGGCCGGGCAGCCGCGGGGCCAGCCAGCGGGCCATCGACCCGGTGCCGCTGCCCAGGTCGTGCACGACCAGCGGCCGGTCGCCGGTGAGCCGGTCGCGGAGCCGGTCGACCAGTTCCCCGGCGCGGGCGTCGGCGTCGGCGGGTTCCCGCAGCCGCAGCCAGTCGGCGAACGGGTCCGTCGCGTACGTGCTCATAACCTCACTCCATCCAGGACGTCGGCGATGGTCGCGCAGGTGGCCGCCCAGCCCGGCAGGGTGCGGCGGCGCCCGGCCGCCGCCCGGCGCAGCCGCCGCCGCAGCCCGGGGTCGGCGAGCCAACGACGCAGCGCCCCAGTGAGCGCGGCCGGGTCGTCCGCTCCGACGAGCAGGCCCGGCAGCTCGCCGTCGGGCGCCCGGCCGAGCGCCCCGGGCAGCCCGCCGACCGCGGTGGCCAGCACCGGGATGCCGCGGGCGAGGGCCTCGGTGACCACCATCCCGTACGTCTCGGCGTGCGAGGCGAGGACCAGCAGGTCGGCACCGGCGTACGCGCTGTCCAGCGCGGCCCCGGTGCGCGGGCCGACCAGCCGTACCCGGTCGGTCAGGCCCAGCTCGTCGACCTGCCGGCGCAGCCCGGCGACGAAGGCCGGGTCCCGGGTGAGCGCGCCGACGCAGTCCAGCGTCCAGGCCCGGTCGGCGACTCCGGCCAGGGCCCGGACCAGCACGTCGTGCCCCTTGAGCGGGGTGACCGCCGCGACGCAGAGCAGCCGGGTGCCCTCGGCCGTCCCGACGGCCGGCGGGGCCGGGTCCACGCCCGGTTCCGCGACGCGTACCCGGTCGGGGTCCAGCCGGTGGTGCTCGCGCAGCCGGTCCCGGGTCCATCCGCTGGTGGCGACGACCGCGGTGGCGCAGGCCAGCGCGGCGGCCTCGGTGGCGTCGGCCAGCGGCAGGTGCACCAGGACGACCAGCCGCAGCCGCCGGGCGTGCGCGGCCAGCACCTCCGGCACGACCGAGGCGACCAGCCCGTCCAGCAGCACCACCGTGCGGTCGGGCAGCGCCGCGAGCACCCCGGCCAGCCGCGTCCGCGCCGGCCCGTCCGGGTGCGGCCACTCCCCGGGTACGCCGTGCTCGCGCACCGTCCACCCGACGCCGGCGAGCCCGTCGCAGACCCGGCGGTCGTAGCTGTTGCCGCCGCTCGGGGTGGCCGGGTCGTCGATGTCGCCGGGCAGGACGACGTGCACCACCGGCACGGTCTACAGTGCCCGCTCGTAGCTGGCCCAGGCGATGTGCGACTCGTGCAGCGTCACGGTGATCCCGGTCAGCTCCCGGGCGCCCGCGCCGAGGCCGCCGGCGTGCACCCGTTCGGCCAGCCGGTCCGCGATCGTCCGGCAGAGCACCTCGGTGGTGGTGTTCTGCCCGGCGAATGCCGGCTCGTCGTCCAGGTTGCGGTAGGTCAGCGCGCCGAGCACGGACTTCAGCTCGTCGGTGGCCCGGCCGATGTCCACCACGATGCCGTCGGCGTCCAGGTCGGCCCGGCGGAACGTCGCGTCCACCACGAACGTCGCCCCGTGCAGCTTCTGCGCCGGCCCGAAGACCTCGCCCCGGAAGCTGTGGGCGATCATGATGTGGTCCCGTACGGTCACGCTGAACACGGCGTCACTCCCCGTCGTAGCTGATCAGGTGGCACAGCGCGGGGAGGCTCCCCGCGGCGAGTCGGTCGAGCACGTCGGGCAGCTCGGCGAAGTGGGAGCCGCCGGTGAGCAGCGTGTCGAAGACCGGGTCGGCGAGCAGCTCCAGGGCGAGCGCCAGCCGGTCGGCGTAGCTGCGGCGGGCCGCCCGGGCGGGGGAGACCGTGCCGACCTGGCTGCCCCGGATGGTCAACCGGCCGGAGTGGAACGAGCCGCCCAGCGCCAGCCGGACCTCCCGGTCGCCGTACCAGCTCAGCTCGACCACGGTGCCCTCCGGCGCGAGCAGCTCCAGCGACCGCTGCAACCCGGCGCCGGTGGCGCTGGCGTGCACCACCAGGTCCCGTCCGCCGGCCGCCTCGTCGGGCCGGGCGAACCCGACGCCCAGCGCCGCGGCCACCTCGGCCCGGGTCGGGTCGGCGTCGACCAGCTCGACGCGGACGCCCGGGAACCGGGCCAGCAGGGCGGCCACCGCGCAGCCGACCATGCCGCCGCCGACCACGCTCACCCGGTCGCCGACCAGCGGCGCGGCGTCCCAGAGCGCGTTCACCGCGGTCTCCACCGTGCCGGCCAGCACGGCCCGGGCCGCCGGCACGCCGTCCGGCACCGGCGTCACCGCGACGGCGGGCACGACGTACGCGGTCTGGTGCGGGTACAGGCAGAAGACGGTCCGCCCGCGCAGCGCAGCCGGCCCGGCCTCGACCACGCCGACGTTGAGGTAGCCGTACTTGACCGGGCCCGGGAAGTCGCCCTCCTGGAACGGGGCGCGCATCGCCGCGTACTGGCTGCGGGGCACCCCGCCGGTGAAGACCAGCGTTTCGGTGCCCCGGCTGACGCCGGAGTGCAGGGTACGCACCAGGACCTCGTCGGGGCCGGGCTCGGGTAGCGTCACCGCGCGGATCTCGCCCACCCCGGGGGAGCGGAGCCAGAAGGCGCGGGCGTCGCGGGTCACGCGGGTCTCTTTTCGTCGCGCTGGGGAACATCTGGCGGTGGAACCGAACCGAACGGCCGCCGGCTCCGTGTTCTCTGTCGAGGCCGTCGATCATAAACACGGAGGCAGGGTGTCCAGGGTTCGAACGGGTCCGGTGGTCGGCCTGACCGCCCAGATCGTCCTGCTGGCCGGGCTGGCCGCGACCGTGGGGCTCGACGCCGCCGGCTGGCTGGCCGGCGGGGCGTACGGCCTGGTGGTCGCCGTCGCGCTGGAGCGCGGCCTGCGCCGGCGCGGCGCGGACCGGCTGGGCCCGGCGGACCGGGTGACGCTCACCCGGGCCGTCCTGGTCGGCGGGGTGACCGCGCTGGTGGCGACCGCCCTGGGCGGGGCGGCGCCGCTGGCCGTGCTGGTGCCGCTGGCGGCGGTGGCGCTCGCCCTGGACGCGGTGGACGGCTGGGTGGCCCGGCGCACCGGGACCGCCAGTGCGCTCGGGGCCCGTTTCGACATGGAGGTCGACGCCTTCCTCATCCTGGTGCTCAGCGTGCACGTGGCGCCGTCCACCGGCGGCTGGGTGCTCGCCATCGGCATGATGCGGTACGCCTACGTCGCCGCCGGCTGGGTGCTGCCCTGGCTGCGGGGCACGTTGCCGCCGCGCTACTGGCGCAAGGTGGTCGCCGCCGCGCAGGGGGTGCTGCTGCTGGCCGTCGCCGCGGACGTGCTGCCCCGGGCGGTGGCCGCGGTGGTGGCGGCGGTCGCGCTGGCGCTGCTGGTCGAGTCGTTCGGCCACGACGTCGGCTGGCTCTGGTGGCACCGTCCGATCCGGACCGGCCCGGCGATTCCCACGCCGGCCCGGCCGGCGGCCCGCCGGCTGGCGTCGGTCCCGGCCCGCCGGCACGACGACCGGGCCGACCGGCCGCTCGCCGCGCACCAGCCCGTCTGAGCGGTACCGTCCGGCCGCCCCCGCCGCCGGAACCTCCCGAGGAAGGGACATCGCAGTGTCAGTGCTGTCGCGCCTGCGCCGCCGAGCGGCGGTCCCACCCGACGCCCCGGACCCGGCCGTGCCCGCCGCCGAGGACGCCGGGCCGGGGCAGAGCGTGGCCGGCGGTCGGCTGCGTACTGTCGCGGCGACGGTGACCACCGCCCTGGCCGGCCTGCTGGTGCTCGTCGTGCTGGCCGCGCCCGACCGGTACGACCAGCTGCACCCGGTCGCGTTCCTCCGGCTCCCGCTGGAGGGGCTGGTCGCCGCGGCCGTGCTGCTGGCGCTGCGGGGCCGGGCACGGCGGGCCGCGGCGCTGCTGGTCGGGGTGGCGATCGGCCTGCTGGCCGTCGTCAAGCTGCTCGACGTGGGGATGTCGGCCAGCCTGGCCCGGCCGTTCGACCTGGTGATCGACTGGGTGCTGCTGGACGACGCGTACAGCTTCGTCATCGACGCGGTCGGCCGGGCCGGCGCGGTCGGCGCGTCGGTGACGCTGGTGGCTCTGGTCGTCGCGCTGCTGGCGCTCACCACCCGGTCGGTGCTGCGGCTGACCCGGGTGGCGGCCCCACACGACCGCGCGGCGTCGCGGGTGGTCGCGGCGCTCACCGCGCTCTGGGTCGTCGGCGCGGCGCTCGGGGTGCCGGCCGCCGACTCCTCGACGTCCGCGCTGGTCCGGCAGCACGTCGGCGCGGTCGGGGCCGGGTTGCGCGACGCCGACGCCTTCGCCGCCGAGGTGTCCACCGACGCCTTCCGGGACGCCCCGGGCGGCCAGCTGCTCACCGCGCTGCGCGGCAAGGACGTGGTGCTGGCGTTCGTGGAGAGCTACGGCCGGGACGCCGTCGAGGACCCGGAGTTCGCGCCGCAGGTCGGCGCGGTGCTGGACGGCGGCACCCGCCGGCTGGCCGCCGCCGGCTTCGCCGCCCGCAGCGGCTTCCTCACCTCGCCGACGGCGGGCGGGGGGAGCTGGCTGGCCCACGACACTCTGCTCTCCGGGCTGTGGATCGACAACCAGCAGCGCCACCGCAGCCTGCTGGCCAGTGACCGGCTCACCCTCAACGGGGCGTTCCGGCGGGCCGGCTGGCAGACCGTGGGGGTGATGCCCGCGGCGACGCAGCCGTGGCCGGAGGGGGCGTTCTTCGGCTACGACCGCTACCACGACGCGGCCGGGCTGGGCTACCGCGGCCCGAGGTTCAGCTACGCGCCGATGCCGGACCAGTACACCCTGGCCACGTTCCAGCGCCGGGAGCGCGCGACCCCGGGCCACGCCCCGCTGATGGCGGAGATCCCGCTGATCTCCAGCCACTCGCCGTGGGCGGCGATTCCCCGGATGCTCGACTGGGACCGGGTCGGCGACGGCTCGATCTACCGGCAGCCGACCTCGGTGGCGGCGAACCCGAAGGACGTGGTGGGGCGCAGCACCGGCCAGGTGCGCGAGGGCTACCGCCGGTCGATCGAGTACTCGCTGAACAGCCTGATCTCCTACGTGGAAACGTACGGCGACGACGACCTGGTGCTGGTCTTCCTCGGTGACCACCAACCCGCCCCGGTGGTGACCGGTGAGAACGCCAGCCGGGACGTGCCGGTGACCATCGTCGCCCGGGATCCGGCGGTGCTGGCCCGGGTGGACGGTTGGGGCTGGCAGGAGGGGTTGCGGCCGGGCCCGGGGGCGCCGGTCTGGCGGATGGACGGCTTCCGGGACCGGTTCCTCACCGCGTTCGGCCCGCAGCCGCCCGCCCCGGCCGCCGCGCCCGCGCACGACTGACCCGGGGGTGCCGCGCGACGATCTCGACCCAGGCCGGCACCGTGGCGGACGGCCCGGTCACGCGGACGAGGGGACCGGCCGCGACGCGGACGAGGAGCGGTCCGGGAGGCCGCACGCCTCGTCCACCCGGCCGAGCACGGCGCCGTCGTCGACCCCGACCCCGCGCATCAGGTCGATGGCGGTGGCCCGGATCTGGCCGACGATCATCACCACCGGCAGCGGCGGGTCGCGGCGCAGCAGGCCGGCGGCGATCCGGACGGCCTCCATCGCCGCCGCGTCGGCCCGTTCGGCGTACCGGGTCGCGTCCTCGCTGCCCCGCAGGTCGGTGGAGAGGGCGTCGGCGGCGGCGCGGACGGCGTCGCGCAGCGCCCGGATCGCGTCGCCCAGTTCCGTCGGCGTGCCGGTGCGCAGCCGGGTCAGGGTCACTGCGTTGCGGGCCAGTACCCGGATGTTGCGGACGGCGTAGTCGAGCTGCCGGCAGGTCGCCTCGACCTCCTCGATCTGGCCGAGGTGGCGACGTTTGCGGACCCGCAGCCGCAGCGACTCGCCGCAGGCCTCCACCGCGGTCCGCAGTTCGTCCACGCAGCCGTCCAGCTCCCGGGCCCGGTCCAGCGCGGCGTCGGCGGCCGCCTCGTCGCCGCCGGCGAGCGCCTCGTCGAGCCGGCCGAGCAGGTCGGCCAGGTCGGCGAAGGTCTGCCGGGCCTGCGCCACCAGGGGGGCGAGCGGGTCGCGGGCGACCATCAGCTGGCTGGCGGCCAGGGCCACCGCGCCGCCGATCAGCGCGTCGACGAACCGGAACGGCAGCATGGTGCCCTTGGGGGCGGCGACCGCGACCAGGTAGAGCGCGGAGATCGCGGCCTGGATGGTCAGCGTGCTGCTCGCCCCCAGGGCCAGCATCACCCCGATGGTGAGCAGCAGCACGAGGAAGACCGTGCCGGTGCCCGGTTCGAGGGACTGCACCGCCAGGTCGGCGGCGAGGATCCCGGCGGCGACCCCGAGGACCATCTCGAGGGTCTGTCGGAGCCGTTTCCCGCGTGTCTCGCCGAGCACGATCAGCGCGGCGCTCGGTGCGAAGAACGGGTCGGGGTGGCCGATGACCTGTGCGGCGATGATCCAGGCCAGGGTCGCGGCGGCCGCCGCCTCCAGGGCCGGGACGGCGCCGCGCCGCAGCCGGTCGGCTGCCGGCCGCATCCTGTCTCGCACGTGCCGCTGCCTCCGTGGTCGGTCCGGTCCACACCGGATGGATCTCTCCGGTGTCGACCGGTCCGGAGGAGGCCAATACCCGGACCGGCCGGGCCGGTAAACCCCCAGCTCGGCAATCCGACCGGAGTGGATCGACAGGCCCGGGGGCGGCCCATCGAGGGTGCTCAGCGTCGCCCGGGCACGGCGGCGGCGGGGACCACCAACGGGGTGCCGGTCACCGGGTCCGCCACGATCCGGCAGTCCAGCCCGAACACGTCCCGGACGAGGTCGGCGGTGACCACCGCCCGGGGATCGCCCTCGGCCACCACCCGGCCGTCGCGCAGGGCGATCAGGTGGGTGGCGTACCGGGCCGCGTGGTGCAGGTCGTGCAGGACCGCGACCAGGGTGCGGCCCTGTTCGGCGTGCAGCCGGGCGCAGAGGTCGAGCACCTCGACCTGGTGGGCGACGTCCAGCCAGGTGGTCGGCTCGTCGAGCAGCAGCAGCGGGGTCTCCTGGGCCAGCGCCATGGCGATCCAGACCCGTTGCCGCTGGCCGCCGGAGAGCTGGTCGACCGGCCGGTCGGCGAGGTCGGCCACTCCGGTGGCGGCCATCGACTCGGCGACCACCCGTTCGTCGGCCGGGGACCACTGCCGCAGCAGCCCCTGGTGCGGGTAGCGGCCCCGGGCCACCAGGTCGGCCACGGTGATCCCGTCCGGCGCCACCGCGGTCTGCGGCAGCAGGCCGAGGGTACGGGCCACCACCCGGGAGGGCAGGGTGTGGATGTCCCGCCCGTCCAGCAGCACCGTCCCCGCCCTCGGCCGCAGCGTCCGGGCCAGCGCGCGCAGCAGGGTGGACTTGCCGCACGCGTTGGGTCCGATCACCACGGTGAAGGACCGGTCCGGTACGGCGACCGTCAAGGCCTCGGCGACGACCCGCCGCTCGTACGCCAGGGTCAGCCGGTCCCCGCGCAACCGTGCCTCCGTCGACATCGGACCTCCTCAGTTCCGTCCCGCCCGCCGCGCGGCGAGCAACCACACCAGGTACGCCCCGCCGAACACGCCGGTGACCACCCCGACCGGCAGTTGGCGGTCGGCGAACGCCCGCTGCGCCAGCAGGTCGGCGGCGAGCAGCAGCACCGCGCCGGTGAGCGCCGAGGTCACCAGGTTCGGGCCGGGCGCCCGGGTGAGCCGGCGGGCCAGGTGCGGCGCGACGAGCGCGACGAACGACACCGGGCCGGCGGCGGCCGCGGCGGCGGAGGCGAGCAGCGCCGCCGCGCCGAGCAGCGCCTGGCGTACCCGGTCGACGGGCACGCCCAGCGCGGTGGCGGTGTCGTCGCCGAGTTCGACGGCGGTCAGCGCCCGGGCCCGGCCGAGCAGCACCGGGCCCAGCGCCGCCAGCGCCAGCAGCAGGGGCCCGGCCTGCTGCCAGCCGCGCCCGTCGAGGCTGCCGGTGAGCCAGAGCACCGCCCGGGCGGCGTCCATCAGCGGCGCCCGGGTGAGCAGCCAGCCGTTGACCCCGGTGAGCACGGCCGAGACGCCGATGCCGACCAGGATCAGCCGGTGGCCGGTGAGCCCGCGGGCGCCGGTGACGGCGCGGATCAGCAGGCCGGCGGCGGTGCCGCCGGCCAGCGCGGCGGCGGAGAGCGCCAGGCTGCCGCCGCCGGTGACCACCACGACCAGCGCGCCGGTCGCCGCGCCCTGGGTGATGCCGAGCACGTCGGGGCTGCCCAGCGGGTTGCGCAGCAGCGTCTGGACGACCGCGCCGGAGAGCGCCAGGGCGGCGCCCGCGGCCAGCGCGGTGACCAGCCGGGGCAGCCGCAGTTCCCCGACGATGAACTCTTCCGCCGGGCTGCCGCGCCCGGCCAGGGTGCGCAGCACGTCGGCGGGGCTCATCGGGTAGTCGCCGCCGCCGACAGCGAGCACGCCGAGCGCGACCGCCAGCAGTGCGGCTGCGGTGCCGACCACCAGCGGGCGGGCGCGCCACCGCAGCGAGTGGCCGGCCCGGGTGCGCAGCACCGTCATGGTCGGGCCACCAGCCGCAGGAAGAACGGCCCGCCGAGCACCGCGGTGACCAGTCCGACCTGGAGTTCGCCGGGTCGGCCCAGCACCCGGCCGGCGACGTCGGCGCCGAGCAGCAGGGTGGGTGCGAAGACCGCGCAGCCGGGCAGCAGCCAGCGCAGGTCGGGTCCGGTGAGCGCGCGGACCAGGTGCGGCACCAGCAGTCCGACGAAGACGATCGGCCCGCATGCGGCGGTGGCGGCGCCGCAGAGCAGCGTGACGGCGACCACGGCCGCGGCCCGGACCAGCGCAGGCCGGGCGCCGAGCGCCCGGGCCGCGTCGTCGCCGAGGGCCAGCGCGTTGAGCGGGCGCGCGGCGGCCAGGCCGACGACCAGGCCGGCCAGCACGAAGGGCGCCACGGTACGCGCGGTGGTGAACTCGGCGCCGGCCAGCGAGCCGACCGTCCAGAACCGCAGCCGGTCGAGCGAGGCCGCGTCGAGCAGCATCACCGCGCTGACGTACGAGTAGAGCACCGCGTTGAGCGCCGCGCCGGCCAGCGCCAGCCGTTCCGGGGTGGCCCGGCGTCCACCGGCGACGGCGTGCACGCCCATGGTGACCAGCACCGCGCCGAGCAGGGCGTACCAGATCCAGCCGCCGGTGGTGTCGACGCCGAGCAGCGCGGTGGCGGTGGCGACCGCGGCGGACGCGCCGGCGTTGACGCCGAGCAGGCCCGGGTCGGCCAGCGGGTTGCGGGTGAGGGTCTGCATGAGCGCCCCGGCGACCCCGAGGGCGGCGCCGGCGAGCAGGCCGAGCAGCGTGCGGGGCAGCCGCATCCGGTACACCACCGGGTGGTCGGGGGAGGCGGCGGAGATCAGGCCGTGCCACGCCTCGGTGGGGGAGAGGTGTCTCGCGCCGATCGCGACGCTGAGCACGGTGACGGCGAGGAGCAGCAGCAGGCCGGCGGCGAGGCCGGCGGCCCGTACGCCGGATCGGCCGCCCCGGCTCGGTGGCGGGGCGGACGGCGGCGCGACGGCCGTGGCGGTGACGGACAGTGTCGGCTCCACTCTGGGCAGAAACGGCGCGGGTGTTCTTGACTCGAAGTTAGGTTAGGTTAACCTAACTTTGCCGTCTCGGGCCAACCTGGTCCGGGCATGATCGAAAGACGTCACCATGCCTGCTTCCGCCTCCGCCCACCGTCTCTCCCGCCGGGGCCTGCTCGCCGCCGGTGGGGGCACCGCCCTGGCCGCGCTCCTCGCCGGCTGCGGCGGCTCCTCCGACGTTAAGGGCAGCGCCAAGGGGCCGGCCGGCCCGTGGACGTTCACCGACGACCGCAACCGGAAGGTCGAGACGCCGGCGGTGCCGACCCGGGTCGTCGCCTTCGCCGGGGTCGCCGCCGCGCTGATCGATTTCGGCCTGGACGCCCAACTGGTCGGCGTCTTCGGGGAGACCACCCGCGGCGACGGCTCGGCCCACCCGCAGGCCGGCGACCTCGACGTGGACCGGGTGACCGTGCTCGGCAACGTGTGGGGCGAGTTCAACCTGGAGAAGTACGCCGCACTCCGCCCGGAGCTGCTGGTCACCCACATGTACGACCCCGACGCCCTCTGGTACGTGCCCGACGAGAGCCGCGACAAGATCCTGGCGCTGGCGCCCACCGCGGTGGTCACCACCGCCCGCGTGCCGATGACCCGACCGATCGCCCGCTACGCCGAGCTGGCCGCCGCCCTCGGCGCGGACCTGACCGCGAAGAAGGTCACCGACGCCCGGGCCCGCTTCGAGGCCGCCGCCGAGTCGGTCCGCCAGGCGGTGCGGGCGAACCCCGGCATCCGGGTGCTCGCCGCCTCCGGCAGCCCCGACCTGTTCTATGTCTCCAACCCGAAGGTCAGCACCGACCTGATGTACTTCGCCGAACTGGGCGTCGATGTCGTGGTACCGAACAAGCTCTCCGGCGGCGACTACTTCGAGAGCCTCAGCTGGGAGAACGCCGGCAAGTTCCCGGCCGACCTGATCCTGCTCGACAACCGCTCCACCGCGTTGCAGCCCAAGGACCTCGCCGGCAAGCCCACCTGGCGGGAGCTGCCCGCCGTCCGGGCCGGCCAGGTCATCGGCTGGGACGCCGTGCCCCGCTTCTCGTACGCCGGGGCGGCGCCGCTGCTGGAGAACCTGGCCACCGCCATCCGGTCCGCCCGGCGGCTGGGGTGACCACCGCCGCGGCCCCGGCCGCCCTGCGCTACCGCTTCCACCGGGCGCGGGTACGCCACACCCGACGGGTCGGCGCCTCGCTGATCCGGGTCACCTTCGACGGCGACGAGCTGGCCGGCTTCGCCGGCGGCGGGCGGGACCAGAGCGTCTCGCTCTTCCTGCCCCACCCCGGCCAGCTCGCGCCCGTCGTCCCGCTCGACTTCGACGACGACTGGTACGCCCGCTGGCGGGCCCTCGACCCGGCGGTGCGCGCGGTGATGCGGTCGTACACGATCAGTGCCCAGCGGCCGGAGGCGACCGAGGTGGACGTCGACTTCGTCCACCATGGCGACACCGGGCCCGCCTCACGTTGGGCCGCCCGGGCCCGCCCCGGCGACCGGGTCGCGCTGCTCGGGCCGGCGGTGCCCGACGAGCGGGGCGTCCGCTTCCAGCCGCCGCCCGGCACCGACCACGTGCTGCTCGTCGCCGACGAGACGGCGCTGCCCGCCGCCGCCGGGATCCTGGCCTGGCTGCCCCCGGGCACCCGGGTCCGGTGCTGGATCGAGGTCCCCGACGCCGGCGACATCCGGGAGCTGCCCACCACGGCCGACGCCGAGGTGTGCTGGCTGGTGCGGGGGAGCACCCTGCCCGGCAGCGGCCTGCTGGTGGCCGCGATCCGCGCCGCCCGGCTTCCCACCGGCACCCCGTACACCTGGATCGCCGGGGAGGCCGCGACCGTGCGGTCGGTCCGAAGGCACCTGGTCGCCGAGCGCGGACTGGACCGGCGGCGGATCACCTTCGCCGGCTACTGGCGGCGCGGCGTCTCGGAGGAGCAGTTGCGCGCCGAGGCGTCCCGGTGACCCCGCCCGCCGTCCCGGTCAGGAAAGGACCTGCCATGACCCGTCCGGGGCAGAGCACCGACCCGGCCCCGCTGCTCACCGGCGGCACCGTCGCCGGATACCGGGCGGCGGTCGCCGCCGGCGTCGACCGGGTGGCCCGCCGGGTCGCCGAGGCGGACCGGCCCTTCACCGGGGTGTCGCCGGCCGCGCTGGCGCCCCTGGTCGACCGGATCGACCTGGACCGGCCGCTGCGCGACACCACCGCCGCCCTCGACGAGCTGGACGAGGTCTGGCTGCGCGACGCGGTCTGGTTCCACCACCCCCGCTACCTCGCCCACCTCAACTGCCCGGTGCTGGTGCCGGCGCTGCTCGGTGAGGCGCTGTTGAGCGCCGTCAACCCGTCCCTGGACACCTGGGACCAGAGCGCCGGCGCGACGCTGATCGAACGGCGACTGATCGAGTGGACCGCCGGCCGGATCGGGTACGGGCCGACGGCCGACGGGGTGTTCACCAGCGGCGGCACCCAGTCCAACCTGCACGCCCTGCTGCTCGCTCGGGAGGAGGCGCTGCTCACCGGCGACGACACCGCCCACCGGCCGGCGGAGGAGTCGGGCCGCACCGCGCTGCTGCCCCGGCTGCGCGTGCTCACCTCGGCGGCGGCCCACTTCAGCGTCCGCAAGGCGGCCCTGCTGCTCGGCCTGCCCGCCGACGCCGTGGTCACCGTCGACGCCGACGCCGGCCGGCGGATGCGACCGGCCGCGCTGGCGGCCGAACTCGCCCGCTGCGCGCGCGCCGGGCTGCCCGTGATGGCGGTCGTCGCCACCGCCGGCACCACCGACCTCGGCGCCATCGACCCGCTCGACGCGATCGCCGACGTCTGCGCGGCGGCCGGGGTCCGGCTGCACGTCGACGCCGCGTACGGCTGCGGGCTGCTGGTGTCGCCGACCCGCCGGCACCTGCTCGCCGGCATCGGACGGGCCGACTCGGTCACCGTCGACTACCACAAGTCGTTCTTCCAGCCGGTCAGCTCCAGCGCCCTGGTGGTCCGGGACGGTCGGGTGCTGCGGCACGCCACCTGGCACGCCGACTACCTCAACCCGGCGCGGGCCGCCGCTCAGGGAATCCCCAACCAGGTCGACAAGAGCCTGCAGACCACCCGGCGCTTCGACGCGCTGAAGCTCTGGCTGACCCTGCGGATCGCCGGCCCGGACGCGGTCGGCGCGCTCTTCGACCGGGTCGTGGACACCGCCGCCGACGCGTGGCGGCTGCTCGCCGCCGACCCCCGGTTCGAGGTGCTCCCCGCCTCCGCGCTCTCCACCGTCGTCTTCCGTTGGCGGCCGGCCGACCCCGAGCTGGCCGACGAGGCAAACCGGTACGCCCGCGACGCCCTCGCCGCGTCCGGCGAGGCCCTGGTCGCCGGCACCACGGTGGACGGCCGGCAGTTCCTCAAGCTCACCCTGCTCAACCCGGCCACCACCGTCGAGGACGTGGCCCGGGTGCGCGACCTGCTCGCCGCCCACGCGGACGGGTACGCGCCGGCCCGGCCGGCCTGCCCGGTCGGCTGACCAGAGAAGGAGAACATGTCCACCCACGACGTCATCGGCATCGGCCTGGGGCCGTACAACCTGGGGCTGGCCTGCCTGACCGCGCCGCTGCCCGAGCTGGACGCGCTCTTCCTGGAGGCCCGCCCGGAGTTCTCCTGGCACCCCGGGATGCTGCTGGAGTCCACCCGGTTGCAGACGCCGTTCCTGGCCGACCTGGTCACCCTCGCCGACCCCGGTTCGCCGTACTCGTTCCTGCGCTACCTCAAGGAGCGCGGCCGGCTCTACCCGTTCTACATCCGGGAGAGCTTCTTCCCGCTGCGCGCGGAGTACGACGACTACTGCCGCTGGGCCGCCGCCCGCCTCGACAACCTGCGGTTCGGCCACCGGGTCACCGCGGTCGGCTGGGACGAGGCCGCCGGGCACTACCTGGTGCACGCCACCGTGGGCGGGGAACGGGTGACCCATCGGGCCCGGCACCTGGTGCTCGGCACCGGCCTGCCGCCGTACGTGCCGGACGCCTGTGCCGGGCTCGCCGGGGACACGGTGGTGCACACCTCGGCGTACCGGGAGCACCGGGCGGCGGTGCGGGGCCGGCGGCGCGTCACCGTGGTCGGCAGCGGGCAGAGCGCCGCCGAGGTGGTCCGCGACCTGCTCACCGACGGTGATCCGGCCCGGGAGCTGAGCTGGGTGACCCGCTCACCGCGCTTCTTCCCGCTCGAGTACACCAAGCTCACCCTGGAGCTCACCTCACCGGACTACGTGGACCACTTCCACGCCCTGCCCGAGCCGGCCCGCTACCGGCTGGAGGGCGAGCAGGCGCCGCTGTACAAGGGCATCGACGCCGACCTGGTCAACGAGATCCACGACCTGCTCTACGCCCGGTCGGTCGGTGGCCCGGTGCGGGCCCGGCTGCTCGCCGGCACCGAGCTGACCGGTGTGACGCCGGCCGGGGACGGGTCGTACGCGCTGCGGTTGCGCCACCGCGAACAGGGACGGGAGCACACCCTGGCCACCGACGCCCTGGTGCTCGGCACCGGCTACCGCTGGCGCCGGCCGGACTGGCTCGCCGGCGTCGCCGACCGGATCCGGTGGGACGCGCACGGACGCTTCGACGTGGCCCGCAACTACAGCGTCGACCACACCGGCCGGGGCGTCTTCGTGCAGAACGCCGGCACCCACACGCACAGCGTCACCTCACCCGACCTGGGCATGGGGGCGTACCGCAACTCGTGGATCATCCGGGAGCTGCTGGGCCGGGAGGTCTACCCGATCGAGACCCGGATCGCCTTCCAGGAGTTCGGCGTCCCCGCCGGTGCCGGCCGGTGAGGCTGCCGTACACCCGGCGCGACCCGGGACTGGGCGAGTTCGGCCTGCGTACCCTCGCCCCGGAGGCCGACGCCGCGCTGCTGCACCGCTGGGTGACCCACCCCCGGTCGGTGTTCTGGCAGATGGCGGGGGCGGACGTCGCCGCGGTCGCGGCGACCTACCGGGAGATCGCCGCCCACCCGCACCACCACGCCGCCGTCGGCACCTGGCGCGACGCCCCCGCGTTCCTGGTCGAGCGGTACGACCCGGCCCACGTCGAGCTGGCCGGCCGGTACGACCACCGACCCGGCGACGTCGGCATGCACTTCCTCTGCGCACCGCCCGGCACGCCCGTGCACGGCTTCACCCGGGCGGTGCTCACCACCGTGCTGAGCTGGCTCTTCGCCGACCCGGCGACCCGCCGGGTGGTGGTCGAGCCGGACGTGCGCAACAGCGCCGTGCACGCGCTGAACGCCGCCGTCGGTTTCACCGTCGTCGGCACCCTCGCCCTGCCCGGCAAGGACGCGCTGCTCAGCGTCTGCACCCGGGACCGCTTCCTCGCCCAGGAGTGCTGAGTGGATCCCCGCACCGCCGTCGCCCACCTCACCCCCGACGCCTGGGACCACGCCAACCGGTCGCTGGTCCGCAAGGCGCTCGCCGAGTTCGCCCACGAACGCCTGCTCACCCCGCGCCCGGTCGGGCCGGACCGGTACGCCGTCCGCACCGACGACTGCGCCGTCGAGTACCACTTCACCGCCCGCCTGCACGCGCTGGACCACTGGTGGATCGAGCCGGCCGGCATCACCCGGGAGCGCGCCGGCGTGCCGCTGCCGCTCGACGCCCTGGACCTCTGCCTGGAGTTCCGGGACACCCTCGGCCTGAGCGACGAGGTGCTGCCGGTCTACCTGGAGGAGATCACCTCCACCCTGGCCGGCGCGGCGTACAAGGCGGCCCGGCCGCCGGTGAGCGCAAAGGAGCTGGTCGACGCGGACTTCCAGACCGTGGAGACCGCGATGACCGAGGGCCACCCGTGCTTCGTGGCCAACAACGGCCGGCTCGGCCTCGGCCTCGACGAGTACCACCGGTACGCCCCGGAGGCCGGCGAACCGGTCGGGCTGCTCTGGCTCGCCGCACACCGCGACCACTCGATGTTCGCCGCCGGCGCGGGCCTGGACCACGACACCCTGATGCGGGCGGAGCTCGGGGAGGAGACCCTGACCCGGTTCCACGCCACGCTCACCGGGCTCGGCCTCGACCCGGCCGGGTACCACCTGCTGCCGGTGCACCCCTGGCAGTGGTGGAACCGGATCTCGGTCACCTTCGCCGGCGAGCTTGCCCGCCGCCGGCTGGTCTGCCTCGGCCCGGGGCCGGACACGTACCGGGCCCAGCAGTCGGTGCGCACCTTCTTCAACCTGACCGACCCGAGGAGGCACTACGTCAAGACCGCGCTGTCGGTGCTGAACATGGGCTTCCTGCGCGGGCTCTCCACCGCGTACATGGCGGATACCCCGGCGATCAACGACTGGTTGG
The DNA here is from genome assembly GCF_036902735.1 of Micromonospora lacuserhaii. Classification (NCBI taxonomy): domain Bacteria; kingdom Bacillati; phylum Actinomycetota; class Actinomycetes; order Micromonosporales; family Micromonosporaceae; genus Micromonospora; species Micromonospora lacuserhaii. The sequence goes on along the minus strand of NZ_JBAKHO010000002.1, from coordinate 102,317 downwards.
CCGAGCTGGTCACCGGCGACGAACTGCTCGCCTCGACCGGGGTGACGATCCTGCGCGAGCGGGCCGCGGTCGGCCACCGGCACCGGCAGTACGAGGCGGCCACCGAACCCGGCTCGCCGTACCGGAAGATGCTCGCGGCGCTCTGGCGGGAGAGCCCCCTGGTCGGGCTGCCCCCGGGCCGGCGGCTGGCGACGATGGCCGCGCTGCTGCACACCGACGCGGACGGCCGGTCGTACGCGGCGGTGCTGGTCGCCCGATCCGGCCTCGCGCCCGCGGTGTGGCTACGCCGCTACCTGGACGCCTACCTGATCCCGCTGCTGCACTGCTTCTACGCCCACGACCTGGTCTTCATGCCGCACGGCGAGAACGTGATCCTGGTGCTGCACGACGGCGTCGTGGAGCGGGTCATCCTCAAGGACATCGCCGAGGAGATCGTGGTGCTCGGCCCGGCGGCGGACCTGCCACCGGCGGTGCGCCGGATCCGCGCCGACGTGCCGGCGGAGCTGCGGCTGCTCTCCCTCTTCACGGACGTGCTGGACTGCTTCCTGCGCCACCTCAACGCCGTACTGGTCGAGGCGGGCGTGCTCGACGAGGAGACGTTCTGGCGGGCCGTCGCGGACTGCGCGACCGGCTACGCCGAGCGGGTCCCGCACCTCGCCGACCGGCTCCGCCGCTACGACCTGTTCGCCGCGGAGTTCCCGCTGTCCTGCCTCAACCGGCTCCAGTTGCGCGACAACCGGCAGATGGTGGACCTGGCCGACCCGGTGGGCGCGCTGCGCCTGGTGGGCACGCTGCGCAACCCGCTCGCCCGGTACCGGCCCGGCGGGTGGTGAACCGGCCGGGGGACGCCCGGCCGGGGTCGTCTCAGGCGGCCTCGGCGCGGGAGCGGCGCTGCGGCAGGGTCGACATGGCGTGCGGCTCCTCGTCCCGGCGCTCGGCCTCGGCCTCGGCCTCGGCCTCGGCCTCGGCCTCGGAGAGCGGCGCGGCGCCGGAGGCGACCAGCGCCCGCTCGGCGTTGCGCGCGGCCTGGCAGGGCCACTCCTGGTGGTCGCAGAGCAGGCTGTCGCAGTGCCCGGTCTCGTCCGGCTGGTGGGCCTCGACCACCTCGGCGGCGAGCCGCCACAGGAGCGGGTCGGTCACCCCGGTGGGCGGCTGCGGTCGGTCGTTCTCGGACACGGTCTCCCCCTCTGTTGTCACCTGGGGAAACTCTCCATCCGTGCGGCCCGGTAAACCCCCGGCCGCGTGGCGATCGCCACGTCGTACCGTTCGGCGACGCCCGTTCCGGGGCACGATGACCGGATGACCCCGAATCGGGTGGCGCAGGTGGGCTCGGCGCGTGGTTGATCAAAGGCAGCTGACCAAGTCGCCGTGACGGGTTTGCCGGGATGCGGGCGGGGCATGCCGCCGCCATGGACCTTGACGGAGGTGACTGAGATGGTGAACAGGCCCGGTGGCCGGGCGACCGCCGCGTCGCCCGTACAACGTGCCGCGCAGGCGGCCGGTGTGGTGTTCCTGCTGGTCGGGATCCTCGGTTTCATCCCCGGGATCACCAGCAACTACGACACGATGATGTTCGCGGGGCACGAGTCGGAGGCGAAGCTGCTCGGGCTCTTCCAGGTGTCGGTGCTGCACAACATCGTGCACCTGCTCTACGGCGTCGCCGGGCTCGCGCTCTCCCGCACGGTCTCGGGTGCGCGTACCTACCTGATCGGTGGTGGCGTCATCTACCTGGTGCTCTGGCTCTACGGACTGGTCGTCGGCTACGACAGTGGGGCCAACTTCGTACCGTTCAACAATGCGGACAACTGGCTGCACCTGCTGCTGGGCCTCGGCATGATCGCCCTGGGCGTGGTGCTCACCCGCCGGCCGGCCACCGATCGCCGGCGCTGACCGCGCCTCTGCTCCGTCCCACGACGCCGCGACCTTTCGGTCGCGGCGTCGTGCTGTGATCCACGCCCCTCCCGCCTTGCCTATGCAACTCGTTGCATAGCAGGATGCCGGCATGGCCCTCGAACACGCGATCCTGGTCTCCCTGCTGGAGCGGCCCGCGTCCGGATACGAGCTGGCCCGCCGCTTCGACCGCTCGATCGGCCGCTTCTGGACCGCCACCCACCAGCAGATCTACCGGGTGCTCAAGCGGATGGAGGCCGACGGCTGGGTCACCGCCGAGGAGGTCGGGCAGGACGGCCGGCCCGACAAGCGGTGCTGGTCCGCCGCGCCCGCCGGCCGCGAGGCGCTGGCCGGCTGGCTGCGCGCCCCGGTCCAGCCCGAGGCCGTCCGGCACGAGCTGGCCGTCAAGATCCGCGGCGCCGCCTTCGCCGACCCGGCCGGGCGCGCCGCCCTGATCGCTGAGGTCGAGCGCTACCGCGCCGACCACCGGGCCGTCCTCGCCAGTTACCTGGCCGGCGAGCGCCGCGACTTCCCCGACCCCGCCGACCCGGACGCCCGCGCCGCCCTCCAGCACGTGGTGCTGCGCGGCGGCATCGCGTACGAGCGGATGGTGCTCGACTGGCTCGACGACGTCCTGACCACCCTGCGCGACCTCGACCGCTGACCACCACCCCCGAGGAAGGGACCACCCCATGGCCGGCTCGCCCCTGCTCAACCCCCGCACCTACGACCCCGCCCACCTCGACGCCGAGTCCCGCCGGCTGCTGCGCGCCACCGTCGACTGGTTCGAGGCCCGGGGCAAGAAAACCCTGGTGGACAGCTACAACGACCACTCCTGGTACGGCGACTTCCTGGACTTCGCCGCCAAGGAGGGGCTCTTCGCGGCGTTCTGCACCCCGGCCGCCGAGGGCGGTGACGACCCCGCCAAGCGCTGGGACACCGCCCGCAACGCCGCGCTCAGCGAGGTGCTCGGCTTCTACGGCCTCGGCTACTGGTACACCTGGCAGGTCACCGTCCTCGGCCTCGGACCGGTCTGGCAGAGCGACAACGCCGCCGCCCGGGCGCACGCCGCCGCGCTGCTCGACGAGGGGCACGTGATGGCGTTCGGCCTCTCCGAGCGCAGCCACGGCGCCGACATCTACTCCACCGACATGTTGCTCACCCCGGACGGCGACGGCGGTTTCCGGGCCACCGGCGGCAAGTACTACATCGGCAACGGCAACGTCGCGGGCCTGGTGTCGGTCTTCGGCCGCCGCGCCGACGTCGAGGGACCCGACGGGTACGTCTTCTTCGCCGCCGACAGCCGGCACCCCGCGTACCGGCTGGTGCGCAACGTGGTGAACGCCCAGATGTACGTCAGCGAGTTCCGGCTGGAGGACTACCCGGTGCGCGCCGAGGATGTGCTGCACACCGGGAAGGCCGCCTTCGACGCCGCGCTGAACACGGTCAACGTCGGCAAGTTCAACCTCTGCACCGCCTCCATCGGCATCTGCGAGCACGCCATGTACGAGGCGGTCACCCACGCCCACCAGCGGGTGCTCTACGGCCGGCGGGTCACCGACTTCCCGCACGTACGCCGGGAGCTGACCGACGCGTACGCCCGGCTGGCGGCGATGAAGCTGTTCAGCGACCGGGCGGTGGACTACTTCCGCTCGGCCGGCCCGGACGACCGCCGGTACCTGCTGTTCAACCCGATGACCAAGATGAAGGTGACCACCGAGGGCGAGAAGGTCGTCGACCTGCTCTGGGACGTCATCGCCGCCAAGGGCTTCGAGGCGGACACCTACTTCGACAAGGCGGCCCGGGACATCCGTGGCCTGCCGAAGCTCGAGGGGACCGTGCACGTCAACCTGGCCCTGATCCTGAAGTTCATGGCCAACTACCTGTTCCGTCCGGCCGACTTCCCGCCGGTGCCCACCCGGCACGATCCGGCCGACGACGAGTTCCTGTTCCGGCAGGGCCCGGCCCGCGGCCTCGGCGCGATCCGCTTCCACGACTGGCGGGCCGCGTACGACGCGCACGCCCAGGTGCCGAACGTGGCCCGGTTCCGGGAGCAGGCCGACGGTCTCTGCGCCCTGCTCGCCGCGCACGCCCCGACCGAGGACCAGCAGCGCGACCTGGACTTCCTGCTCGCCCTCGGTCAGCTCTTCGCGCTGGTCGTCTACGGCCAGCTGATCCTGGAGCAGGCCGAGCTGACCGGCCTCGACGCCGACCTGCTCGACGAGATCTTCGACGTGCTGGTCCGCGACTTCTCCGGCCACGCCACCGAGCTGCACGGCAAGCCGACCGCCACCGAGGAGCAGGCCGCCTGGGCGCTCACCCAGGTCCGCCGGCCGGTCGCCGACCCGGAGCGCACTGCCAGGGTCTGGGCCCAGGTCGAGGCGCTCTCCGGCGCGTACGAGATGAACCCCTGACCCCAACGCCCCCTCAGTCAGCGTCCGGGCCGGTCAACCTGCGGCGATCTTGCAGTTTCTGCCCCGACAAAAAGGCGAATTGTGCGCGACGGGGGCCGAAAGTGCAAGATCGCGCGGGAGAGCGGCGGGCCCAGGCGGTGGTGAGCAGGAACAGCGCCGCGATGTAGGTGACCATCACCAGCAGCCGCCGGCCGGGCAGCTCCGCTCCGGCCGCGCCCACCCCGATCAGCAGGTCCGAGGCGAGGAAGAGCGCCCCGCCGGCCGCCGCCCGCCGGGAGACCCCGGCCGCGGCGGCGGCCATCAGGCTCAGCGCCAGGCTGTAACCGAGCACCGGCAGCCGTAGGTCACCCAGCCGGCCCCAGAGCAGCGCGTTGGCTCCGGCCCAGAGGGCGAGGTAGCCGGCGAAGACCGCCGCCGGCGCCCGCCGGTGCCGCAGGAACGCGGTCAGGAAGCAGACCTGGGTGCCGAGGAAGCAGCCCATCCCCGCCAGGAACGCGGTGTCGCCGGGCAGCAGCAGGGCCACGTCGCCCGCCGTCGCGCACACCAGCCCGGTGGCCACCAGGTCCCACCGCCGGCGTACGGCCAGCAGCCGTACCAGCAGCAGCGGGGCGAGCAGCGGCTTGGCCGCCCACTGGAGGGCGGGCGCGTCGAGCGCGACGCCGACCAGCTCGACGGCGACGGCCGTGCCGAAGAGCACCGGCCAGAGTCGCCTCATCGGGCGGGCTGCCAGCCGGGCCGGCCGAAGACGTGCCCCAGCCGGTGCCGCCACGAGCCGGCCCGGCGCACGTCGGCCCAGATCGCGGCGTACTCGTGGGTGGCCACCCGCAGCGGGTTGTAGGTGGTGATGTTCTTCGTCAGCCCGTACCGGACCGTGGCGCGTTCCGGCTCGAAGCTGGCGAAGAGCCGGTCCCAGATGATCAGGATGCCGCCGTAGTTGCGGTCGAGGTATTCCGCGTTGGCGCCGTGGTGGACCCGGTGGTGCGACGGCGTGTTGAAGATCCACTCGATCGGCCGGGGGAGCAGGGTGATCCGCTCGGTGTGCAGGAAGAACTGGTAGAGCAGGCTGATCGACTGCTGCAGGAAGATCATCCACGGCGGGATGCCGAGCAGGGCCAGCGGGAGCCAGAACGGCAGCGAGGTCATCGGCGTCCAGCTCTGCCGCAGCGCGGTGGAGAGGTTGAAGAACTGGCTGGAGTGGTGCACCACGTGGCTGGCCCAGAAGAGGCGTACCTCGTGGTGGGTGCGGTGGAACCAGTAGTACGCCAGGTCGTCGGCGAAGAAGAGCAGCACCCAGGTCCAGGCGCTGGTGGGGGAGAGGTGCACCGGCGCCACCGTCCAGAGCGCGGCGTAGAGGCCGATGGTGAGCAGCTTCCACGGGAAGCCGATGAGCTGACTGCCGGCGCCCATGGAGAGGCTGGTGGTGGTGTCGCGCAGTTCGTAGCCGCGTTCGTCGTCGTCCGGCGCGAACCGGTACGACAGCGCCTCGACGATGATGAGCAGCAGGAACGCCGGTACGGCGTAGAGCACGGCGGGGATCATGCTCGGCATTCCCTTCCGGGTGGGGTGGCGGGGGTGGTGAGGTCGGCGGTGAGCAGCGTGTGCGCCTGCGCGGCGGCGGCGTCGCCCCGCCCGTCGGCGATCGCCTCGGCCAGCCGGCGGTGCCCGGCGACGTCGAGCAGTTCGGCGGCGCGTCGCTGCGGCGGCACGTCGCCCACGGCCACCGCCCCGGCCACCAGGCTGTTGAACGCCAGCAGGTAGGCGGTGTTGCCGGAGCCGTCCACGATGTGTCGCCAGAGCGCGATGTTGGCCGCGCCCATCGCGTGCAGGTCGGGGGCGAGGGCGGCGTACTCCTCGACCGTGGTGGTGACGGTGTGCCGCAGCGCGGGGGTGGCCCGGTCGGCGCAGAGTCGGGCGGCGTCGACGCCGACGCAGGCCCGCATCTCCATCATGTCCCGTACCAGGTTGTCGACGGGTAGCACGTCGCCGGACTGGGTCAGGGACAGGGCCAGGTCGAGGCCGGCGTGCACCCGCCAGTCGAGTACCCGGGTGGCGCCGCCCTGGCTGATCCGGAGCAGGCCGAGCTGTTGCAGGCGGCGCAGCGCCTCCCGCACGGCGTGCCGGTTGACCGCGAACGCGGCGGCCAGTTCGCGCTCGCCGGGCAGCGGGTCGTCCGCCCGGTAGTGGCCGCTGACGATGGCGTCGCGGAGCTGGCCGAAGACGTGGTCGGAGACGGAGCTGCGGGGCACGGGTACGAAGGCCACGGCAGCAGTGTGGCGGCGAACACATCAACCGGTCAACTGGTTGGACCAGTTTTCGTACCGAAGAAAGGGCGGCCGGGTCGTCACGACCCGGCCGCCCCCGGGAAGCCTCAGCTCCGGCCGCGCTCCGCCCGGTAGCGGCGGATCAGCGCCGCCGTCGACGAGTCCACGTCCGACAGGTCCGGCGCGTCGCCGGTCAGCATCGGTGCGAGCTGGTTGGCCATCACCTTGCCCAACTCCACGCCCCACTGGTCGAACGGGTTGATGTCCCAGATCGCGCCCTGAGTGAAGACGATGTGCTCGTAGAGGGCGATCAGCTGGCCCAGCGTGGCCGGGGTCAGCTTCGGCGCGATGATCGAGGTGGTCGGGTGGTTGCCCGGCATCACCCGGTGCGGCACCACGTCGGCCTTCGTCCCCTCCGCCTCCACCTGCTCCTTGGTCCGGCCGAACGCCAGCGCGGCGGTCTGGGCGAAGAAGTTCGACATGAACAGGTCGTGCATCTCGCCCAGGTCGTGGTTGGGCTGGCTGAACGCGATGAAGTCCGCCGGGATCAGCAGGGTGCCCTGGTGGATCAGCTGGTAGAAGGCATGCTGGCCGTTGGTGCCCGGCTCGCCCCAGAAGATCTCGCCGGTCGGGTGGTCGACCGCGGTGCCGTCCAGCGTCACCGACTTGCCGTTGCTCTCCATGGTCAACTGCTGCAGGTACGCCGGGAACCGGTGCAGGTACTGCGAGTACGGCAGCACGGCGTGGGTCTGCGCCCCGAGGAAGTCGACGTACCAGACGTTGAGCAGGCCGAGCAGCGCCGGCACGTTGCGCTCCACCGGCGTGGTCCGGAAGTGCTCGTCCACGGCGTGGTAGCCGGCCAGCAGCTCCCGGAACCGCTCCGGGCCGATCGCCAGCATCACCGACAGGCCGACCGCCGAGGGCAGCGAGTACCGGCCGCCCACCCAGTCCCAGAAGCCGAACATGTTCTCCGGGTCGATGCCGAAGTCCGTCACCCGCTGGGCGTTGGTGCTGACCGCGACGAAGTGCCTGGCGATCGCCGCGTCGTCGGCGTCCAGCCCGCAGAGCAGCCACATCTTCGCCTGGTTGGCGTTGGCCAGCGTCTCCTGGGTGGAGAAGGTCTTCGAGACCACCACGAACAGGGTGGTCGCCGGGTCCAGGTCGTGGGTCTTGTCGTGGATGTCGGTCGGGTCGATGTTCGACACGAACCGGCAGCTGATCCCGGCGTCCCGGTACGCCTTGAGCGCCTCGTACGCCATCACCGGCCCGAGGTCGGAGCCGCCGATGCCGATGTTGACCACCGTGGTGATCCGCTCACCGGTGTGACCGCGCCACTGGCCGGAGCGCACCCGCTCGGCGAACGCCGCCATCCGGTCCAGCACCCGGTGCACGTCGGCGACCACGTCCTGGCCGTCGGCGATCAGGGTGGCGTCCCGGGGCAGCCGCAGCGCGGTGTGCAGCACCGCCCGGTCCTCGGTGGAGTTGATGTGCCGCCCGGCGAACATCGCGCAGATCCGGTCGCTGAGCCGGGCCCGCTCGGCCAGCGCGGTGAGCAGCCCCAGCGTCTCGTCGGTGACCAGGTTCTTGCTGTAGTCGACGTGCAGGTCGGCGACCTCGCCGGTGAGCCGCTCGCCGCGCTGCGGGTCGGCCGCGAACAGCTCCCGCAGGTGGGTGGCGCGGATCGTCTCGGCGTGCTTGCGCAGCGCCTGCCATTCGTCGGTGCCGGTCACACTCGCAGCCATCGGGTCGATCTTCTCCTTCACGACGGTTCGCCGGCCGGCGCGTCCTCGCTCCTGCCGCGCCGGCCCGCCGTCCAGCCTGCCACCCGGGGCCGACCCGCGCGACGCGACGCGGCGGACCCGTCCCGACGGGTGGGCGACGACACGCCACTGCGACACCTGTACGACACGCCGATCACCGCGAGACACCGCGTGATCGCTGACCGTAAGCTCGCCGGGAGTTCCCGCCCTTCGTCCCGGGAGGACCCATGGCCACGGTCATCGGCCCGCGCCGCTCGTCCGACGAAAACCCCCCGTCACCCGACGACGATGACGTCGACGAGCTGAGCCTGCCGGAGCTGGAGGACGGCAGCTGGATGCACCACGCCACCGAGTTCGCGCACACCAGCTTCCGGTCCGTGGCCCGCCGGTTGCCCCGCCTGGTCCGCGAGGCGGTCGCGCTGGCCTGGGCCACCAACCGGCGGGACACCCTCGCCGCGATCGGGCTGAATCTCGCCGCGGGCGTGCTGACCACCCTCGGCCTGCTCGCCACCACCGGGGTGCTGCGCGAGCTCTTCGCCGACGGGCCGACGCCCGACCGGGTCCGGGCCGCCCTGCCGTCGCTGGCGCTGGCCGCCCTCGCGGTCACCGCCAGGGGCGCCCTGACGGTCGTCGCCGGCTGGGCGCAGGCCCGGCTGATCCCGCAGATCAACTACGCGGTGGAGCTGCGGCTCTTCGAGGCCACCACGGCCGTCGAGCTGGCCGCGTTCGACGACGCCGGTTTCGCCGAGGAGATGGACCGGGTGCGCGACCGGGGCATGGCCGAGGCAGCGTCCATCGTGGACCACACCGTCAACCTGCTCACCGGGGTGGTCGGCGTGCTGGCCACCGCCGCCGCGGTGGCCGTGATCCAGCCGGTGCTGCTGCCCTGCCTGCTGCTCGCCGCCGTCCCCGAGGCGGTCACCGCGGTCAAGATGGCCCGCCGGCAGTACCTCGCCATGCTGGCCCGGATCACCCGCCGGCGGCGGCTGTGGATGCTCGCCCACCTGATGGCCAACCGACACACCGCCGCCGAGGTCCGGGCGTACCAGATGCGGGGTTTCCTGCTCGCCGAGTTCCGCCGGACGATGACCGGGGAGACCCGCGCCCAGCTGCGCCTGGCCCGGGCCCAGACCGCCACCCGGGCGGTCGGCATGTCCGCCGGCGGCCTCGCCGCCTTCGGTGTGTACGCCGTCCTCGGTGGGCTGCTGCAGGCCGGGACGGTGGTGCTGGCCGCCGCGGCCACCGCCCTGCTCGCGCTCCAGTCCGCCCGGTCCAGCCTCGGCAGGGCCGTCTACGCCACCAACAACCTCTACGAGGACGCCCTCTACTACCAGGACTACCGGGACTTCCTCGACCGGGCGCGGGCCCGGATGAGCGCCGGGCAGGGGCGGACGGCGACCGGGTTCGACGCGATCGAGCTGGACCGGGTCAGCCTCCGCTATCCGGACACCGACGCCCCGGCGGTGGACGAGGTGAGCCTCACCGTGCGCCGGGGCGAGGTGGTCGCCCTGGTCGGCGAGAACGGCTCCGGCAAGACCACCCTGGCCAAGCTGATCGCCGGCCTCTACCGCCCCACCGGCGGGGTGATCCGGTGGGACGGCGTGGACGCCGCCGAGCTGGACCCGGTGCAGACCGCCGCCCAGGTGGCGGTGATGACCCAGGACTGGTGGAAGTTCCCCTTCACCGCCGGGCAGAACATCCGCATCGGCCGGCACGACCGCCCCGCCGCCCATCCCGGCCCGACCGTCGAGGACGCCGCCCGCTCCGCCGCCGCGCACGACATGATCGCCGACCTGCCCTTCGGCTACGACACCCTGCTCGACCGGGAGTTCAAGAACGGCCACGACCTCTCCGGCGGCCAGTGGCAGCGGCTGGTCGCCGCCCGCGGGCTCTACCGCGACGCCCGGCTGCTGATCTGCGACGAGCCCTCCGCCGCCCTCGACGCCCGGGCCGAGCACGCGCTCTTCCAGCACCTGCGCCGCCGTCCCGACCGGGCGGTCGTCCTGATCACCCACCGGCTGGCCAACGTCCGGCACGCCGACCAGATCTTCGTGCTGGATCACGGCCGGCTCGTCCAGCACGGCAACCACGACGAGCTGATGGCGGTCGGCGGGCTCTACCGGGAGCTGTTCGCGCTCCAGGCCAGCGGTTACCTGGCCGCCACCGGCCCGGAATCCGGTGGCGTTCCGGCCGGGTGACCGGCCAGGCTGGGCGGATGGCATCCCTGGAGATCCGCCCGATGCGGCCGGCGGACCTTCCGTCGGCCGAACGCGCCTCGGCGCGTACCTTCCTCGAGGCCGACCGGCGTCATCGCAGGGTCGGTGATCCGGAGGTGACGCCGCGCTCGGCAGCAGCCTCCGCCCAGTGGATCGACCGAATGGGCTACTTCCTCACCGTGGACCCCGGCGGCTGCCGGGTGGCCGTCGAGGGGGACGAGGTCGTCGGCTTCGCGATCTCGCAGAACCGGGACGACCTGTGGTTCCTCGCCACCTACGGGGTGCTGCCCGAGCAGCAGGGCGCCGGGGTCGGCCGGCGGCTGATGGACGCCGTGCTGGCGCACGCCGACGGCCGTCCGGGCCTCTTCTCCTCCACCGTGCACCCGGGCGCGACCCGCCGGTACCGGCTGGCCGGCTTCACCCTGCACCCGCAGATGCGCATGGTCGGCACCGTCGACCGGTCCACGTTGCCGGCGGTCGCCGGGCTCGACGAGGGGCACGCCGATGACGTCGGGTGGATGGACCGGCTCGACCGTGACCTGCGCGGCGCCGGCCACGGCCCGGACCACGAGTACATGCTCAAGACCCTGCGCCTGGTGGTGTCGCGCGCCCCCGGCCGACCCGGGTACGTCTACCTCGACGAGGAACGCGGGCGACCCGCCCTGCTCGCCGCCGCGCACCCGGAGACCGCCCAGGACCTGCTCTGGGAGGCGCTCGCCTCGGCCCGGGGTGACACCCTCGTCAACTGCATCACCACGGCCAACCACTGGGCGATCGACGTCGGCCTGGCCGCCCGGCTCGACCTCGGTCAGGAGGGCTACCTGGCGCTGCGCGGGATCCCGGAGCCGGCGCCGTACCTGGCCAGCGGCCACTTTCTGTGATGTCCCGTCCGCCCGGCGCGGGTCAGGCCGGGGCCAGCTCGCCGGCCCGTCGAGTCGCGAGCAGCGGCTCGGCGAGGACCACCAGGAGTGCCGCCACGGTCACCAGCCCGCCCAGTGCGAACGATCCCCGCGCGCCGACCGTGGGCAGCGCCAGCCCACCGACCAGCGCGCCGAGCGCCACGCCCACGTTGAAGGTCGCCGAGTTCGCCGCGAAGCCGAGCTCCGTACGGCCGGGCGCCACCACCAGGATGCGGGCCTGGGTGGCCACGAAGACCGGCGCCGCCGACGCGCCCAGCACGGCCAGCAATCCGACCACCGCCCAGCGGGCGCCGATGGCCAGCGGCAGGCCGAGCAGCGCCGCGGCCTGCCCGCCGACGGTCAGCGCCAGCGTGCCCCGGGGGAACCGGCCCACCAGCCGCCCCGCCAGCGCCACCCCGACGATCCCCGCCAGCCCGAAGACGAACAGCAGCACCGCCACCGACCCGTCGGCGAAGCCCGCCCGGGTGAGCAGCTCAGTCACGTAGGTGAACCCGGCGAACATGCCGGTCACCGAGAGCGCGGTGGTCAGCAGCACCGCCGCGAACCGTCCCCGGTCCGGTGCCGAGGCGTACGCGCCGTGGCTGGCCTCGGGTGGCGTGGTCGGCAGCAGCGCGGCGACCGTGACCAGGGCGGCGACCGCGGCGACCGTGAGCACCACCAGCGGCGCCCGCCAACCCTCCCGTTGGCCGAGCCAGGTGCCGGCCGGCACGCCCGCGACGGTGGCCAGCGCGCCGCCGATCGACATCACCGCGACCACCCGGCCGCGCACGGCCGGGCGGAACAGCCCCACCGCCGCCGGTGCGGCGACGGCCCAGAACAGGGCCTGGGCGAGCGCAGTGGCGATCCGGGCGCCGAGCAGCACCGGGTACGACGCGGCGACGATCGAGACCATGGTGGCCGCCGCGAGTACGGCGAGCACGACGCCGAGCAGGTGACGGCGGGGGACGGCCCGGGTCAGCTGGGCCAGCGGCAGCGAGACGAGCGCCACGGTGAGCCCGTACCAGGAGACCAGCCGGCCGACCGCGGCCGCCGGGACGTCCAGGTCGGCGGAGATCAGCGGCAGCAGCCCGATCGGCAGGTTCTCGGTGGTGTTGAAGGCGAACGCGGAGAGCGCCAGCGCCAGCAGGACGCTCACCCGGCGTGCGGAGGTGACCATGCGCGACGCTCCTTCCCGGGCGGTGGTGCCGCCCTGGGCCGATCCGTGGAAGCCTAGGCGGCCGTCGCCGATCCGTCCGGCCCCGGCATCGAACGTTTCGGAGATCGGCCCCGCACCTCCGCTCCCCGGTGGCCGGTCCGCAGCGTGGACGGCGAATCAAGACATCGATGAACGTTGAGTTTTTCGAGATGTTTCGATAGCGTCACTGGCCGGAACCCCTCGACCTCTGCGGTGGCGGTCGAGTGACGGCGACGGGCCGGCGTGGCCCCCGGGCGACCACGCGAGGGCCCTGCCGGCCACCGCATTCGGGCGACGGTCGGGGTGGCGCATCCCCCACCCGTTCTCCGAAAGGCGACTGCCATGAACCACGTACGCGCCCGCGGCAGTGGGCGTTTGACGACTGCACCGCGGCTGCGCGCCGCACTGGTCTCGATCGCCACGGGCGCCGTCGCCCTCGGCGCCACCGTCGCCGTCGCGTCCAGCGCCAGCGCCGGGACGACGCTGGCCACCTCGGCCGCCGAGCAGGGCCGCTACTTCGGCACCGCGGTCGCGGCCAACAAGCTCTCCGACTCCGCCTACGTGGGCATCCTGAACCGCGAGTTCAACATGGTGACCCCGGAGAACGAGATGAAGTGGGACGCCACCGAACCGGCGCAGGGCCAGTTCTCGTACACCAGCGCCGACCGGATCGTCAGTCACGCCCAGGCCAACGGGATGCGCATCCGTGGGCACGCCCTGGCCTGGCACTCCCAGCAGCCCGGCTGGGCGCAGAACCTCAGCGGCAGCGCGCTGCGCTCCGCGATGGTCAGCCACGTCAGCCAGGTGGCCGGCCACTACCAGGGCAAGATCTACGCCTGGGACGTGGTGAACGAGGCGTTCGCCGACGGTGGCAGCGGCGCGCGGCGCGACTCCAACCTCCAGCGCACCGGCAACGACTGGATCGAGGTGGCGTTCCGTACCGCGCGGGCCGCCGACCCGGGCGCGAAGCTCTGCTACAACGATTACAACACCGACGGGCAGAACGCGAAGAGCAACGCGGTGTACGCCATGGTGCAGGACTTCAGGTCCCGCGGCGTGCCGATCGACTGCGTCGGCTTCCAGTCGCACTTCAACAGCGCCTCGCCGGTGCCGTCGGACTACCAGGCCAACCTCCAGCGCTTCGCCAACCTCGGGGTCGACGTACAGATCACCGAGTTGGACATCGAGGGTTCCGGCAGCACCCAGGCCGACAACTACACCCGGGTCACCCGGGCCTGCCTCGCCGTCACCCGGTGCACCGGCATCTCCGTCTGGGGCATCCGGGACACCGACTCCTGGCGGGCCAGCGGCACGCCGCTGCTCTTCGACGGCAACGGCAACAAGAAGCCGGCGTACACCGCCACCCTCGACGCCCTCAACGCCGGCGGCAGCACCACGCCGCCCACCACCGCGCCGCCGACCACGACCCCGCCCACCACGCCGCCGCCCACCACCGCCCCGCCGACCACGCCGCCCCCGAGCGGCGGCGGCTGCACCGCGTCCGTCTCGCTCCAGTCCTGGACCGGCGGCTTCGTCGCCACGGTCCGGGTCAGCGCCGGCCCGGCCGGCCTGAAGGGATGGACGGTCGGCCTGACCCTGCCCTCGGGCGCGACGGTCACCAACACCTGGAACGCGCAGAACACCGGCACCTCCGGCAGCGTCGCGTTCCGCAACCTCAGCTACAACGGCACCGTCGGCGCCGGCGGCAGCACCGAGTTCGGGTTCCAGGGCACCGGCGTCGGGCCCACCGCCCTTCCGAGCTGCGCGGCCGCCTGACGACGTCCCCCCGGCGCGGCGCCTGCCGCGCCGGGGCGGGACCCGCCGAAGGTTGACCTCGAGTGCACTCGAAAGCCTAGGTTGCCTCGCATCGCGCGGGCGCGGGGCCGGCGCTGATCCACAGGAGGCAGGACCGTGCGCTATCGCGTCCTCGGCGGCACCGGCATCGAGGTGAGTGTCCACGCGCTGGGCACCATGATGTTCGGGGCGGTCGGCAATCCCGACCACGACGACTGCGTCCGGATCGTGCACGCCGCCCTCGACCGGGGGGTCAACCTGGTCGACACGGCGGACATGTACTCCGCCGGGGAGTCCGAGGTGATCGTCGGCAAGGCGCTGCGCGGTCGGCGCGACGACGTGGTGCTCGCGACCAAGGTGCACTTCCCGATGGGGGAGGGACCCAACCGGGGCGGCAACTCACGGCGCTGGATCGTCCGGGCGGTGGAGGAGAGCCTGCGCCGGCTCGACACCGACTGGATCGACCTCTACCAGGTGCACCGCCCCGACCACACCACCGACGTGGAGGAGACCCTCGGCGTGCTGACCGACCTGGTCCGGGCCGGGAAGATCCGCGCCTTCGGCTGCTCGACGTTCCCGGCCGAGGAGATCGTCGAGGCGCACCAGGTGGCCGAGCGCCGGGCGTTGGGTCGATTCCGCACCGAGCAGCCGCCGTACTCGCTGGTCGCCCGGGGGATCGAGACCGCGGTGCTGCCGGTCTGCCAGCGGTACGGCATGGGTGTGCTGGTCTGGAGCCCGCTGGCCTCGGGGTTCCTCTCCGGCCGGTACCGGACCGGCCGGGACGTCGACCTGACCACCGGCCGCCCGGCGCTCACCCCGGCCCGCTTCGACCCGACGCTGCCCGGAAACGCCGCCAAGTTCCAGGCGTTGGCGGAGCTGGCTGCGCTGGCCGACGAGGTCGGCTGCACGCTGCCCGAGCTGGCGGTGGCCTTCACCGTGGCGCACCCGGCGGTCACCTCGGCCCTGCTCGGTCCACGCACCATGGCGCAGCTCGACAGCCTGCTCGGCGGGTCCGCGCTGGTCCTCGACGACACGATCCTCGACCGGATCGACGAGATCGTGCCGCCCGGCGTCAACCTCTACCAGCCCGACGGCGCCTGGCGCCCGCCGGTGCTCACCGACCCGGCCCGCCGGCGCCGGCCACTCGGCGAGCGCGCGGCCGCCTGACCCGACCGTCCCGGTCTCCTCATCGGCGCCCCGGCCACCGGCGGGCCACCCGCGTGATCGACGCCGCTGGTCAGGGCCGGCGGGCGAAGAAGTCCGCCATCGCCCGGGTGTGGGTGGAGAAGGCCAGCTCGACCGGCTCGGTGAGGACCAGCCACTCGGTGGCCTCCTCGGTCGGCGCGGACGGCGGCAGCCCCTCGGCCGGGCGCTCCGGCAGCTCGCCGAAGATCATGATGGTGCCGCCGGCCGGGGCGCCGTGCACGGCGAAGAGCCTCGCCTCGTCGGCCGCCCCGATCAGGCCGGTCTCCTCGCGCAGCTCCCGCACCAGCGCGTCGGCCCACTCCTCGCCGTACTCGATGAAGCCGCCGGGGAGCGCGAGCAGGCCGCGCGCCGGCTCGATGTCCCGGCGGACCACCACCAGGCCGAGCCCGGCGTCCGTACGCACCGGCAGCAGCGCGACCGCCACCGGCAGCGGGTTACGCCACACCGTCTCGCCGCAGACCGCGCAGACCCGCGGCCAGCCGGCGTCCGCCGGGTAGGTGGCGCCGCAGAACGAGCAGTGCGAGTACGAAGAGCCGGTCATGTCGCCGCACGTTACCGCCCCGGCCTCGCGGACGCTCCCCACCCGGCGGTGCTCAGGCGGTGCCCGTCAGCGCCACCCGGCGTGCCGGAGTTGTGCGGCGATCTCGCGGACCGGGGCCATGGTCGTCCCGGATGTCACGTAGCGGGCGACGCGTAGTGCGCTCCTTCCCGGACGCCACGCCCTGACCGTCGCGCCGGGCCGCGGGGTGAACGCGGCCCGGCGCGGCGGTCGTCAGGCGGCCGGTGCGCCGGTGTACGCGGCCGTGGTCCGGTCGGCGGCGGCCCGCGCCTGCTCCGGGTCGGTGCCGGCGGCGACGCTGGCCTCGCGCCAGGCCTCGCTGCTCGCCGTCATGAACCGGCGCCCGTCCGCCGAGCCGATCCAGGCGGCGGCCGTTTCGGGGGTGACGCCGCTGCCGTCGGCGGCGAGGTGGGAGGCGAGGCCGAGCAGGCCCGAATCCCAGCCGACGCCGACCGCGCCCGGGCCAAACTCGGCCCACCGCTCGTCGTCGACGTGCGCGACGTGCTCCAGGGTGAACCGGGTCCGACCGTCGTCCTCCGGGGTGAGGCGGACCTCGATCCAGCTCACCTCGTCGCCGTACTCCCAGGTGGCGGCGAAGCTCTGCGGCGGGTCGCAGCGCTCGATGGTGCCGCCGGCGTTGCCCTCGAACTGGTAGCGGCCGTGCAGGCGCAGGTCACCCGAGACGGGCAAGAACCAGCGGGGGATGCGTTCGGCGTTGGTGCAGGCGTCCCAGAGGTCCTCCAGCGACGCGTCGTAGGTCTGGCTGATGGTGAGCACGCGCGCCTCGCTGGCTTCGAGCGTGCGGTTGCCCACGGTGCGGCGGACGGCGCTGATCTGGTGCGTGGTGTCGATCATCGGGCACTCCTGTCGTCGGTCGACTCGGTGTGCGATCGCCGTTCGCGCCGGCCCCGGGCCAGCTCGGTGGCCAGGGCGTCCAGGGCCGGGGTCCAGAACCGGCGGAAGCCGGCCAGCCACTCGTCGACCTCGCGCAGCGGGCGTGGGTCGACCGCGTAGAGGCGGCGGGCGCCCTGCGGGCGCACGGTGGCGAAGCCGTTGTCCCGCAGCACCCGTAGGTGCTGCGAGACGGCCGGCTGGGAGATGCCGAACTCCTGCTGGATCACCGCGCAGACACCGCCGGCGGTGAGCTCGCCCTGGGCGAGCAGCTCCAGGATGCGGCGGCGCACCGGATCACCGAGGACGTCGAAGGCGTGCACCCGCCCTTTCTATCATGCCCTGCTTATATAAGCGAAGGGTGTGATTCAGTGTCGCCGGCGGGCCGCCCGGCGCAGCTCGTCGGCCCCCCAGACGATCGGCGGGAAGGCCAGCAGCAGGGCTAGCATCGCCGGCTCCGGCGGGCGGGTGCCGAAGACCGCGCGCAGCGGCGGGACGCCGACGATCACCGCCGCGAAGGCGACCTCAAAGGCGATCCCCCAGAGCAGCAGCCGGTTGCTGAACACGCCGATCCGCCGCAGCGAGGCGTGCTCGGTCCGGGCCGCGAAGGCCGTGCCGATCTGGCAGGAGACGATCCCGAGGAAGGTCATCGTGGTCGCCTCCCGGTACGCGTCGTGCAGTGCGCTGCCCGGCCCGGTCGCCGCGCCGGGGCGCCAGCCCGCCCGCAGCAGCACCGCGAAGAACCCCGCCATCACCAGCGCTGCCGAGATAAGCCCGAGGAAGCCCCAGGCGCGGGCAAGCATCGCCCCGTTCACTACCCGGGCGTCGCGGCGCCGGGGCGGCCGGTCCATCAGCCCCGGTTCCGCCGGTTCCCGACCGAGGGCCAGCGCGGGCAGCGTCTCGGTGCCCAGGTCGATGGCGAGGATCTGCATCACGGTCAGCGGCAACGGCACCGCCCCGGCGGTGAGCGCGAAGATCAGGAAGGGCACGACCTCGGGAGTGGCGTGGGCGAAGATGTAGAGGATGAACTTGCGGACGTTGTCGTAGACCCGCCGTCCCGCCGCCACCGCCGCCACGATGGTGGCGAAGTTGTCGTCGGTGAGGATCATCGTGGCGGCCTCGCGGGTCACGTCGGTGCCGGTCCGGCCCATCGCCACACCGATGTCGGCTCGGCGCAGCGCCGGGGCGTCGTTGACCCCGTCCCCCGTCATCGCGACCACCTGGTGGTTGGCCCGCAGCGCCTCGGCGATGTGCAGCTTCGCCTCGGGGGAGACCCGGGCGAAGATCACCTCTCGTCGCTCCCGCACGAG
Organism: Micromonospora lacuserhaii; assembly: GCF_036902735.1. Lineage (NCBI taxonomy): Bacteria > Bacillati > Actinomycetota > Actinomycetes > Micromonosporales > Micromonosporaceae > Micromonospora > Micromonospora lacuserhaii. The sequence goes on along the minus strand of NZ_JBAKHO010000002.1, from coordinate 83,922 downwards.
CTGCCGCAGCTGCTCCGGGGAGGTCCGGTCCAGGTCGCTCCCGGTGACCACGGTCGCCTCACCCCGGACGATGCCGACCTGCCGGGCGATCGCCGTGGCGGTCAGCCCGTGGTCGCCGGTGACCATGATGATCCGGATGCCGGCGGTGTGGCACCGCGCCACCGCCTCGGGCACCTCCGCCCGCGCCGGGTCCACCATCGCGACGAAGCCCAGGAACGTCAGCTCCCGCTCCGCGTCCTCGCGTCGGGTCGGCGCGGCGTCCAACCGACGCCGGGCCACCGCGAGGACCCGCCGGCCCTGCGCGGCCTGCGCGGTCACCGCGTCGTCCAACCCCTTGCGGTACGCCTCGTCCAGCGGCCGGTCGGCGCCGTCCGCGCCGGCGACCTGGCCGCACCGACGCAGCACCTCCTCGGGCGCGCCCTTGGTATGTAGCCACAACCCGTCGGCGTCCCGGTCGACGGTGGACATCAGCCGCAGCTTCGTGTCGAACGGGAACTGCGCCTGCCGTCCCTCCCGATGCGTCGGGTCCAGGCCGAGGACGGCGGCGAAGCGCAGCAACGCCACCTCGGTCGCGTCGCCGCGCTCTCCCTCGGCGTTGTTGCAGGCGATCATCGCCAGTCCCAGGGCCCGCAGCGCCGCGTCGGACCGCAGCGCCGCGTCGGACCGCGGCGGCGCCGGGCCGGGTGGCCCGGCGGGAGGAGTTCCGTCGCCGGCCGGAGCGGACGTCGCCCCCGGCGCCGGGTCGAGGAGGGTGTCGCCCGCCCGGACGGCGACCACCCGCATCCGGTTCTCCGTCAGCGTGCCGGTCTTGTCGGTGCAGATCACGTCCGTCGAGCCGAGGGTCTCCACGGCGCTGAGCCGCTTCACGACCGCGCCCACCCGGGCCAGGCCGCGTACGCCGACGGCCAGGGCGAGGGTGATGGTGGGCAGCAGCCCCTCGGGGACGTTCGCCACCAGCAGGCCGATGGCGAAGGCGAACGCGTCGCCCACCGACATGCCGGCGGCCAGTACGCCGATCGGGAAGAAGACCAGCCCCGCGCCGACCGCCACCGCGGCGATGAGCCATGCCACCCGGCGCACCTGCTTCTCCAGTGGGCTCTCCTCGCGGCCCACCCGCTGGCTGAGGGCGGCGATCCGGCCCAGTTCGGTGCGCATTCCGGTGGCGTACACCAGAGCCCGGGCCTCCCCGCCGAGGCAGGAGGTGCCGCTGAAGACGACGTCACCGGCCTCGGTGAGGCTGCCGGAGCGGTCCGTGGCGTCGGCGGAGCGGGCGACCGGCTGGGACTCGCCGGTGAGCGCGGAGAGGTCCACCTCCACCGCGCCGTCGACCAGCCGGGCGTCGGCGGAGATCCGGTCGCCCTCGCCCACGCCGAGCAGGTCGCCGGGGACGAGTTGCGCGGCCGGGATCTCCTGCCAGCGGCCGTCCCGGCGGACCCGGGCGTGCTGCGGCAGGTAGCGGGTGAGCGCCTCGACCGCCCGCTCGGCCTGGCGCTCCTGTACCGAGGCGAAGAGCGCGTTCAGCGCGATCACCACGAGGATCGCCCCGGCCAGCACCGGGGTGCCGGCCACCCAGGCCAGCGCGGCGGCGACCCACAGCAGCAGCGCCAGCGGGTGTACGACCTGCCGGCCGACCTCACGCCACCAGCCGCGCCGTCGCTGCCGGCGCAGCTCGTTCGGGCCGTACCTGGTCAGCCGGCGGCGGGCCTCGGCGTCGTCCAGGCCCGCGGTACCGCACTGCAGGGCGCGGCAGAGCTCGTCCAGCGGGGCCCGTGGGTCCGGGTCGCCGGTCGTCGGCTGAGACTGCGCCACGCCTCCAGGCTGCGACACCCTTCGACCCGACGGGCTCGGATCGCGATATCCGGCCGGCGTGCCGGGTCGGTCAGCCCAGCCGAGCCGCGACGGCGGAGCGCAGCTCGGGCAGCCGGCCGTGCAGCAGCCCCGGGCACTGGGTGCTGTTGAAGTCCTTGTGGCCGTATATCTCGGTCGCCGGGATGCCGTACTGCTGGCAGGTGAACGCGCAGAAGACCACCAGGCTGTCCCAGAGCGCCTGCGGCGGCTGCACGTCCAGGTAGATGCCCTCGTTCTCGATCCCGATGGCCTGGCTGTTCTGCCCGACGCAGTGCGCGCCCTGCACCATGGTCTGCCCGTGCAGCAGCCCGTAGAGGCTGCCGTGCCGGCCCTCGGTCAGGAACCCGCCCCGGCTGTTGGTGAAGTGCTGCCCGGAGTCGAGCCAGCCGTTGGTGTCCATGTGCAGGTCCTGAATATCGCGGGAGTTCGCGTACGCGTGGGCCAGGCTGTAGTCGGTCGAGTTCGGGAACGCGGTGTGATGAATGATGATCTTGTTGGGGCGGTTCTGCACCACGGTCACCGCCGAGGACGGCGGTCGGGCGCCCCAGGTCGCGCAGTTGGCGATGGTCGGCTGGTCGATCCGGGTGGCGGCGGCCCGGGCGACGTCGCGGTCGCCGGCGGGCAGCAGGGCGGCGGCGCCGGCGGTCGCGCCGAGCAGGACCGCGCCGCGCAGCACGTCACGCCGGGAGACGGGTACGGACATGGTGGCCTCCTGGTGGGCTCGGGCGGGAACCGGCGGCGGGCCGGACGGCCCGCCACCGGCGGGGGATCAGCAGGGCCCGTTGCAGGCCAGCACCCGGAGCCGGTCCAGGGTGCCGTTCCAGACGTTCTGGTCGCCGGGGAAGATGCCCGACGACGCCCACTGCCAGAAGGAGTACGTCGACCAGCCGGCCGGCAGGGTGCCGACGGTGCTGGAGTACCGGGCGATCCAGAGTGGGTTGTTGGCGGCGAACTGCGAGGTGTTGCCGGTGCAGGTGGTCCACCAGTCGGTGGTGGTGTAGATCGTCGCCCAGCGCCCGGTGCGGCTGTAGTACTGGTTGACGAAGGACGCGATCCAGCTGCGCATCCCACTCTGGCTCAGCCCGTAGCAGGTCGAGCCGTACGGGTTGTACTCGATGTCGAGCGCGCCGGGCAGGGTCCGGCCGTCCTTCGACCAGCCGCCGCCGTGGTCGACGAAGTAGTTGGCCTGGGTGGCGCCGCTGGTGGTGTCGGGGCGGGCGAAGTGGTACGACCCGCGGATCATCCCGACGTTGTAGGAGCCGTTGTACTGCTGGGCGAAGTACGGGTTGGTGTAGTAGGTGCCCTCGGTGGCCTTGACGTACGCGAACCGGGCGCCGTTGCTCCAGGCGGCGGACCAGTTGACGTTGCCCTGATGGCTGGAGACGTCCATGCCGGGCAGTCCGGCCGGGGCGGCGCTGGCGGGGGTCGCGCCGAGGGTGGCGGCGGCGACCAGGGTCGCGGTGGCCAGTAACGCGGCCGCGACCGTACGCAGACGGTTCATCTTTCCTCCCGGGGGGTGGCCGCCTCGTGGGCGGCGGGAGCGACGAAGGGAACTGTCACGTATTAGGTCACGGCCGGCGATAGTTTTCAATAGATGAAGTCAAGATTATCTATGAAAGGGTCAGGTCGGGGTGTCGATCGGGGCCCTCGCCGATCGTGTGGAAGGTGGAGGATCCACCAGAAGGGGTGAGTGCCATGACGCAGTACCTGATCAGCATGTACCAGCCCGAGGGCGGGCGGCCCGACCCGGAGTTCCTGGCCGGGGTGATGCGCGAGCTCGGGGTGATCCGCGACGAGCTGGTGGCGAGCGGTTCCTGGGTCTTCGGGCAGGGGCTGCACGACCCGTCCACCGCCACCGTGCTCCGCCCGAAGGGCGACGACGTGCTGGTCACCGACGGCCCGTTCGTCGAGGGCAAGGAGTACCTGGGCGGCTTCATGATCATCCGCGCCGCCGACCTGGACGCCGCCCTGGAGTGGGGCCGGCGCTACGCGGTCGCCACCACCCTGCCGGTCGAGGTCCGCCCCTTCCAGGGCGAGGGGTGACGCTCGACGTCGAGTCGGTGTTCCGCGCGGAGTACGGCCGCGCGGTCGCCGTGCTGGTCCGCCTCCTCGGCGACATCGACCTCGCCGAGGAGGCCGTCCAGGAGGCCTTCACCGAGGCGGTGCGGCGCTGGCCGGAGACCGGCCCGCCGCCCAGCCCGGCCGGCTGGATCATCACCACCGCCCGGCGCCGGGCCATCGACCGGCTGCGCCGGGAGGCGTCCCGCAACGGCCGGCAGGCCCAGGCCGCCCTGCTGTACGCCCGGGACGCCCCGGCCGAGGAGGGACCCGTGCGCGACGACCGGCTCCGACTGATCTTCACCTGCTGCCACCCGGCGCTCGCCCCGGCCACCCGGGTCGCGCTCACCCTGCGCCTGCTCGGCGGGCTGAGCACCGCCGAGATCGCCCGCGCCTTCCTGGTCCCCGAGGCCACCATGGCGCAGCGGCTGGTCCGGGCCAAGGCCAAGATCCGGCACGCCGGCATCCCGTACCGGGTGCCCGGCGACGCCGACCTGCCGGACCGGCTGCGCGCCGTCCTCGCCGTGCTCTACCTGATCTTCAACGAGGGGCACACCGCCAGCGCGGGGGAGCGCCCGGTCCGCGAGGACCTCTGCGTCGAGGCCGTCCGGCTGGCCCGGCTGCTGGTCGCGTTGATGCCCGACGAGCCGGAGGCGCTCGGACTGCTCGCCCTGATGCTGCTCACCGAGGCCCGCCGTCCCGCCCGGGTCGCCGCCGACGGCACCCTGCGCCCGCTCGCCGAGCAGGATCGCGGCTCGTGGGACCGCGCGCTCGTCGCCGAGGGGCAGGCGTTGGTGCGCCGCTGCCTGCGCCGGGACCGACCGGGCCCGTACCAGATCCAGGCCGCGATCCAGGCCGTGCACAGCGACGCGCCGACCGCCGCCGACACCGACTGGGGCCAGGTCCTCCAGCTGTACGACCAGCTCCAGCGGGTCGCCCCGGGCCCGGTGGTGGCGCTGAACCGGGCGGTGGCGCTGGCCGAGGTACGCGGCCCGGCCGCCGCCCTCGCCGCCGTCGATGAGCTCGACCTCGCCGGTTACCACGTCTACCACGCCGTCCGCGCCGACCTCTTGCGCCGCCTGGGCCGCGCGTCGGAGGCGGCCCTCGCGTACGACGCGGCGATCACCCGCACCGGCAACGAAGCCGAGCGGGCCTACCTACGCGACCGCCGCGCGTCAGTCTCGCCTTGATCGTTTGCTGTCCTGCCACTCGACACGCCGAGCCGACAGTGGCTGAGCGACAAACGATCTCCTTAGCACATGTGGTGGGCGGCGAGGGGGTTGTCCACAGTGCACAGGTGAGGGGGGTGGGGCTTGTTGCGACGGGGAGGGGGCGGTCAGGGTCGGTGGGGTGGACGGAGTGTTGGGGGAGTTGCTGGAGCGGTGCGGTGGGGTGGTGCGCCGGGCGACGGCGTTGGAGGTGGTGCCGCGGTGGACGCTCGAGCGGGCGGCCCGCGATGCCCAGCTGATCCGGGCGCTGCCGGAGGTCTACGTCGACGCCCGCCTCGCCTGGCCGGATCTGGGCTGCGGCACACCGCTGCTCGCGCTGCTTCCTCCCGAGGTGGGACGGCGGGCCGTCCTCGCGTACGCGGACGGCCGTGGCGCGCTCAGCGGCCCCACCGCGTTGGACGCGTGGGGTCTGCGGACGCAGCCCCAGGGCGAGGCGCTGCATCTCGACGTGCCGCCACACTCGGCCATCCGATCCCGACCGCACCTGGTCGTGCACCACCGGCGTGGACTGACGCCGGCGCCACCTGAGGTGCTGATCCGATCCGGGCTTCCGATGGTCCGGCTGGAGTCGGCGCTGGTCGACTCCTGGCCGATGTTGCCGGAGCCGGACCGGCCGGGTCCGGTGATCCGGGCGGTCAACGACCGCCTCACCACGTCGCGGCGGATCAGTGCGGCGCTACGGACCAGATCGCGGCTGCCCGGCCGAGCGAGCCTGCGGAAGCTGCTGGAGCGACTCGAGGCGGGGTGCCGGAGCCCGCTGGAGATCTGGGGCCACGACCGGGTCTTCGTCGGCCCCGGAATGCCGGAGTTCCGCCGTCAGGCCCGCATCGTGGTCGGCCGGCGCGCCATGTACCTCGACGTGTACGCCGAGCGGGAGCGGGTCGACTTCGAACTCGACGGGGCGACGACGCACGGCGACCCGCGCCAGCGCGAGGTCGACCTGCGCCGGGACGCGTTGCTCGCCACCGTGGGCATTGTGGTAGTGCGCTTCAGCCACCGCCGCCTGGTCCACGAGCCCGACGCGGTACGCCGCGAGGTGCTGGCGATCCTGGCTAGCCGCCGCTTGATCGTCTGAGCCTGAACCACTCGACGGGCCGCCGAGAGTGCGGCTCACCCTCAGACGATCAAGAGCGCCGTCGGCGGGCTCAGTCGCGCAGGGTGCGCAGGATGCGGGTGAGCTGCTCCCGGTCGGTGGGGGAGAGGTGGCCGAAGAACCGGGTCGCCTCGGCGTCCCGCGCGGTCCGGATGGCCGCGCCCACCCGGGTGCCCTCCTCGGTCGGCGCGACCAGGGTCGCGCGCCGGTCGGCCGGGTCAGGGTGGCGCGCGACGAGCCCGCGTTCCTCCAGGCCGTCGACCACCTCGGTGGCCGAGCGGGGGGCGATGTGCAGGTGTTCGGCGAGCGCGCTGAGCCGCATCGCGCCGTGCCGGGTGAGCACCCCGAGCGCGCGGGCGTGCCCGGGGTTGACCTCCCACGGGCCGAGGGTCTGCCGGGACTGGTGGCGCAGCCGGCGGGCCACGGCCCAGAAGAGCTCGGCCAGGCTCTCCTCGTGCGGTTCGGCGTCCTCGGCGGTCACCGGAATACGGTAGCAGGACTTCCTGTTGTTCCCTCATGATGAGGTAACCTCAGCAATGTTTCCCCGACAGGAAGAGGCATTCCTTGGACACCACCCCCACCCGCCGGGAGGGCCGCGGCGGCGCCCCCCGGACGATCAGCGCCGCCGAGAAGGCCCAGGCCCGGGACGTGTCGCTGCGCCGTATCGGCCGGCTCTTCACCGCGTACCGCGGGCAGTTGACCACCGTGGTCGCGATCATCGTGGTCTCGTCGGTGATCGCGATGGCCTCGCCGTTCCTGCTGCGTGCCGTGATCGACCGCGCGCTGCCGGAGCGCGACCTGACCCTGCTGGCCTGGCTGGTCGGCGGCATGGTCGCCGTCGCGGCGGTGACCGCCGTGCTCGGCGTGGTCCAGACCTGGATCTCCACCCGGGTCGGGCAGCAGGTCATGCACCGGCTGCGCACCGACGTCTTCACCCACCTGCACCGGCAGTCGATCGCGTTCTTCACCCGTACCCGCACCGGCGAGGTGCAGTCCCGGATCACCAACGACATCGGCGGCATGCAGACCGTCGTCACCTCCACCGCCACCTCGATCGCGTCGAACCTGACCACCGTGGTCGCCACGTTGGTCGCGATGGCGGCGCTCTCCTGGCGGCTCACCCTGGTCTCCCTGGTGGTACTGCCCCCGGCCATCTGGCTGACCCGCCGGGTCGCCGCGCTGCGCCGCGAAATCACCGCGCAACGGCAGCGCGAGCTGGCCGACCTCAACGTCACCATCGAGGAGGGGCTGTCGATCAGCGGCGTGCAGCTCAGCAAGACCCTCGGCGCCGGCGCCGCGCTTACCGAGCGGTTCACCGACTCCTCGGCCCGCCTCGTCGACCTGGAACTCCGCTCCGAACTCGCCGGGCGCTGGCGGATGGCCTCGATGAGCGTCATCTTCGCCGCCATCCCGGCGGTCATCTACCTCGGCGCCGGGCTGCCCGGCACCGCCGGCACGCTCAGCATCGGCACCCTGGTCGCCTTCACCGCCCTGCAGGGTGGGCTGTTCCGGCCGCTGATGGGGCTGCTCAACGTCGGCGTCTCGCTCACCGCCTCGCTGGCGCTCTTCGCCCGCATCTTCGAGTACCTCGACCTCCCGGTCGAGGTGGACGACCCCGCCCACCCGGTCGAGATCGACCCGGCGCGGGTCCGCGGCCACCTGCGGATCTCCGACGTCACCTTCAGCTACCCGGGCAGCGACACCGCCGCCGTCGCCGGCGTCAGCCTCGACGTGCCGGCCGGCACCAGCCTGGCCCTGGTCGGCGAGACCGGCTCCGGCAAGAGCACCCTGGCCGCCCTGGTCAGCCGGCTGCACGACCCGGGCAGCGGCCGGATCACCATCGACGGCGTCGACCTGCGCGACCTGCGGCTGACCGACCTGGCCGCCGTCGTGGGCGTGGTCAGCCAGGAGACCTACCTGCTGCACACCACCGTCCGGGAGAACCTGCGCTACGCCCGACCGGACGCCACCGACGCCGAGATCGAGGCCGCGGCCCGCGCCGCGCAGATCCACGACCTCATCGCCGGCCTCCCCGACGGGTACGACACGATGGTCGGCTCCCGGGGCCACCGCTTCTCCGGCGGGGAGAAACAACGCCTGGCCATCGCCCGTACCCTGCTGCGCGACCCGCGCATCCTGGTGCTGGACGAGGCGACCAGCGCGCTGGACACCGAGACCGAACGCGCCGTCCAGCGGGCCTTCGACGCCCTGTCGCGGGGGCGTACCGTGCTCACCATCGCGCACCGGCTCGCCACCGTCCGCGACGCCGACCAGATCGCCGTGCTCGACCACGGCCGGATCGTCGAGTCCGGCACCCACCGGAGCTTGCTCGACCGGGCCGGCCGGTACGCCGCCCTCGCGGCGTGACCGGCGCGGAGGGCGCGCTCCCGGGGCGCGGCCACGGCCGGTCAATCCGAGCCGGGCGCCGCGGTCAGTTCGACTGTTCCTGCTGCCTGGCCCACTCGGCGACCCGCCGCGCGCTCTCCGCCTCGGAGAGGTCCTCCACCCGGGTCATCACCGACCACCGGACGCCGAACGGGTCCCGGATGCTGGCGAACCGGTCGCCGGACACGAAGGTGGACGGTCCCTCGCGGACGACCGCACCGGCTGCCTCGGCCCGGGCGACCACGGCGTCGACGTCCGGGCAGTAGAAGCCGATGGAGTAGCAGTCCTGATCCCCTTCGGGCGCCGCGACGAGCCCGTAATCGGGCATCGGCTCCCCGAGTTGCAGCAGCCCGTGACCGAAGTCCAGGACGGCGTGGGCCACGACGCCGCCCATCTCGGTCACGTCGACCACCCGCGCCCCGAAGATCTTCTGATAGAAGTCGATGGCTCCGCGCGCATCCGGGATGGCCAGGAAGGGCGTCAGGCTGGTGGCGCCGTGCGGCGTGCCGTTCGTGGTGTGGTCGCCGTCGGCGGCTCGGCTGGTGACAGTCATGGGCACGATCGTAGGAACACCCACCCGGGCCGGCTTGAAGATTCGCGACAGGCGCCCACCCGACCCGGCGCCCGTTCAGGCCGGTCGGGGCACCGACGCGAACGGGGAGAGGGTGAACCAGGCCGGTACCGCCCGGCGCAGCGCCGCCGGCCCGTCCAACGCCACCCCGCCGCCACGCAGCGCGTCCGACCAGGTCGCCTCGCCGCGCCAGACGTCGGTCAGCGCGCGCAGGCTGGCCTGGACGCTGACCGCGAGCGGGTGACCCGGATCCGCGTCGCAGACGTCCGCCTCGGTCCGGGTGAGCACCATCCACCAGTCCCGCTGCCGGGCCCGCACGTCGGTGAAGTGGAAGTGGACCACCGTGCGCCCGACCGGCACCGCCGTGTGGTCGACGTGCCGGTGCATGTCCCACAGCAGCAGCTTCGGGTCGAGGTCCGCGTCGCCGATCTCGCCGACCCAGCGGACCCCCCACCCGCCGAGCGCCTCGACGATCGGTCGCAGCTCCCGCCCGGCGGCGGTCAGCACGTAGCGCACCTCCGCGCCGTCGGTCTCCCGGCGCACGATGCCGGCGACGGCCAGCTCGTGCAGCCGCCGGGACAGCAGCGCGGGGGAGAGCCGCGGCAACCCGCGACGCAGCTCGTTGAAGCGTTCGCTGCCGCTGACCAGCTCGCGGACGATCAGCATCGTCCACCGTCCGTCCAGCAGCTCCATCGCCTTCGAGACGGGGCAGAACTGGTGATACGACGACCCCATGACCGAAGGCTAGGTCCCAGTACAGAACATGTACTAGTCGCGTCGGGTTCCCGTCCCTAGCGTCTCTGCCATGAGCAGGACGAACGGGAGGCGAGCGAGATGACGACATCCACCGACCCGGCGGCGGACGAGGCCCTCAAGGCCCGGCACCGCGCGATGTGGGCGCTGGGGAACTATCCGGCGGTGGCGACCGGGGTGATCGCCGAGCTGGGGCCGATCCTGGTCGAGGCGTGCGGGGTCCGCCCCGGTGACCGGGTGCTGGACGTCGCCGCGGGATCGGGGAACGCGGCGATACCGGCGGCGCTGGCCGGAGCCCGGGTGACGGCGAGCGACCTGACCCCGGAACTGCTCGAGGTGGGCCGGCGGCTGGCCGCCGAGCAGGGCGCGGAGCTGGCGTGGCAGCAGGCCGACGCCGAGGCGCTGCCGTTCGCCGACGGCGAGTTCGACACCGTGCTCTCCTGCGTCGGGGTCATGTTCGCCCCGCACCACCGGGCCGCCGCGGACGAACTGGTCCGGGTCTGCCGCCCGGGCGGCACCGTGGGCCTGCTCAGCTGGACCCCGCAGGGGTTCATCGGCCAGATGCTCGGCACGCTGCGGCCGTACGTGGCGCCGCCGCCGCCCGGCGCGCAGCCTCCGCCGTTGTGGGGCGATGAGCAGCACGTCCGTGCCCTGCTCGGGGACCGGGTCACCGACGTGGTCGCCCGCCGGCAGGTGCTGCGGGTCGAGGCGTTCGCCACCCCCGAGGAGTTCCGAGACTTCTTCAAGAGCAACTACGGGCCCACCGTGGCCGCGTACCGGGGCATCGCCGACGACCCGGACCGGACCAAGGCGCTCGACCATGACCTCGCCGAACTCGCCCGCCGTAACGACCTCGGCAGCGGCGCGACGGTCCTGGAATGGGAGTACCTGCTGCTCACCGCCCGCCGCGCCGGGTGACATGCGGGGCGAACCGAAAATCCTGATCTGCGACACGTGAGTTGCAGGTGTGCTGTGGATAGAGTGGCGCGGTGCAGAGTGGAGTGCAGGCGCAGGTGCCGGTGCTGTACGTCGCGGACGCCGACGCCGCCCGAGCTTTCTACCAGCTGTTCGGCTACACCGAGACCCGCACCGGCGGCGACGGGGAGTCCCGCTGGTCGTACCTGCGCTGCGGGGAGCTGACCCTGCTGCTGGCCGCGGTGACCCCGCGCCTGGTCACCGTCGAGCTGCCGCTGCTGATCTACCTGTACGTCGAGGACCTGGAGCCGACGATCGCGCGGCTCACCGCCGCCGGGTACGCCGTCGAGCGCGTCGGCTACCCCGAGCACGCCCCCGGCGGTGAGTGCCGCGTCCTCGACCCGGACGGCAACGGGGTGCTCTTCGGGCAGCGCCGGGTCGTACCGGAACAGGCCCGGGTCGCGCAGCCCGGCGGCGAGGCGCGGTTCTCGCTGATCCGGGAGGCCGCCGAGGCGGTCAGCCGCCGTGGCGGCGCGCCGGCCCGCTGCCAGATCGGCGGCCCGCGCGGCGAACCCTGCCCCGAGCCGGCCGAGGTGAAGCTCGCCGACTCGTGGGGCGACACCGTGTGGGGCTGCATGGCGCACGCCGACGAGACGCTGCTGACCGCGCGGGGCGCGTTCCTGGCCAGCGAGGACGGGACGGGGCTAGGGCCGTTCCTGCAGGCCCGGCAGGCGCACCCGGAACCTTCCCACCAGGGCTGACGGCTGGTCCGAAGCGGGTGAGCGCAGGGCGGAGGCCTCGCCGGCGCCGACGGGGCGCCGATGGCACTCGGACCGCACCCGGAGCTGGGCCAGTTGCTCGCCGGGGCCAGCTTCGGCTGCGCCACGAACCCCGGCACATGGACGCGGTGCTACCGGGCCCATGGCCATCTTCTGGAGTTGGCGGCTCCGATCAGTCAACCGTGCCGGGAGGCACCACCCAGGCCGTCGGCTGCCCGGTGATTGCCGTGATCATGTCGAAGTCACCGTCGTAGTGCAGCACGGTGGCGCCGTGACGTTCGGCGGTGGCGGCGATCAGCAGGTCGGCCATCGACAGGGCGCGGTGGTTGCCCTTGTGGAGCGCCTGGACCTGGACGTCGATCGCCCGGTCCCAGATCTCGTCCGGCATGGCCAACCACACGAAGCCGCCGAGCAGCCAACGCGCGCGCTGCGCATCCTTCGTGGTGCGGGCGCTGTGAATCACTTCGATTTCCACCGCTCCACACACCGCCAGCAGCCCTCTTTCGGACAACTCATCGAGCAGGGTGGCGACTGTGGGCTTGGGCCAGCGGGCGAGGGCCGACTTGTCGAGGAGGAAGAGTTCCCGGCTCACGCCGCGTCCGGATTTGCCGCGCCCGTTCCGCCGGTCAGGTCGGGAAGGCCACCGGTCTTGAGCCAGTTGGCGAACTCGCGCCGCTTCTCCCGGTTGACGACGGCCTCGAGAGCCGCGTTGACCGTCGCCTTCTTCGTCGTCGTACCGAGAATCTTCGACGCTTCCGCGAGCAGGTCGTCGTCAACGTCCAGGATCGTTCGGGACATGGTCGGGTGCCTCTCTGCCGGCAGCTGGTCCGCCCTAGATGATATCAACGATCCCCGCAGTTGATATCAAGCCTCCTCCTAAGGGCCGGGCCTGCTCGGCTGGTTCGAGTGCCGGCGGTCACCTCATTGCGGACAACGACCTGCCCACCCCAGTCGCTAAGGTGACCGCATGGGGGAACGACGGTGACGGATGCGTCCTTCGGTGCCGGAACGGATGCCGCCGAGGAGTGGATGCGATCCTGGTCGGCCTCAATGTCGGAGCTCTTCTCGACCACTTCGACGCGCTGAGTTCCCTGCAGGGCCTGCTGGCGGTGCTCCGCGACAGTGGCCGCCCGGGTCTGCTGCTGGTGCTCGACGAGGTGGAGACGCTGCAGCGGGTGCGCTCAGACGCTCGGGACAAGGCGCGCGGGACGGTGATGACGGCGACGTCAACGTGCCGGGGTGGCTCTGCCCGACCCGGTTCTGCTGGCCCGGCCGCCACGGATTGTCGCTGCGCGTCCGTCAGCCCCGGCCGGATCGGGCCGGCCGGGGCTGACGCCGGCTCAGAAGGGGGGAGCGCAGGCGACGATCACCTGCGTGTCCGCGTCCACCTTGGGATCGAAAATCGCTCGCGCGCCGTCGATACTGTCGAACGCGACCATGTCCGGGCGGTTGTTGGCGCCGAGGTACGTCGGCCGGAGCATGACCGTGCACCGCACCATCTGGGTGTCGAAGATGAGGTTGTAGTCCCCGGGCCCGTTCCGGGTGACGCTTAGCCCGACGCTGCCGTTCAGCACCATACGATCGCGGGTGCTGTCGTACCGGAACGCTCCCGTGTAGATCCGCCCGTTCACGCCCGGGTCACCCTTCGGGCCCTGCGGCCCAGTGGGCCCGGTCGCGCCCGCCGGCCCGGTCGGCCCGGTCGCGCCGACCGGCCCGGTCGCGCCCTGGGGTCCGACGGCTCCGGTGTCACCCTTCGGGCCAGCGGGTCCGGTCGGTCCGGGCTCGCCCTGCGGCCCCGTCGGTCCCTGCGGTCCGGCCGGCCCCTGTGGTCCGGTGGCGTTGAAGGTGATTCGCCGCTCACCGTCCCTGCAGCTCCCGGTCTCGTCGACGACCTGAAGCCGCCCCTGCTTGTCCACGCAGGCCGTGTACGTGGTCGTGGTGGCGGCGTCGTCGGCGTACGCCACGCTGCCGCCGACCACGAGCGTCGCGGTCAGGCCCAGCCCGGACCACAGCAGCCGTGACCTTGCTCTATTCACCATGTTCCTCCTTGGTCATGCCGAAGAGGTACATGTTGCTGCCGGATGGCGGCGGGATGCATCGACTGACACGACATTGACAGCATGACAGGACATTCCGACGGCCCGACCCGAAGGAACGGTGCCGAGCGGACGCCGTTAGGCCATGCGCGGTTCGCTATGGCGGCGGCCTGGGTGGGCGATCGGCCACCCGCCGCCGAGGGCGTTCAGCCCAACGAGGGGGCGGTTAGTCACCCGAGCAGCCATTGTCCAGGTACGACGGCGTGGCAAAAACTTGCTGCGCGGGGAGTGATCGGTGGTGGATCTCTCGGGCCGTAGCCCGGCCGCGAGCAGCGCGACGACGCCCCGTACGAATGCCCGACCAGATGCGCCCGTTTAGGCGAGCCCAGGACCTCGGCGACGTCGTGCATGTCCGTCCCCTACCGAAGACCTCGGCGTGGAGTCGGGTCACGAGGTGAGTATCTGACGTGGGGACGGTCGCGACAACGTCGGTTCACGGACAGCCGGTTGGCGGAGTTGCTACCAGCAAGGCGACGGTAGGCTCCCATCGGTTCTGACCAGCTACAGAGTTAGGCAAGGCATCATGGCGCTGCGGTTCAACACACCACCGGGCTGGCCGCCGGCACCGGAAGGCTGGCTTCCCCCGGCTGGATGGCAGCCGGATCCATCGTGGCCGGCGCCCCCCGTGGGGTGGCAGCTCTTTATCGACGCCGCCGCCTTACCCGGGTCGGCGAACCTGCCGGCCGTGCGAACCCTGGCAGAGGTCACCGCACAGGAGACGCGTCCGCAAACTCTCGAGCTGCAGCCTGTGATCCCGAGGTCCGTCTCACCGTCGGGCGCGGCACCGGTGCCACCGCAGCCGCAGGCGCCGATCCTGGAGCCAGGAGTGCTGTGGGCGGCCACCGGCCAGCCCCTCATCGGTATCGGAGCTGGGCGGTACAAGCTGACCTCGACGATGCTCCACTTCGAGAGGGGTGTCCTCTCCACGAACGCGCAGCAGGTGCCGATCGGGGACGTGCTGGACGTGGATCTCCGACAGTCGATCACCCAGAAAGCTCGGGGCGTCGGCAACGTCATGGTCAAGGTGCAGCGTTCGAACGGCATCGAGCTGGTGGTCCTGGAGGACATCCCGGACCCACGTAAGGCGGTGTCGATTATCAACGAGACGGCTCACGCGGCCAGGCTGGCCCTGCAGGAGCGGATGAACACCCGCCACTACTCCGGTCTGCCCGCTATGGCCCCGCCGCCGCCGGCAGCCCCCACCGCCGCGCCGGCGCCGGTCGACCCGATCGCGCAACTCCGACAGCTCGGCGAGCTACGCGACGCGGGAATCCTCACGGAGGAGGAGTTCGCTGCGAAGAAGGCGGAGATCCTGGCCCGGCTCTGAACGCTGGATCCGTACCGCGACGCGGATCTTGACCATCCGACGCGGTCCCGTCGGCCGGAGCAGCGCGCCCTAGGATGTCCTGCATGCAGGAGGGCCGGTGGACGACGATCACGCCAGCGCAGTTCGCGCACGAGCGGGAGGCGCTGGCGCACGTCCAGGCGCTGCTGCCCGACACCGAGCCCTACCGGGCCTGGTCGAACTTCACCTTCACCGCACAGACCGGCCACCCCTACGAGATCGACCTGCTGGTCGCCGCCCCGGGTGGGCTCTACCTGATCGAGATCAAGAGCCTGAACGGCCGACTGATCTCCAGCGGTTCCAACTGGATCCTGCAGGGACCGGCGGGGGGCGGCACCCGTACCTTTGACAACCCGCTGCACCTGGCGGACATGAAGGCCAAGAAGCTCAAGTCCCTGCTCCAGGTCGCCGCGACTCAGCGCAAGGGCCCGCCGGTCAAGATCCCGTTCGTGCAGGCGGCGGTGTTCCTGTCCAAGCCCGGCCTGCACATCGGCCTCTCCGACCACCACCTGCACAGCATCTATGGCCCGGAGCCGGCGGCCGGTCACCAGCCGGGCCCGCTGCCGACGATCACGTCTCTGCTGCAGCGTCCGCCGCAGGACGAGCGGCAGCGGGTCACCAAGGAGATGTCCGCGGCGCTGCCGGACCTCCTCAAGGCGGTCGGCATCGCCCGCAGCCGCAAGCACTACCAGATCGGGTCGTGGGAGCTGGATACCCGCCCGTTCGACGTCGGCCCCACCTGGCAGGACCACCAGGCCCGGCACCGCGAGCTGGAGCGGGAGCGCCGCCGGGTCCGGATCTACCTGGTCGAGCGCAACGCGGTACAGGCCGAGCGGGCCAGCATCGAACGCGCCGCCAAGCGCGAGATGCAGGTGCTGCACGGCATCAACCACCCCGGCATCGTCCAGGTCGACTCGATGGAGTCGCACGAGGCCGGGCCGGCCCTGATCTTCCGGTACGACCCGCGCTCGATCCGCCTCGACCACTACATGGCCCAGTACGGCGACCGCCTCGACGCGCTGAGCCGGCTGGCGATGATCCGCCAACTCGCCGAGACGGTGGCGTACGCGCACCGCCGGCGGCTGCACCACCGTGCGTTGTCGGCGCGCAGCGTGCTGGTCAGCCCGGGACGCCGGCGGCGGGGTGGCAGCGAGGACGAGGCGTGGCTGATCCCTCAGCTCCAGCTCAGCGACTGGCAGGCGGCGACCCGCGGTGTCGACGGGAGCGGCGGGGGCAGCAGCGGCGACCCGGTCACCCTCTCCACGCACGCGGCCTCGCACATCGAGCGCTCGGCCGAGGCGTACCTCGCGCCGGAGCTGACCAC
This sequence comes from Micromonospora lacuserhaii, assembly GCF_036902735.1. Classification (NCBI taxonomy): domain Bacteria; kingdom Bacillati; phylum Actinomycetota; class Actinomycetes; order Micromonosporales; family Micromonosporaceae; genus Micromonospora; species Micromonospora lacuserhaii. The sequence continues at coordinate 67,526 of NZ_JBAKHO010000002.1, read as the reverse complement.
GCCGAAGCCGGACGCCGTCGCGATGGACGTCTTCGGCCTCGGCGCGTTGAGCTACCTGATCCTGACCGGCCAGCCGCCGGCCGCGAAGCGGGCCGAGCTGCTGACCCGGCTGGCCCGGGACAACGGGCTGCACGCCTCCGCGATCGCCGACGGGATCACCGAGTTCGCCGACGCGCTGATCCAGGAGGCCACCGCGCCCATCCCGGCGCAGCGCCTCACCACGGTCGCCGAGTTCGTCGAGATGCTTCAGGACGTCGAGGAGGAGCTGACCGCCCCGCCGCCGGCATCGGTGCACCCGGAGGAGCCGGAGCCCGAGCAGGTCGACCCGCTCGAGGCGCGCGGCGGCGACCGGGTCGCCGAGTGGAAGATCGTCCGCAGCCTCGGCACCGGCTCGACCTGCCGGGCGTTCCTCGGCTTCAACGAGCGCACCCGCCGGGAGGAGGTGCTCAAGGTCGGGCTCTCCGACGAGAAGGGCGCCCGGCTCGCGCACGAGGCGAGGGTGCTCGGCCCGCTCACCGACTCGCGGGTGATCCGGCTGGCCCGGCCGGAGCCGCTGCAGATCGGCACCCGCACGGTCGTCGTGCTGGAGCACGCCGGTGACCGCACCCTGGCCCGCAAGCTGCGCGACGACGGCCGGCTGACCGTCGACGAGCTGGAAACCTACAGCGACTACCTCTTCGGCGCCCTGGACTACCTCGAGGGCGAGGGCGTCTACCACCGGGACATCAAGCCGGACAACATCGCCATCCGGGTGCGCCCCAACCGCACCCGCCAGCTGGTGCTCTTCGACTTCTCCCTGGCCGGCGTCTCGGTCAAGGAGATCAGCGCCGGCACCCCCCGCTACCTCGACCCGTTCCTCGGCACTGCCAATCGGCTGGTCTACGACAAGCACGCCGAGTGGTACGCCCTCGGGGTCACCCTGCACGAGATGGCCTCCGGCGAGCTGCCCGTCTGGGGCGACGGCGGCACCGAGCCGCAGCTGACCGACGGCCCGCCGGTGCTCGCCGTCGAGGCGTTCGACCCGGCGATCCGCGACGACCTGGCGGACTTCCTGCAGCGCGCCCTGCACCGCGACCACCGCCAGCGGTTCGCCTCGCTCAAGGACATGCGCGACGCCTGGCAGCAGGTGTTCCGCCGCTCCGACGCGAGCACCCCGGTCGGCACCGACCACCCGGAGATCGAGGCCGACGAGCCGGACGAGCAGGCCGCCGAGGCCGCCCGCGACGAGGCCGCGACCAAGGCGACCCGGGCCACCGCGCTGGAGGCCGCCGGGCTCACCCCGCGCGCGGTCTCCGCCGCTCACCGCCTCGACGCCACCACCGTCGGCGAGCTGCTCACCGTCGCCAACAAGCTCGCCCACCTGCCCGGCCTGGGCGCCAAGACCCGCCAGGAGCTGCAGCGTCGGGTGAAGGAGTGGCGCGGCCGGCTGGGGGAGCGGGAGACCATTCCCACCACGCCCGCCGCCCGCAAGGCCGCGACGGAGGAGGTGGCCTCCGAGGCCGCCGCCGGGGACGGCGACGCCGATCTGGTACGCGTCGGTCTGGACGCGATCGCCACGCTGCTCGTCCCGGCCAGCCGCAACCCCAACGACGTCGAGGCCACCCGGCTGGCGCTGCACCTGCCCGACGCTGCCGGCGCCCTGCCGGACCTGCCGCTGTGGCCGCAGCACCCGCAGGTGGCCAAGCCGCTCGGTGTCACGCCCGCCCGGATCGCGCAGATCCTCGGCAAGCAGCGCAAACGCTGGCACGACATCCCGGTGGTCGGCAGCGTGCGTACCCAGATCATCGAGCTGTTGCGCGACGGCGGCCGGGTGATGGGCGTCGCCGAGCTGGCCGCGGCGCTGCTCGGCAGCCGCGGCTCGGTGCGTACCGGGGACGCGCTGCGGCTCGCGGTGGCGGTCGCCGCGGTGCGGGCCGCCGTGGAGGTCGACGCGCTCGCCGACGAGCCGCGCCTGCTGCTGCGCCGGCACGCCCGCGCCGACATCAACGGCAAGCCGCACCCGCGCGGTGACCGGCTGCTGGTGGCCCTCGAAGCCGGCGAGGACGACGGCCCGGACACCCCGGCCGCGCCGGCGCTGCTCGACTACGCCGACGCGCTCGGCAAGGCCGCCGACAAGCTCGCCGCCAGCGAGGTGCTGCCCAGCCCGGCGACGGTGCTGCGTACCCTCGCGGCGGTGACCGCGCCCGGCGGGGCGGCCGACGCGATCGACGAGCGGCGGCGGGTGCTGCTCGCCGCGGTGGCCTCGGAGCGGGCCGCCGCGACCGCGCGGCTGGAGCTCTACCCACGCGACCTCGATCCGGTACGGGCGCTACGGCTGGCCCAGGCCGGCGTGGTGCCCCCGGCGACCTCGCCCGACGCCGGTCGGGGGCTGACGCCGGAGCAGGTGACCCAACGGGTGCGGACGCGCTTCCCGGAGCTGGATCCGCTGCCCCCCCACCCGAAGCTGGACCGGCTGCTCGCCGAGGCCGGCTTCGAGCTGCGCTGGGACCGCGACAAGTACGTCCCGCCGCCGCCCCGCAACGCCTCGTCCTCCATGTCGATCATGCAGCGGCGTCCGTCGCTGACCGTGGCGCCGAGCCGGTGGACGGCCGAGTCGCCGGAGCTGGCGGCGGCGATGCGGGCCGAGGAGCGGCTGACCGGCGCGCGGTCCGCCGGCGGGTTCCGGGCGCTGACGGTACGACTGTCGCGGTACGGCCTGGCGCGCGAGGAGCTGGCCCGGCGCTTCGACGCCCGGCCGGTCAACGTGGCCGCCCGCTTCCTCGACCACCTGCACGCCCTGGTCGACGCGCACCCCAAGCCGACCTGGGAGACGGTGGTCGGGGCGGACATCGCGCCGTCCGGCTCCCGGGGGGCGATCAAGCTGGGCGAGTACGTCGAGCGGGCGTGGGAGTTGGCCGCGCCGGAGCTGCGCGCCGAGCTGTCGGCCGAGGCGGGGCCAGTGCTGCTGCACGACGCGGCGGTGCTGGCGCGGTACCGGGCGATGGACCGGCTCTACGAGCTGGCCGACGCGGCGCGCGGTGGGGCGGGGGGCGTGTGGATGCTCTGCCCGATGGAGGATCCGGCGCTGCTGCCGAAGCTGGACGGTGCGGTGGTGCGGGTGGGCGACAACGAGTGGATCGCCCTACCCGACGCCTGGGTGGTCAACGCCCACCGCAGCGCTGTTTCGGCCTGACCCTATTATTCAAGCGGTCTCCTGGGCCGTGTGGATGAGCCTGCCTTCGATCCGTCACTGGCTGATCAGTCTATTGGCTCCGACCGTTGTGTCTGGTGTGCTCAACCCTCTGGGAGCGGGCACGCGGTGCAGGCCGGCAGGCGGATTAGGGGGAACCCGGATGACAGTTCGGCGAGAGGACACATTCACGGCGCGCTGTCACACGGCGCTGTTTCCCAAGGGGCTGATCTCCCCGACTGCAGTGCTTGAGTTCACGACTGACGACCTTGCCCATGCTCTCTTCACCACAGGCCGGGCGCCCGGTGATCAGGTTTCCCACGGTTTGGCCTCCGTGTGGGAGTTCATCCATCGGGTCTCCCTTATCCCCGGATACGTCCGGCGCTCTGACGGTGGTGGGCTTGTGAAGTCGGCACTCGCCTGGGAGCTGGACCGCTCGGAAAAGGTGTCGCTGTCGTACGCTCTCGGGCAGGCGATGACGGGCATCTTCTGCCGGAAGAAGCTCGGGGTGACGTTTCTACTCCATGTCGACAGATATGCCAGTAGGTACAGCGTGACGTTTGGCGCGACGAGAAAGAGGGCCGATCTCATCGGCAGGTGCACGCGAGGATGGGTGGTCGCCGAGGCCAAGGGAAGGTCGAACGGCATGGAGCCCGCCCTGCCAAGCACCCTCATAGCCCAGAAGCGCTCGATCAAGTCCATCGGGGGCGAGCGCCCCTGGCTTGCCCTGGGGTGTGTCGCCTCCTTCCCGCCGTACGCGTACGAGTTGTCGATCAACGCAGTCGACCCGGATGACGAGGAGATCGACGCGGTCCAACTGGGTATCGAGCTGGACCGGTACACGCTGGCCTACTATGAACCGTTCCTGGCGGCGGTATCGGTAGGCGTAGCCGACGAGGATCAGGACCAGGATTACATCACGTCAAGGCTGGACCTGCTCAACCTGCGTGTCGGCCTGCGTCGTGACGTAGCCGAGCGGGTGCAACGAGCTCGGCAAGGAGAGTTCCAAGGCCTCTTCCAGTCAGTCACCGAGTTGCTGCAGGGGGACGAGCTTGAGCACGGCGCTGTGCCCTCATTCCCCGATGGCACCCTGATGGAGACCAACTGGACGGACTCCATCGCCCTTAACGATTGGCGGTTCTAGCGAGCCCGTCTGCCGGTCGGGCAAGTGCTCCGCCAGTTGCTTCAAGAACTCGATCAGCCGAGTTGGCCAGCGCTGGTGGCGCGCAGCGTCTCGTTGGTCGGCACATTGCCGCCGGTCGCGTCGATAGCATCAGCGAGCATCAGCCCGAGCACGCAGCCTCGCGTGATCGCGAGCTGGTCTGCCGTCACCTTGGTCACCCGGCGGATCATAGGGGCGTGCACCAATGGGGTGTCGCGAGCCTGAGGCCGAGACAGTGCTTTCCGGGGCGGGGCGAAGACCGGCGAGTTGGACGTAGATCTCGCGTTTGGCGGTCGCCTGGCCGCGCCGGTTGATGACGTAGCCGGTCAGCCAGACCCAGCCTGCGTAGGTCGGGCGGTCGCAGACCGAGACGACGCGGAAGGTCAGGGCGCGGTCGCCGGCGAACTGCACCGAGGCCCGGCCGTCGATCCGGAGCAGGTCGCCGGGTTCCGGTCGCACGGCTACCAGGGGCCTTCGTTGGGTGGCCGGCACTCGCGGGCGTGCATTGTCTGCCAGTCGCGCAGCGCCCGCTTGAGCCGGTCGTTCTCCTGGCTGAGCATCCGTACCTCCTGGTGGAGGTCGTTCAACTCGTTGGCCAGCTCGGCCTGGAACTCGCGTACCTGATCGGGGTCGACGCCGCGCCGACGCGGGTCGAACGTGCGGGTCCGCACCTCGTGCGGCGTCAACCGGGCCGGGCGACCGGTCCCGTAGAGATGGCCACCTCGATACACCTGGGCCACGGCGGTCCTTCCTGAGCAGGCGGGAGCGGGGGAGGTCCTTTCGGTGGGTCTGGAAGGGCGGGCCGTCCGCATGCCGGCCGCGGGCGGCCCGCCCGCTCCGCCGCCGCAGCTCAGTTCAGCGGTACGACAGCGGAGCAGTCCGGTGGGTCGGGACGGGCACGCGCACCCGCCCCGACCAGGGGGATCACCTCTGCTCCTTGTTGCCACGCAAGGGGAGAGGCAGGAGCCAACTTAGCTGTCCCAGTCGTCTTAGTCGAACGTAGAGTTGTTGGCGGGTGTCCTTGCGTGATCGAATTGGCGTGCCACGCAGGGGGAGTCATGCCGATTACCGCCGACTACATCCGTATTGCCGACGAGATCGTCGCCGACATCAAGGCGAAGAGGCTCAAGCCGGGGGACAAGCTGCCCTCGATCGCTCAGCTCGCCGCGACGCACAAGGTCAGTCCGTCGACGGTCAAGCAGGTCTACGTGCGGCTGGAAGCGCTGCGCGTGATCTGGCGGCACCAGGGCAAGGGCATCTTCGTCAACGACCCGAAGCTCTGGATGCGGGAGCCGTAGGTAGCGGGCCGACGGCCACAACGGGCCTTACGGGTAGCTCCGTCCTGTCGGCGGGACGACTAGAGTCGTCGCGTGATCGACCGGAAGCTGCTCTTGAGTGACCTGCAGAAGCAGGTCGAGAACCTGGAAAGAGACCTGCGGGAGCAGGCCGAATCGGTCGAGGAGGTGCGCCTCCGCCTGCGTGGCGAGTACGACCACGCCTTCAAGGTTGGGCGTACCGCCGCCACTTGGGCGGCGTGGCGAGACGAGCGGGTCACCCAGGTCGCCGTCGCATGGGTGCTTGGCACCGCGTTCGTGCGTTTCTGCGAGGACAACGGGCTGCTGGCCGAGCCCTACCTTGCCGGGCCAGGGGACCGGCTGGTGTTGGCCGAGGAGGCCGAGGCGCAGTTCTTCCGCGACCGGCCAGACGAGACGCTGCGCGGCTGGCTGCTCGAAGGGTTCGATGCGATCGCCAGCACCCAAGCTGGCAAGTCGTTGTTCGACCGGCGACACAACCCGATCTTCCAGATCCCGCTGTCGCATGACGCGGCCAAAGAGTTGATCGGCTTCTGGCGCAGACGCGGCGAGAGCGGCAACCTGATCCACAGCTTCCGAGACGAGTATTGGGACACCCGCTTCCTCGGCGACCTCTACCAGGACCTATCTGAGGCGGCCCGGAAGACCTACGCACTGTTGCAGACGCCGGAGTTCGTCGAGGAGTTCATCCTCGACCTGACGCTAACCCCGGCGATCGATGAGTTCGGCCACGACGTGGTCAAGATGATCGACCCGACCTGCGGATCGGGCCACTTCGTGCTTGGCGCCTTCCACCGGCTGCTCAAGCAGTGGGAGCTGCATGCCCCTAACCGCGATTCCCATGAGCGCGTACGACTCGCGCTCGACGCGGTGCACGGTGTCGACATCAACCCCTTCGCGGTAGCCATCGCCCGCTTCCGCCTCCTCGTCGCCGCCCTCCGCGCATGCGGCATGAAGACCCTCGCCGACGCGGCCAGATACTCGCTCCCCCTCCACCTTGCCGTCGGCGACTCGCTCATCAAACGCCGGCAGGGAACGCTTTTCGGTGATGACCAGATGACCGAATTCGCCTACGCAACCGAAGATCTCAAGGAGCACCCCGGGATCCTCAGCGTCGGTGAGTACCACGTTGTGGTAGGGAACCCGCCCTACATCACGGTCAAAGACAGGGGCCTCAACGAGGCGTACCGGGACATGTACAGCGCATGTTATCGCGAGTACGCCTTGTCCGTTCCCTTCGCGCAGCGATTCTTTCAGCTAGCCAAGACGGGCAACATCGACGGCATGGGTGCCGGATTTGTTGGGCAGATCACAGCAAATTCTTTCATGAAGCGTGAATTTGGCAAGAGGTTGATCGAGAAGCTCTTCGCCGTCGATGTCAACGTGACCCATGTTATCGATTCCTCCGGTGCATATATTCCCGGCCATGGCACACCCACGGTTATGGTAGTCGGTCGCAATACAAACGTTAAGCGTGCTCCAACCATTCGTACAGTAATGGGTATTCGTGGTGAGGCGAGCACACCTGCCGACCCGCGTCGAGGGCTGGTGTGGCAGGCGATCACCAATCAAATAGGGCGGCCCGGCTCGGAGAGTCAGTGGGTCGGGGTCGCCGATGTGCCGCGGCAACGACTCGCCGTCCACCCCTGGAGTCTTGCTGGTGGCGGCGCGGGCGAGCTCAAGAGTGCAATCGAGTCGCAAAGCAACAGGACATTAGGGCGAGCGGCCAAGGAGGTTGGGTTTGGCGCTATCACTCGGGAGGACAGCGCCTACATGGTTGGTGATGGGTTCCTGCGTCGTCGCCGTGTGCCCGAAGATTATCGGCGCCCAATCGTTGAGGGGGATGTTCTCCGCGACTGGCTGATTAAGGAGCCCATCAACTCAATCTGGCCCTACGATGGGCAAAATTATTCGGCGACCTTGGATCATTCGGTAGAGCAGATACTTTGGCCACTTCGCCGTGTTCTCGTTGACCGTGTTGCCTACGGAAGCGATCAGCTTGCGCGCGGCTTGCATTGGTTTGAGTATTCGATGTTCTTCGCCAAGCGTTATCGAGCCCCTATGTCGGTTGCCTTTGCCTCCGTGGTCACCCACGGCCAGTTTGTGTTTGATCGCGGGGGGAAGATATTCAAGCAGTCGGCGCCTGTTATTAAGCTGGCGGAGGGAGCCTCAGAGGACGAGTACCTGCAGCTATTGGGGACCCTCAATAGCTCAGTCGCATGTTTTTGGTTGAAGCAGGTCAGTCAGCCAAAGGGGGGCACTGCCAACTCCAGCGGTGGCGGAAATCGATGGAGCCCTGAGCCATGGTATGAACGTTACGATTTCTCCGGCACAAAGTTGGAGGAGTTTCCGTTGCCGCCGGCGTACCCCCTGGATCTGAGCCGGGAGGTCGACGGCCTGGCGCAGCGGCTCGCCACGGTGACCCCGGCGGCGATCTCTGCCTCTGGGGTTCCTACCCGCCAGCGGCTCGTTGCAGCTCGGGACGAGTGGCATTCGGTCCGGGCGCGGATGATCGCGTTGCAGGAGGAGTTGGACTGGCAGGTCTACTCGCTCTATGGGCTGCTGGACGAGGAGTTGACCGCCCCGGCCGACTCGGTACCGGAGTTGAAGCTGGGGGAGCGGGCGTTCGAGATCGTGCTCGCCCGCAAGGTGGCGGCGGGTGAGGCGGAGACGCAGTGGTTCGCCCGGCACGGGTCGACGCCGATCACTGAGCTGCCAGCGCACTGGTCGGATGAGTACCGGGCGGCGGTGGAGCGGCGGATCGCGGTCATCGAGGGCAACCGGAACATCGGGCTGATCGAACGGCCGGAGTGCAAGCGGCGCTGGGCCAGCGAGGGCTGGGACGCGATGCAGGCGAAGGCGCTGCGCGACTGGCTGCTCGACCGGTGCGAGGCGCGTGAGCTGTGGTACCAGCATGTCGACGGGTTGGAGCAGCCGCGCCCGCTGACCACCGCCCAGCTCGCCGACGAGCTGCGCCGCGACGACGACGTGCTCACCGTCGCCAACCTCTACGCGCCCGGTCAGGATCTCGGCAAGGTGATCGCCGACCTGGTCGCCGACGAGCACGTTCCGCACCTGTCCGCGTTGCGTTACAAGGACTCCGGGCTGGCCAAGCGGGCCGACTGGGAGCAGGTGTGGGACCTGCAACGGCAGGAGGACGCGCTGCCCGACGAGGCGGCGAAGCGGGAGTTCCGCAAGGGCATCCCGGTGCCGCCGAAGTACACCTCAGCGGACTTCCTCAAGACCAGCTACTGGCGGCACCGGGGCAAGCTCGACGTACCCAAGGAGCGGTTCGTGTCGTACCCGGGTGCCAGCCGCGACGGTGACCCGTCGCTGCTGGTCGGCTGGGCCGGCTGGGACCACCGCGAGCAGGCCCAGGCCCTCGCGACGCTGATCGTCGCCCGCGAGCAGGAGGACGGTTGGGCCGCCGACCGTCTGCTCCCGCTGGTCGCGGGCCTGCGCGAGATCCTGCCCTGGGTACGCCAATGGCACGGCGAGTTCGACCCCGAGTGGGGTGCCTCGCCGGCGGACATCTACGCCGGCTTCCTCGCCGAGACCACCAACCGCCTCCACCTCACCGACGACGCGCTCACCTCGTGGCGACCGGCCAAGGCCACCCGCGGCCGCAAGGCCCGCCAGTGAGTGGGGAGCACGGCGTGCCGGCCGGCTGATCGACCGGCACGGTCCTGGACAGGGGAGCCGCGCCGAAGGCGGGGCGGCTCCCCGAGTGGCGCAGCTTACGACTGACAGGTTGGTGCTACGGGAGGCAGGATGGCGTCGCGGGATTCCTCCAGTTACCGCATCGTGCGGACGTTTCCGCCCCAGAGAGGGCTACAGCGGTTCACCCTCGATCGACCGATCATGCTGCTCTGCTGCCAATGCCAGCACACGAGCATGTCCAACTCGGTGGTGACCGTCGCCGGCAACTGGTCCCAGTTGCTGTGCAGCCGCTGCTACAGCCGGCCGGGCGGCGTCCGCGTCCCGCCGGCGCCAAGGGAACGACCTGCGGCGGCGTCGCCCCCGGCGAAGAAGAAGCCGAAACCGGCGACGAAGATGCCGACGCCCGCGAAGAAGAAGTCGACACCGTCGAAGAAAAAGTCGGCGCCCGCCGCGCCGACGCCACCCGAATCACCGCAGTCCGTCGTCAGACCACTGCCTCCGGAAGTGATGCGGCTCGCCATGCTGCACCGCGCGGAGGCCGAAGGCGTGACGCTGTCGCCGGCCCAGATGGACCTGCTCCGAAGGGGAAGCGGTGAACCGGCGGGAATCGCCGCGGCCCGCTACGCAGAACTGCTCGTCGACACGGAGGCGCGGCTCGCTCGGCTGGCCGGTGACACTGATGCGGCAGAGCGCCTGATCCGCGCCCGGGACGTTCTCAGCGGCACCTGCCAGGCAGCGGCCCTGGCTTTCAAGGACACGTACCAGCGGGAACTGATGGCGGCGGAAGCTCCTGCGCTCGCCCCTGAGCCGCTGGAGACGCGAGTCATGCGGGAGGTCGCTGCCGACCTGTTCAACGACGCGTGGGCAGGTGTGCTGACGCGACGAGAGCTGCCTGCACACGTGTGGGAATGGCCGACTCGGGATCTCTGGGCGTGGTTGAACGCGCACGAGAAAGCAAGCGGGGAGCTCCTGCCCGAAGCCGTGCCCGGTCTACGTCAGCTGGATGCGCCCGCGTTCGTCCGCCGTGCCCTTGACGACCTCAATGGCCGGCAGGTCGAGGCGGGGCTGGCCCACGTCGCGGTGGCGGAGCAGTGGGTGGCCTACGCCGTCGACATCGTGTCATCCCTACAGGAGGCCCGAGACTCTGCGGAGACCCAGCTCCGACGTGCCGCTCCCTTCGCGCCGGTCAATCTGGTGGCCCGGCTGCGCCAAACCGGAGAGACGTACGCGCGAGGCAGCGCCCGCTGCCTCGAGGCGAGGCTGATCGTCGGAGGATTTCACCTCCGGATCGCGCGGATGTGTCAGGAGGGCTCCGTACAGCGGCTCCGCGCCGAGTGCCTCGCCGAGGCGGTGACCGCCCTGGAAAGGAACGACCCCGTGCTCGGCGCCCTGGTGGCAGCGGCTTGCCAAGAGCACCTGGCTGACTGCGCCGATGCCGGCGTCCGCCACCCGTTCGTCGCTTGCGTTTCGGCGGTTGCAGAGGTGGTGCGGGAGCGCAGGAAGCACGCGTCGCCGCAGCCGCAACCAGCGCTGGCCCCAGCGCCCCAGGAACATGAGCCGCCGTCAGCACCCGCCAAGGACGAGCCCCGCCCGGCGAAGACCCCGGTCGAGCAGCCACCCGATGGGCACATCATCTGCCCGACAGTTCTCAAGCAGTCGCCCGGCAGGACGAAGCTGATGGTCGTGGCCGTCGAGACCTCCTCCCGGCAGGGCAGCTGGTTCGGCTACGGCTGGGTGGACCAGAGCGGACAGAAGGGCCAAGGGACCGGTCAGGCAGTCAACGAGCTGGACGAGGCGGTGCAGGCGTTGTGCCGGATCGCCCTGCGTCTCAGCGAGAAAGCGCCCAGCCTTCATCTCGTCAGCCGGCACCAGCGGGCGGTCAACGTCGTGCAGCTCGCGCTCCGCGCCGGTCAGGTGTTCGCTCCCCTGGACGCGCCCCTGTCGGAAGACACCCGAAAGCAGCTCGAGCGGCTCACCCATCGGCGTCGGTACGTCTCCGTCTCCGCCGAGGCGTGCGTCCGGCGCCACGCGGGTTCCGCGCAGGCAGAGGCGCTGGCTCGGCACACCACGGAGTCCGAGTACGCCCCGGATGGGCAGCACGTGGCGCGCGGCGTTGCCGACCCGTCGTCGGCCGTCCCTGTCGACGACCGGCTCAGCAAGCTCGAGGAGGAGAACGGCACCGCGCGCTGGCTGGACACGCCGGAGAAGGGGTCGATGTCGTGGCGGGTCGCCTTGCACCGAGCGCACCTCGACGGGCATTGGTGTCCGCTGCCCGACAGCCCTCTGTCGGACGACTCACCCGGACGGCAGCTCCGCCTACACCTCAACCACGAGGCACACGGCCAGTCGACCTTCTCACCCGTGCAGCGTGTGGCACTACGACGGCGCGACGGCCGATGGGAGCTTGCCCACCTCCACTGGCCGGCGGACATGCGCCCGGGAACCCTGGTCACCGTCACCATGCATCCCGACCGGGATGTCGCCACCGCCCAGACGACACCACTGTCCCCGCCGGAGCGTGTGGACGGTGTCTACTTCGCCCACCGCTACGACGTGCGTGTGGCGACCCGCGAGAACGGCCCGGGATCCGACCAGTACGGCCGCGTGCCCGACCTCACCGACATGAGCTGGGTCCTGCACACGCTGCGGAAGCTCGGCTACCTCACGGAAGACGGCGAGGCGATCCTCGCCGAGGACGCCCTGGTGCAGAACTGTCTGCGGCTGGGACTGCCGCCCCAGCGGACGAAGGGCATCCACAAGGCGGTCGAGCGGCTCATCGCCGATCACGCGGTATACCGGGTGAAGGGCAGCGTCGACCCGGACGGGCGGCCCTGGTATCCGCCGCGGCCGGGAAGCAGACGATTTCCCCTGCTGCGCTATGTCCCCCGGGTAGAAGCGGTGACGGCGCCGCGCAACACATCCGGCGAGTGGCATCAGCACAAGAAGGGGCACGAGGTGACCGGATTCCTCCGGCGTCTGCCCGCCGGCGCGCAGGCGTCACCCGAACAGGAAGAGGCCTACCTCGAAACGGTTCGCGACGCCAGGATCGTCGATCGGGGACTTCCCAAGGGACGCACCTACGTGAAGCCGCACTACCGCAAGCGATGACAGTCGAAGACCGAACCACGAACGAGGCGGTGGAATGTCGGACCTGACGGAAGAGTCAACCGGTGCCAACTGGTGGACGGCAGCCGAGGTGGCGGAGACCGCCGAAATGCTGGCATCCCGCAGGTCCCGGCTGTGGCAGCGGGTCGCGCCCGAGGACCTGGCCGCATGGGTGTTCGCCGATCCTGACCCGGTGCCGCTCCAGCCGGCGCCGAGTGACGTCGGCACGGACTGGGCGACCGGTCGCAACCGGACCGCCCGTCGCGCCTGGGGCCTGGCCGGTTGGGTCGCTCGGACGGCAATCCCGGAGGCGGCTGCGACTGCCGGGAAGACCTGGCATCTGTCGTACCTGGAGAACGACGGGCCCGCGGTCCTCCGACTGACGGTCGGGGTGCTGGAGATTCTCGGCCTCTACGAGGCCGGTGGGGTCGTCTGGCTGCGGGTACACGCGGGCCCCATCGTGCTGGCCATGGATGCCGGCGTCGCCGACCTCGAAGAGTGGGGGCGGCGTGGCATCGACGTGGAAAGGGACGGTACGAAGACACTGGCGGAGGAGAAGCTTCTACTGACCTGCCCGGATCTGGATACCGCATTCTGGCTGCTGCAACAGCCGTCCGTCGTCGCCGGGTTGCGGCTACTGAGCTCCTGGGTCGCCGCCGGGCCGTATCCGTTCGAGGGCCGTTACCGGCCGGAGGTGGCTGGCCGTGCCTGGCAGGCCTCGGCATCTCTCGACCCGTCGGATCGGGGCGACGGCCGTGACCAGGGCTACGACCGACCGTACGCCGGTCCCGCCATGACCGCCGATCTTCCGACGCAGCGCTCCTTCGACGCGGCGGCATACGGCGCCGGCGTGGCAGAACACGACCGGCTCTGCCGACTGCTGATCGATCACCTGCTCCGTTCCGGCGTACGAGCTGGAGCCGGGCTGGTCGGCATCCCCGTCGACCTGGCCTGGCGCGACAGTGCCGGGCGACCGATCATCGCCGAGGTGAAGAGCGTCGTCGGCGACAACGAGGTGGAGCAGCTCCGGTTGGGGCTCGGTCAGGTGCTCGAGTATCGGCATCGTCTTGCCGCACGTTCGGTCCCGGTGACGGCGGTGCTGTTGGTGTCCCGGTGCGGCGATCTGGCCTGGTGGGATATCTGCGCAGGTGGCGACGTGGTCCTGCTCTCCGCCGAGGACCCAACGACATGGACGCTCGGCGAGACCTCTGGCTGAACCGCTCGTCCGAGGCAGCGTGTGTCCGTAAGCTGACTTGCCGATCAATCGCTGCGTGTTGACCGCCTTGTTAGGGTCGGTGCTCCGACGGGCGAGGGGGCGGCTGCAACGTGGCAAAGCCGGGCGGCGTGTTCTGCGTGGAGGGTCAGTGGAACGACGACCTCGAAGAACGAGGCTCGGTGCTGCCGACACTGGAACTGCTCGAACGGCTCGGCGCGCTCCGCTACATCCACCGGGATACCGCCACGCCCCAGGAGCTGCGCTACTTCCTCGAACGATGGCTGTCCAAGAAGTACGCGGCCTACGAGGTAGGTTTCTTCGCGCTGCACGGCGCCCCCACTCAACTGCAGCTCTCCGACAAATACACCGTCGGGCTGGCGGAGATTGCGAGCTGGCTGTCCGGGCGGTGTGAGGGCAAGCGACTGTACTTCGGGAGCTGCTCCTCCCTGCGGGCCTCCGACATCACGCTCGCCGAGTTCCTACGCGAAACCAAAGCCTCGATGATCTGTGGGTTCACCAAGAACATCGACTGGATCGAGTCCGCCGCGTTCGAGACGGTGGTCCTCAACCGACTCGTCTCCAGCAGCAGGGCCAACGGCATCGAGCAGCTGATGAAATCGGAGCGCTGGGCCCCGCTGGCTCGGCACCTGGGTTTCCGGGTGGTCTACCGCAACGGGGTCTCGTGGGAGAGCGCAGCTTCACGTCGATGACACGTCTCCGTCCCCACTCGACATCGGCCGACGGCGGGATGTTGTCGTACCCGTGCGCTTCGCTGATCGGGCCGCACGACGGGGAGGAAGGCGAATGAATCAGACGGACTGCCCGCCGGGCCATGCCGAGCTGCTGGCCGCCCAAGTGCTCAAGGTGCTCGGCCCCGCCGACGCCTGGCGGCCGGCGCCGTCTGGGTATCCGGACAGCCTCGCCCTGTGCATCCTCGATGCCATTTGGTCGATGGGCGTGCGGTACGGCGCGGTGGAGAACGTCGTGCGCCGTTATCGGGACGTACGACGGGCCGGTGGTGGAGACGTTGACCGGGACGGAGCGTCAGACCTGCTCCGATGCATCGAGACTCTCCACGGGGCCGACGCGTTCGCGGAGCGTCTGCGGAACCGGCAGCGGGTGTCGACGCACGCGAATGCGGTGCGGAAGGCCGAAGCGGTCCACCGGGCGGCTCAGGCCCTGTGCCAGGCCGGGGTAGAGACGGTGGAGGACCTCCGGGCTGCGACGACCAGTCCGGATGAGGCCCGGGTGAAGGGCCTGTGGCTGGCGCTGCCGGGGCAGGGCTCTGGTATTTCCTGGCACTACCTGCTCATGCTGGCCGGTCTTCCCGGGGTCAAGCCGGACCGGATGATCTGCCGGTTCGTGGGCCGGGCCCTCGGCCGCAAGCGGGTCCCACCGGCGGAGGCCGCCTGTCTCGTCAAGCGCGCCGCCGTGCTCCTCGACGTGTCACCCACGAGGCTCGACCACGAGATCTGGCGATACGAACGCTAGGGCGGCAGGTTGGCTCGACCGCGTGCCGTGGCCGTCGGATCCACCTCCCAGCCGGCGGCCACGCCGCAAGCCTCGCCTGAGAGCCCGGTTCAAAGCCGCGGCACGAAGCGAACCCGCTGTCGGGGAATGTCCGCGTGCGCGTCGAACCCGGCGTCACCCCACGACCGGCAGTGCGAGTGGGTCTCGTCGCCGTTGTTCCACCAGGCTGCGTAACGGTAGGCCGAGTTCGGCAGGCCGCCCGGCACCAGGTCCGACACCTCGGCGAAACTCAGCTCCACCGCGCCGGACCGTCGACGGAGATGGTCCCGCAAGAGGTCGTACTTTGCCACGGCGCTCCATTCGCTTCCTATTTGCCGGCCGAGGTGTTCGTGTCCAGGACGACGAGGATGGCCGCGGCGGTCTGCTCGATCCAGTCGATGGTCTTGGTGGCAGTCGGCGCGTCGATGGCGCGCTTCCTGGCGGGGTTGCCAGGGTCCTCGTCGTACTCGTGAGCGATCTTGTGGCGGCGCTGCACTATCTGACGTAGCTGGTCCTGGACCTCGGCCCCGGTGAACGAGATGCCGTCGCCACTCTGCTCGGTGAGCACCTTGGCGACCCTGTTCCAGAATCCGTTGACATCGGCAACCAGCGCGAAGCCTTCCCGGATCTTGTCCGGGTGTTGGTAGACGAGGTGGCCACGGTCGCGCAATTGCTGGTCCAGCGCGTCGACCAGGGTGGCTTTGCCCATGTGCACCTGTTCGACCAGCCCCAGGGAGATCTGGAAGGCTGCGAAGGCCTGTGGCTTCTCTGTGCCGGGCTGCGCCGCCAGTCGAAGCATCCGGGCTCGGATCTCCTGGCGTACCCAGTGGTCCAGCGCCGCGACGCTCTGCACCCAAGCGGCACGGAAGACATCCGAGATCTCGAACGCGCCGACCTTGAGCAGGGCCAGGTGCTGGCCGGCGGTGGCGAGACTGCGGGCGTAGTTGAGGTTCCGCTGAAGGTTGGCGAAGGGCCCAGACATCTCATCCGGCCGGGCTGCGGCGACCACCTCAGGTGGGATGACGACCGCGTCAGGTACCGGTTGCGGGTCGCCAGCGAGCCGTTGAAGACGAGCGACGGTCTCGGCTTGATTAATGCGGTAGACGGTGGTCAGGGTAGGCAGGGCGAGCAGCTCACGCTCCACCGATGCGCGGGGCAGATCGGTACGCGCCCAGGTCACCGCCCGCACATGACCAATCCCGGCGGCCAAGTCCTGGCGAAACTCGTAGGCACCCGTGATCCGACCGAGCGCCACGTCCGGACTCGATCGGCGCAGCAGGAGCACGACGTCGCCCGGGGCCATGCGGGCTCGGAAGGCGAGGAGCTGGATGGAGTATCCGTCCGCGGCCTGGTACGCCACGGATGGATAGGCGGCCAGCACCCGATTGCGGATGGCAGTGAGTGTCGTCGCCTCGCTGAGGTCACCGGTCGCCGACCAGCCCACAGCGATCAGATTCTTGTCGAGGGCCAACTCCTCGTAGCTGTCGTCCCGTCCCGCCCGGACGATCCACGCCTGCGCCATGTTTCCCTCCCTCAATCGGTGCTGGTCACGGGGAACTCGATCCGGTCGCCGCTCCATGGAGCCGGAGCCAGCGGCGGAGCCGCCGACAGGGGTTGCGAAGCGAGTCGCTCACGGTCGAACACCGCACGCCACTCCTCTGGAGTGCCGGTCACGAGGAAGGGGCCGATGGGAACATGGAGAGAGTCCTCCATCATCTGGACCGGCACGGATTCACCCGCGATAGTCACGTCACTGTCGATTCCGGCGATACGAGCCGACTCGATGGCGGCTTCCAGCTCTGTCACACTGGCCGAGCCGATCCAGGAGATTCCGTCGCCGGTGGCGGTGAAGACCATCTGCCCGTCGTCGCGGCGGCTCTCGTAGAGCGCGAGATCCAGCGAGTTGCCGGCGTTCGGGTCGGCTGGCCCGGCCGGCACCTCATCCAGGAACTCCGGCCGGAACCGGTCGAGCAGGGCGTTCATCGCGTCCGCTAACGTGCGGCGTCGCTCGACCAGGAAGCGGGCATAACCGTCCGCGTCGCGCAGGGGCTCGTCCAAAGGCACGCAGTGCGCTCTGAGCTCCTGTTCTTCCAGCGTGGGGAAGTACTCGGCGGGGCTCCTGCCGTTGATCTGCTTGTTGGCCTTCGTCGAGATGAAGACCAGGTTGGCGAGGTCGTTGACGACCCCCTTGTCGAACCGATCGTCGAGCGTCGTGGGTGGATGGACGTGGTGGTGCTCGAGTTTCTGCCCGTCATCGTGTCCGGGCAGGATCTCGGTGCCGTACCACCAGTCCCGTGCGCCGTTGGCCAGCGAGACCAGAAGACTGAGGAAGAAGTACGGGCTCTCTTTCGTGCGTCCCCGCAGCGCGCGATCGGTCACCTCGGCACGCGAGTGCTCCACCTCGAGTCCCTCAAGCAGCGCCCGCACCGGATCGGACTGGCGGACGGCCCGAATGTCCTGGCTCAACTTGGTGTCCGTGGAGATGCTGTAGCGGGTCTGGATCGTGGCAAGGAGCAGCCAGTAGACGATGCCGTCGGTGGTCGTCCGGTCGATCGGCTCGTCATCCCGCTCGCCGAGCAGCACGACCAGCGGGATGAGGACGACCATAGATGGGAACGGATCGGAGCGGGTGAGCCCTAGATTCGCCTGGAGCAGCGGCACCAACCGCCGAAGACCTCGTTTGACAACCTCCCAGCCCCGTTCTAGCTCCACATCCTCCGTCTGTCGGAGGCGGCTGTGCGACCAGATCGAGAGTCCTCGTCCGAGCACCACCCCGGCCAGGGCGCGGGAGAGGAAGTTGACGTCGACGTCCGCGTAACCTCGCTGCGCCCAGTACTGCGCCTCGTCCTTCAGCCTGGCGAGCACGCCAGTCCAGCGGGTCGAGAGAGTCGCCATGGCGAGGTCGAGGGTGCCGAGCCGGCGACCGCCGCTGTTGACCCGCACGAAGATCTCGGCGACCTCGTCGTACGGGAAGCCCTTGAGCACCTCCATCACGAACCGTCGGTCTCGCAGCCGCTTGATCTGGCTGAGACGGTCCTCGATGTCGTGGTCAGGCAGAGTGGAACCCGCTTCGAGTAGTTGCTTGGTGAGCCGCAGCATGCTGGCCTTCGGGTCGAGCACATCCGCCACTTTGATCCACTTTGGGTCGCGCTGGGTGGCCGCGCTCTGGTTCTGAAACTTCTGGGTCTCGACGTTGAAGACCACCTGCGCCTCCGGGTGGTCGTTGAAGACCCGGTGCAGCGACGTCAGTCGCTGTTGCCCGTCGAGGAGGAACAGGGGAGGACGGAGTGGACTGATTTCGGCACCACTCACGGACATCTCGCGGGTCTGCGGAGTGTCGTCGGTCTCCCAGAACAGCAACGAGCCGAAGGGGTAGCCCCGGTAGATCGAGTCCATCAGTTTCGCTACCTGTGTCGGCTTCCAGACATATTCCCGCTGGATCTCCGGCAGGAGGATCTCGGCGTTGGAAATCTGGTCGATGAGTTCACCGATGGACCGGTCGATCCTGTCTACGTGCATGCACAGCCCTCTTCGTCGTGGCCGGACGTTTGTGCAGGCCAGCCAGCTCCCCGCATGGTGAACCCGTGGCAGCGACTCGCCGGTCCCGTGCGGTGACGCAGGGGCGACGCTCCGAAAGGGTTCGATGTTTACTACCCTGCCACGATTGCGGTGTCCACCCCGCTCTCGGGCGAACTGTCCTCCGAATCGACGAGCGGGAGTTACGTCTGAATCCTTCAGGGTCCCTCCCACATCCCCACGATGAGGGCATCCGGCGTGCGACGCTGTCGCCGAGGCGACCACCCCGGGTGCCGGGACGGTGTCGTCAACCAGCCCGACCGCCACCTGGACCGGTGGGCCGTTCGCGGTGCCCAACGCCACGGCGACGACCGGCACGCTGACGTGCAACGCCGCCGCGCCCTGTGACGACTACGCACTCACCGTTGACGTCCCGACAGGGTACGACGCCGCCAACGACCTGAAGATCAAGGTGAGCCGGCTTAACTCCGCCGCCGACTTCGACGTCTACCTGTACGACAGCAGCGGCGCCGAGGTGGGGCAGGCGGCCTCGACCGCCGACCCGGAGACCCTGGTAGTGCCGCCGGTGGCCGGTCGGTACACGGTGCGGATCGTGCCGTTCCCCCCTGGGCGAAAGCTACTCGGCGACCGCCGAGCTCGCGGCGAAGCCGGCCGCCCCCGGCGCCAGGGCCGGTGGGTGCCGCCTCCTTCACCAACAAACCCGGCACCGGGACGCTGCCGCGCGCCCATGACGCCGGAGAGCCGTCGATCGGGGTCAACTGGAAGACCGGCAAGATCATGTACCAGGCGTACACCGACACGTACCGGCTTTCCTTCGACGACACGAAGTCCCCGGCCACGGCGGCGTGGGAGGACAAGAGCGCCCACCTGCCCAAGTGCACGGCCAACGCCTCGCTGGACCCGATCCTCCGGCGGGCGGCTGGTGGTCACGGCGGTGACGCCGGGCGACTTTCGCTCGACCCTCGCGTTCATGCAGCGGGCCCACCCGGCGGGACTGACGCTCAAGGACAGTGAGGTCGAGGACCGCGGCGCGGTGTCGAACTTCGCCGGCAAGGGTTTGGTCGGGCGCTGGACGCTGCGCGAGATACCGGACTGCGATGGCGACACCCTGGTCACCGTGCTCGTGGCCAGGGCCTGACGGAGGCGCCGAGGCCGAGCAGCACGCCGCTCGGCCTCGGCCAGGCCCCTTGAAGAGCCGAGGTGGTCAATCAGTTTGCGCGCGGCGTCCGGTCAGGCAGCGACTGGAGGGAACACTACGAGCGATCCGTCACTGCTTCGTTCGATCTCGATCGCAACGTCAGCTTGGTGGATTCCCACGTTGAGGCCATCGCCCAAGGCGTGGAGACGATATGCGGCTCTGAGCAGGTCGTCGACCTCGCCCTGCGTGAACATGATGCTTCGGAAGCCGCCGTGCCGCCGCAACTCGAGAGTCGACAGTCGAAGTAGGACCGAGTTGATGCCTGATTCCAACTCGTCGACCCGACGCTCGTCGTCCTGCAAGGTGGCGATAAAGCTCTTGAACGGATTGTTCGTTCCCGCCTGTTGAGCGTGTTCGACCGCTTGGAGCACGAGCACCCGGCGTTTGAGAGCAATGGCGAGTCGGGCAAGCTCCAAGTGTGCGCGGAATGCGCCGCCTTCCTCGTTGATGCCGGGGAACGAAGTCGTCAACGCACCGACTTCAACCGGGCCGTCGGGCAGTTTGGCCAGCGCCTTTTGCCATTCTGTAAGCCGACGCTTGGTTCGTTCGATCGCCGTGCTGATCGCGAACGACGAGGAATCCAGTCCCAACGATAGGCCGATCCTGCCCTGGTCGAGGAGGACCGAGGTCGCCTTGTCGATCGCGTCACGACAACCGTCCAGCTCGCTGCGTTCCCTCTCGAGGTTGTCCTCGTGCAGCTGCTCCAGGAGGTCGGTGATCCGCTCGATCGCTTTCTGGCGTTGGTGATCAGCGTAGGCGCTGACGCCGACCGCGACGGCCATCAGCACGAGTGGCGCGGCCACTGTCAACGCTCCGGCGCTGGCCACGGCCACACCCGCTGTGGTGGCCGAGCCGGCTGCGGCACCCGCAACGGCGGTCTTGCCGGCAACGGGCACAAACGTGGCCGCGCCTGCGATGCGGCCGGTGGAGTTGACGAGCGCGCCGCGAATCCCTCCGGCAGCTGCCTTCGCAGCCATGGGCCGCACAAGTCCTCTACCGAACTGTGCGGCGACCTTTGCCGGTACCACCATTCGGTAGAGCACGTCACCGGTAGCGGCGACGTTCAGCGTCGGAGGCGCTGACTTCGCCGTCTGAGTCACGAGTTGCGACAACTGCTGAGCGAGGGGACTGGCGGCGTGAAGCGGAATACCGCCGTTCCGGTCGCGTCTGGTTGATATCGGATGCGCTTCCAGCGTGGCGATCGGGGAATCAGCGAGTGTGGCCAGGACTGTTCTCAGTTCTCCGAGTCGGGCCGGTGTCATGCCCTCATCGCCCAGCACGGCCGGCACGCTCACGGCCTCCGTGGCGAGTGTCCATACTGGAACGGTTGCCTTGTTGTCAGTGGTCACGTCTTGTCCCCTCCCGAACTGACGTACACCATAGGTGGTGGTAGCGACACCAACAACAACCTCAGCCGCAGACCGCAGTCCTTGCCTGGTGTCACCGCTCATCGTTATCGGGCTCTTCGGACATTTGGTGGGGTGGTGAGGCTCGCCGGGTGATGGTCGGCGGGAGGGGTCGAGGTTCGCGTTGCCTCGGCATGGCGGGACGCCGTCCGGGACATCGAACGGACAGCACGAGCACTGCCGAATCCGCCAATCGACCTTCCTGAGTTGAGACGCCGCGCCGACGAGGGGCGAGACCGCTTCTACCACGCCGCTCGTGGCAGTCTGTCCCTCCGCGGCGGATCAGTATTGGCTGTTGTCCCGGGTACAAGAAGCGGGCCTGCGGCGGCAGCGCATGACCGTTGGTCCGGTGGCCTTCCTCCGGCTGAACGTACGCGGCGATGAGGTGCGGCTCAGGTTGGCCCTGCACGACGACGGCGACCCGGTCAGCGTCGGCTGAGGGACCCGGGCTGGGAGGGGCGGCCCACCCCGCCCGGCCTCGGCCCCGGGACGTCCAGGCCCTTGTCGACGAGCCCGTCGCGCGCGCCAGGAAGTAGCGGTTCCTGCTCCACTTCAGATATTGACGGAGCGACGGATTGCTGACCGCTGACCTGGCTGCGGTGGATTGCCCAACCACTCGCTTGCCGAGCAGGTCGGCGACTGCGGCGGCGCCGGCGCTTCGAGCAGGGGTGGAACTCCCGCCCGAGCAAGTGAAAGGAACTCGACTGTTGTCAGCCTTCCGTCACTCTCCACAGTTGTCGGGCTGACCCGCCTCCGTCAGGGTGTGGCTGGACGACCAACTCGCCACGGGCATCTGGAGTCAACATGGCTGACAGCAAAGTGGAACCATCCCCTTCGAAGTCGAATCCGATTCCAGCCCCTTCGAGGCCGGATCCGATTCCAGCCCGTTCGAGGCCGGATCCGATTCCAGCCCGTTCGAAGCCGGATCCGGGCATCGTCCAGGCGTCCGACTCGCCCATCGGCTTTGTTCAGGCTCCCGCGGATCGCTTGGTCCGCAGCGCGACCTTCATCCAGGCGTCCGATGCGTTGACCAACCAGGCCCGGGGAATAGCCTACATCGGCGATGCTTCAATGCGCGGCCACGTCGAATCCCTTGCCGCCGCGTCGTCAGGTACCGAACGGGCGTTGATGCAGGGCGAAGAATTTCAAGATCTCGGATACATGCTGCTGGATCAGATACGCCTCCGGCCGGCTGGCGCGGTGGTCGGCGACCTGCAGTTCACGATGGGCCTCGCACCAAAGGAGCGCATGGTCCTGACGCAGAAGGCGTGGACCAAGAGAAACGTTTCCCTGGAGGAGGTCCTCAGCCAGTCCGAGGAGACGTCGATCGAATACTCAAGCGCGTTCTCCACGGAGATTGGTGAGAACACCGAGCATCAGCAACAAGAGCAGCAGTCACAAAGCCTGAGCGCAAGCGTGTCGGGCGGGTATGGTCCGGTCTCCGCCTCGGTCGGCTACGCGGCGTCCGCCTCTCAGGCGCAGACCGCCACCGCTCAGACGACGGCAAGCCAGGCGCGCGAACAAACTCGGAAGACCGCGGACAAGGCCAAGAAGGAACACCGCATCACGTTCAGCGTGCAGACGGAAACGGGGATCGAGAACCTCTCGCAGCGGACCATCGAAAACCCCAACTCTTGTCACTCCCTGATGCTGAACATCTACCGCGTGCATCAGAAGTTTGCGGTGTCGCAGGAGCGGTGGGGTATCCGGGCGTGCTGGGCACCCTGCATACAGGACCCCGGAAGCGATGTGCGACCGAAGCCGGGGCAGCAGGCCGGCATGACCGACGCGGACCGAGCCACGCTGGCTGACGTGGCGAGCTGGATTCCCCCGGACCTTCCGGCGCCGCCGGGCGATGAAGTCCTCGAATCCGGCTGGTCCGAGGTGGTGCACTCGGGAGTGTTCGGATTCCGCGCGGACGTCAAGACAGAAATCACGGTACCGGCGGGCAAGGTTCTTGTTTCCCTTGATGCCGAGCGCCATCCCGACACGCAGTGGGGCAGCCTGGGGTGGCCGTGGGACCACACCAACCCGGGACCCGGATCGACCGGTGGGCAGGAGATCTGGTGGCACGTCGGTCTGAAGGACTGCAATCCGGTTGGGTGTCCTGAGCCGCGGATGCAGATCAGGACCAAATACACAGTGGGTCCGAGCAGTGACGCCCTCGCGGCCTACGCGGACACGCTTCGGCAGCGTCGGGAGGCGGAATACCAGCGTCGCCTCCAGATCATCCAGGAGCGCCTGAAGCAGGAATCGACTCCCGCCTCCGAGGGCGGCGCCTTTGATCCCTTGACCGAGCTCATGCGCCGGGTCGTCGGGGGTATCGAGAGAGACAGCTACAACAGCTGTTCGGAGGTTGTTCGCTGGCACGACGCCTTCGAATGGGAGAACGCTGCGTACGAGCTGTATCCAACGTGGTGGCGGGGTTGGGCGCCGAATGGGGAGCAGAGCCGGAAGACCGACTTTCTCAATGCCTCCTGGGCGCGTCTCTACATCCCGATCCGAGCCGGGATGGAGGAACTGGCATTCGAGCTCCTGTACGGCCAGGGCGGGAAAGACCCAGGACTCCAGAAATTCATCGGGGATCTGCGTACCTACCGGACGGAGGCGTTCGGTCAGCCCGGTGCCGAGAGAGTGATTGAGCTTGCCTCGTGGGATGAACTCATGCCGACGGACGGCACCTACCTGGAGCCGGTACTCGGGGTGAACAACGCGTGTGAGGAGTCGCTTCTCGCCCTGATGGAGGCGGAACGTGGTCTGATCGAGGCGCAGGCGAAGGCGTTGAATCCGGGTCGTCCGAAATGAGTTCTCCGCCCGGGGCGGGGAACTCGTCCACCAGGCTCGTGACGGATGCCCTGACCGAACTCGGCAGGTACGCGCCGACCGTCAGCGAGATCCGTGACGCCTACCTGAGTCTGCACAAGTCGCTCAGCGCCGCCTACGTGTCGGCATTCCGGTTGATCGCAAACACCGACCGCGGGCGATACGTCGAGACGTTCCGGGCTGACCACCAAAAGAGCAGCAAGGTGCTCACCGAGGCGGTCGGGGTTCTGCGAGGGGCCAGAGAAGTTCCCGGGCTCGTCGAGGATCTCGCGAAGTCGATGCAGGTGGCGACGGCTGTGTGCTCATCGGCGCAGCCGCCGCCGGCCTTGGCGTCGTTGCTTTTCCTCGGTGACCCCTCGGTCGGATACGCACAGTCGTTGCTGGGTCGGTCCGCCGGCCCCTTCCAGGTGGCTTTCGAACGGTACTTGCGGGCCGCCGCACCACGGTTGCTGGCGCTCGGGCGAGGCAAGCCTCGCCCGTTTGACGCGCCTGATTCGCCGTTGACCCAGTACCAGGCCGCCCTGGCGCACCTTGTCGTGGCCAACTTCGCCTTCCTCGCCGTCTACGCCGCGCTGCCCGCGAGGGCGCTGTACGAGTCGGTGGACGGCAACGCCGGCGCGCGGGCGGCTGTCACGAAACTGGGTGGGCATCTGCGCGGCGCCGACGGGCGCGAGTGCACGGACGCCGATCTGCTCGGGTTCGTCTCCACCGCCGGGTCACTCTCCGACTTCGAGACGGGCCTCTGGTTGGGTCTCGGCGTGAACCAGTCGACCAACTCGCAACCCCTGGCCGGGCTGCGCGACCTCTCCACCGACCTTCTCCTGGCGGAGGTCGGTCGTGAGGACAGGAAGGTCCGTGGCCTGGCCGGTGATGCCCTGGAAGGCTGGAAACTGAGCGACAAGAGCGGGAACCACCTGCCGTCCGTGGCCGGCGGCGGTGTTGACCGCTTCAATCCCACCTGGCCGCGCATCGTGGAGCGGTCCAAGTCATACGTTCTGTCGGGGAGCGCGAGACGCGCTGATCCCCTGGTCGTCATGCACGCGATGCCCGGCACTCAGCTCGGGCTGCTCGTGGCGGCCTCCCTCTACAAGAAGGCAGCGCGATTCGTCGTGCCGAGCAACGCCTCGCCGCCGGACCTACCTGCTCCCACCGTCAACGCGGGATCACTCGAGTTCGGCGGACGACACCAACCGCACGACACCCACAGGAGCGGCGCGGAGATTGATCTTGACCTGACAGACCTACCGAATCTTAAGAACTTTCAGCTCCCCAGGGCGACAACCGTCATCGCCAGGGCGCAGCAGGATGGAGGCGAATTCGCGTTCGATGCGATGACCCAAGGTGATGTCACCTCGTTCATGCGGCATGTCGTGTGGTTTTCGCTGCTCAAAGATGCGATCAACGCGGCGGCCGTGGGGCCGGGTCAACCGTTCGACTCCTTCCGGCCGCCGAACTTCGACAGCTACGCGACAGCTGATCCGGACCCGAATTCAGAACGGGAGCCGCACCGTCTCCGGCCGCCCGACAGCGCTCGGACCGTCGCACAAGCCCGCGCCTTCGGTCTCAGCGTCCTCCTGAGCGGAACCAGTTGGCTTCTGTTCGGAGATCCGTGGGTCTTCGTCGACTGCTTCCGGCGACTCAATGCAGCCCACACCACGCTTGAGGAGAAAGTCGGCAAGGACGTCCTCAGGCCGCTTGGATGGCCGGACGTGGAGAAGGTGCGAGTGGAGCCGTACGTCCATCACAATCACTGGCACGCGGAGTGGAAACTGCGGCTTGACCGGGCCAAACCTCGCGAGCCCAAAGATGTGCAGACGGCACCCGGACCCGATGTGTTCGCCTGGGCTCCTGTCTGGCGGGCTCTCGGCCTCGAGCTGCAACCGCTCAAGGATCTCCTTGCCGAGATCGGCGGACAGAGCCCGGTGGCCGCCCCACAGTGCAAAGAATTGATCAGTCTGTTGGAGCGTCGCTGGTCGGCCGCCGAGCACCTACCCGACCTTTTCGGCATCATCTATGGCGGAGACAGCGAGGGCGACCGCGAACTTCTGCGCGACACCGACCACACCGGCTCCCCGTGATCGCGTCGGCCGGGGCGCTCCGGCCCCGTTCGGAGTCCGAATGGAGGCCGTGTGGCTACCTGCGGCCCGTTCGGTCCTCGGTACGGTATGCAGCATGTCTTCGCCCACCCCTGCGCCGCTGCTCCGGGAGTTCATCGAGATCCCTGAGCGCACGAGCCAGAGCGACTTCGTGCTCAAGCTCGCCGACAGTGTCGCCGACGCCGACGCCACCCTCCGCGATTACGTCGTCACGGATCGGTTGTTGGGCAACTTCGACGAGGCGCTCGGGCTGATCCGCTCCGCGGTCGAGGGGCACGCCTCCAAGGCCGCCTACCTGCACGGCTCCTTCGGCTCCGGTAAGTCGCACTTCATGGCGGTGCTGCACGCGCTGCTGCGCGGCGAGGCGGCAGCCCGGGGCCGCGACGAGCTGGCCCCGCTGGTCGCCAAGCACAGCGTCTGGCTGGACGGCCGCAAGTTTCTGCTCATCCCGTACCACCTGCTCGACGCCCGCTCGCTGGAGCAGCGGGTGCTCGGCGGCTACGTCGACCGGGTCCGCGCCCTGCACCCCGACGCGCCCATCCCGGCGGTACACCGCACCGACGCGCTGCTGGATCAGGCCGCCTCGCTGCGGGAGAAGATCGGTGACAAGCAGTTCATCGACGGCCTGCCCGGCGGCGACGTCGAGGACGAGTGGGGCGAGAGCGAGACCTTCTGGACGTCCGAGCGGCTGGACCAGGCGTTCGCCGGCGCGTACTCCGACGAGCTGCGTCGCAAGCTGGTCAACGACCTGCTGACCAGCTGGAACAAGGGCTTCTTCAGCAACGCCCGGGAGGACGCCGAGGCGTTCGTCTCGCTCGACCGCGGCCTTACCGAGATCAGCCGGCACGCCAAGGAGCTCGGCTACCACGGCCTGATCCTCTTCCTCGACGAGCTCATCCTCTGGCTGGCCAACTCCATCGGCGACCAGCAGTTCGTCTCCCGGGAAATCCAGAAGATCACCAACTTCGTCGAGGGCGGCGACACCCGCCGGCCCATCCCGGTGGTCAGCTTCATCGCCCGCCAGCGTGACCTGCGCGAACTCGTCGGCGAGGAGGTCACCGGCGCGAACGAGCTCACCTACCAGGACACCCTCAACCTGGCCAGCGGCCGGTTCGACGTGATCAAGCTGGAGGACCGCAACCTCCCGGAGATCGCCCGCCGCCGGCTGCTCAAACCCCGCGACACCACGGCCGCCGCGGCGATCGGAAAGGCCTTCGACGCCACCACCAAGGTACGGCGGGAGGTGTTCGACACCCTGCTCGGCACCGACTCGGGCAGCGGCGCCGACATCGACGCCTTCCGGTCCACGTACCCGTTCAGCCCGGCGTTCCTCTCCACCCTCGTGCACGTCTCCAGCGCGCTGCAGCGCTCCCGGACCGCGTTGAAGCTGATGCGCCAGCTGCTGGTCGACCGCCGCGACACGCTGCGCCTTGGTCAGCTCGTCCCGCTCGGCGACCTCTACGACGTGATCAGCAGCGGCGGCGACCAGCCGTTCACCGAGAAGCTCAAGGCCGAGTTCGAGATGGCCCAGAAGCTCTA
Organism: Micromonospora lacuserhaii; assembly: GCF_036902735.1. NCBI lineage: Bacteria > Bacillati > Actinomycetota > Actinomycetes > Micromonosporales > Micromonosporaceae > Micromonospora > Micromonospora lacuserhaii. The sequence goes on along the minus strand of NZ_JBAKHO010000002.1, from coordinate 39,793 downwards.
CGACCTGAAGCTGCGCCCCTACCTGCTCAGCCAGTACGACCTCACCGACGACGATCTGGAGGCCGCCCGTCGGGGCGCCGTGCTGCCGGGCGAGGTGGCCGGGCGGGTGCGCGCCTTCACCGGCGATGACCGGCTGGTGAAGACGCTGCTGCTGGCCGCGCTCGCGCCCAGCGTGCCGGCCCTGCGGAACCTGACCGCCCGGCGGCTCTCCGCGCTCAACCACGGCAGCATCACCAGCCCGATCCCCGGCGGTGAGGTTGCCCAGGTCAACCGGAAGCTTACCGACTGGGCCGGCCGGTTCGCCGAGATCCGCATCGGCGAGGGCGACGACCCGATCGTCTCGCTGGAGCTGGTCGGCGTGGACGTCGACAGCGTCCTCGCCACCGCCAAGCACTACGACAACGAGGGCGCCCGCAAGCACATCGTCCAGCGGCTGCTGTGGCAGCAGCTCGGTGTGCCGTGGAGCGACTCGTTCTTCGCCGAGGCTGGGCTGAGCTGGCGGGGCAGCCGCCGCGTCATCGAACTGGTCTACGGCAACGTGCGCGACGGCAACGACATCCGCGACGAGGCGTTCCACCCGAACGACCCGACCGCCTGGCGGATGATCATCGACTATCCGTTCGACGACGGCAGCCACGGCCCGGCCGACGACCGGCAGCGGGTGCAGGAACTGATCAGCCGTACCGCATCCCGCACGGTCTGCTGGATCCCCGCGGCGCTGACTGTCGAACGCCGCACCGAGCTGGGCAAGCTCGTCATCATCGACAAGCTGCTCGAAGGGCAGCGCTTCGACAGCCACGCCGAGCACCTCAACCCCGACGACCGGCGCCGCGCGCACGGCGCGCTGACCAACCAGCGCAGCGCGCTGCTGGCGAAGATGCAGGCCGTGCTGCGCCAGGCGTACGGGCTGGCCGCCAAGCAGCCCACCGACGTCGTCCTCGGCTTCGACGACCACCTCCAGTCGCTCACCCGCGCGCTGGAACCGAAGCTGCCGATGGGCGCCACCTTCAACGACGCGCTGCGCAGCATCGGCGACCAGATGCTCAGCCAGCAGTACCCGGCGCACCCGGACTTCGACCCCGACCGCAAGGGCGACCCGATCCGCCTTGCCGACGTCAAGGTGGTGCTCGACCACGTCCGCCGAGCGGTCGAGTCCCCCGAGGGGCGCGTCGAGGTCGACCGCACCCACCGGCAGACCGTGCGACGCATCGCCAACCCGCTCGGCCTGGGCACCATGCACGAGGCGGCCTTCGTCATCGAGGGGGAGTGGGTCCAGCACTTCCAGCGCAAGGCGTCCAGCGAGGGCATCAAGGGCGAGCTGCGGGTGGCCGACCTGTTGGGCTGGATCGACGACCCCAAGCCGCGCGGCCTCGACCCGATGGTCGCGCAGCTCGTCGTGGCGACCTTCGCCGAGCAGACCGACCGTGCCTTCTACTTCCATGGCAGCGAGGTGATCCCCGCTCCCGAGCTGGGGAAGATCACCGCGGATCACACGCTCCGCGAGGAGCGGCTGCCCAGCGAGGAGGACTGGCAGTCGGCCCGCGCCCGCTCCGCTGCCATCTTCGGCGTCCAGCCGCTCGACCTGCGGCGGGGCCGGCTGGTGGCGCTCTTCGGCCGCGACCTGACGACCCAGGCGCACCGCCTCCGGGAAGCCGCTCACGGGCTGGTCGCCCGCCTGGAACAGCACGCCACCTGGCTGGGTATCGACAAGGAGGCCGGCACCGGACGGCTGGCCACCGCCCGGGCAGCCGCCGACCTGCTGGAGGCGTTGGCCAACGGAGGGTCGGCGGTGGAGACCGTCGAACGGCTCGCCCGTGCTGAACTCGCCGGCCCGGCCGACCGGACCGGTAAGAGCATCATGAGCGCGGCACAGGTCTCGGCGGCGCTCGCCGCCGCGCCCTGGGACACCTTCGAGATCGTCGCCGGGCTGCCCGAGCCCTACGCGGCCGAGGCGGCGGCGATTCTCGCCGAGCTTCGCCGGGTGGCCCAGACCGACGAGCTGACCGCCCCGCTCGCCCCGGCCCTGCGCCGCGCCCAGACCGACTCCACCGCCCTGATCCGCCGCGCCACCCGAAAGCCGAACGTCGTCCACGTGCCCGAACGCGACGAGGACACGGCCGACCTCGTCCATCCGCGCCGCCCGATCGACCAGGTCACTCCCCGGGTTCCTGAGGTCTTGGTCGACCAGCCGAGCGGGCGGATCTCGGTGCCGGCCGGCGACCTTGACCGAGCTGTGGAGCAGCTGCGCGCCTTCGCCGCTGACCAGGGCGACGCGACCATTGAGGTGACCTGGAGAATCGTGCCGTGACTCAGGCACCCGCGCCCTCTCAGGCGCTGCGGATCAACCCGGTGGCGCTGCGGCAGAAGGTGACGCAGCAACTCGACCGGCACCGCAACGGTGACGCGTACCCGGTGATGGTCGTGCGCGCGGAGCCGGCCTGGCCGCACGACCCGGCGATGCTGCTGCCCGGCGGACGCCAGGCCCGGGTCGTGCCGTGCGTGTCGCCGCTGGCCATCTGGGAGCACCTCGCCGCCGACCGCGGCGACGAGGTGCTGGTCCTGCTCACTGACATTCCCGAGTCCAGCCTTGGCCACGGGGTGCGGAGCCGGATCTTCCGGCAGCGGGTGATCACCGTCGAGCCCTGGGACCTGGTCGTGGACGCCTTCGGCGCCCAACTGCCCGACAGCGCCCTGGAGCGGGAAGGCTGGGCCGGTGAGGCGCTGCTCGACGCGATGCCGCCCGCCGGCTGGCCGAAGCTCACCACCTCCGTGCTCACCCGCGATGTGGCGCTGCGGCACCTCGCCGCCGTACGCCTCGGTCTGGACCGCCGGGGTGACAGCCCCGACGACCTGGACGTGACGACGCTGCTGCGGTGGAGCGCCGAGCCGGGGGCGGTCGAGGCGTTCGGGCTGCTCCGGGAGGGGGAGCGCGACGGCCTGGCCGGGTGGCTCATCGAACAGTTCGGGCGGCCCGCCAAGGCGCTCTTCGCGCTCATCGCCGCCGGGCACGGCGGCGACGCGCTTCCGCTCGGTCTGGTCTGCGACGCCCTCTGGACCACCGACACCGCCGAGGCGGTACGGGCGCAGGGGCGCATCGACCAGTACTTCGGCAACCTCAACGACGACGCCACGTTACGCGGGTTCGCCGACGCCACGGTTCAGGTGGCTGGCGGGATGCTGACCGCCCCGGACCGGGAAACGCGGCTGCAGGGACACGCGGTGCTGGACCGGGCGGAGGAACTGCTCATCCAGTTCGGCGCGGTCGGCAGCGCCGGCCACAGCCCGATCCTGCGGGCCGGCTTCACCCAGCGGATCAACGCCGCCGCCGAGGCGCTCCTGGCCGGCTTGAGAAAGCCGGGGGACCCGGCGCTCGAAGCGGCGGTCGAGAGTCTCGCAGGCCATCGGCTTGCCGACGCGGAAGCCGGGCGGATCCGTCGGATCCGGATGGCCCACCGGCTCGTCCGTTGGCTCGACGCCCAGGTAACTCCGCCCGCCAGCGTCGCTGACGGCGTGGACCGCCAGATCGCCGAATGGGGTTGGGTCGACCTCGCGCTCAACCACGTCTGGGCGGGCGAGGACGTCCACGCGAAGCTGCAGCGCGCGTTCCGCGAGATCCACGAGCGGGCGCAGGAGCGGCGGCGGGACCTCGACGACGCGTTCGCAATGCGCCTCGCCGCCTGGTCGACCACGGGTCCGGGCAACGATGGCGGCCTGCTCACCGTGGAGAACCTTCTCGCGCGCGTCGTCGACCCGCTGGTCCGCGCCGACCGGCCGGTGCTGCTGGTCGTCCTGGACGGGATGAGCGCGGCCGTCGCCGTCGAACTCGCCGACGAACTGTCACAGCACTGGGTCGAGTACGACCCCCTGGCCGGCAGCGACCGTGGCCGGCGACGCGGCGTGGTGGCCGCTCTGCCGACCCTGACCGCAGTCTCCCGCACGTCGCTCTTCGCCGGCGCCCTGCGCGTCGGCAACCAGGGCAACGAGACGCGGATGTTCAACGAGGGCCGATGGGGCAGGGACGCCCAGATCTTCCACAAGGGCCCGGCCCGTGGCTCAGCCGGTGAGGTCTACGCCGGGGAACTGGCCGAGGCGGTGGCCGGCGCGACGCGACTTGTGGCTGTCGTCATCAACACCGTCGACGACTCGCTGGCCCACGGACGTGAGGGCGACGAACCGGGCTGGCAGCTCGGCGATCTCGGCTTCCTGAGCAGCCTGCTCGACCAGGCCCGCTCCTCCGGACGCGCGGTCATCATCACCAGCGACCACGGACACGTCCTCGAGCGCGGTGGCCAACTGGTCAAGGCGGCCGACGCCGCCTCCGCCCGACACCGCGCCGGACCCGGTCCGGCCGGCCCCGGAGAGGTCGAGTTGAGCGGTCCACGGGTGGTCGCTCCGGGAAACCGGATCATCGCCCTCTGGGACCCGCTGCTGCGCTACCGCCCCAGCAAGGCCGGTTACCACGGCGGCGCATCGCTGGCCGAGGTGACCATTCCGCTGCTGGCCTTCCTGCTGCCGAATGTGACCGACACCCCGACCGGTTGGATGCCGGTCGAGGGGCGTCAGCCCGACTGGTGGCAGGCGGCGGCCCCGGTCCCCATAGTGGCGGCCGCGTCGCCTCCCGCACCCGCTGCATCGAAGTCGCGCCGGAAGCCGCCTGCCGTTGCTGGGGACGCGCTTTTCGACGTACCCGAAGCGGCGCCAGCACCCCCTGTGGCGTCTGCGCCGCCCGGCGGCGATCTGGTCACCGCACTGCTGGCCACCGAGCTCTTCCAGGCGCAGCACAGCCTGACCCCGCGACGGGTGGAGACCAAGAAGATCGAGGCCGCGTTGCGGGCGCTGGTCGAGGCCAAGGGCGTGCTGTCCGTGGCCGTGCTGGCGCAGCGGGCCGGCGAGGTGCCGGGCCGAGCGGTCGGTTTCGTCAGCACGCTCCAGCGGATCTTCAACGTGGACAACTACGCGGTGCTGTCGTTGATCGACAACTCGCGGACCGCCCGGCTGGACATCCCGCTGCTGCGGGAGCAGTTCCGGCTGCCCGGAGGGGCGACATGAGCGCGGCCAGTCCCGCCCGACGGCGGGAGGTCATCGATGCCCTGCGCCGGGGCGCGGTGCCCTCGGCCGGGCTGGACCTCTTCGCCGTCGGCCTCGACCGGTTCGTCACCGCCGTGGGCGAGGATCTGGACACCGTCGCCGCCGGCGGCTCGGTCTTCAAGGCCGTCCGGGGTGAGTACGGCTCGGGTAAGACGTTCTTCACGCGGTGGATCGCCGAGCAGGCCAAGCGGGCCAACCTCGCCATTGCTGAGGTGCAGATCTCGGAGAACGAGACGCCGCTGCACAAGTTGGAGACCGTCTACCGGCGGCTCACCGAGCGGCTGACCACGTCGACGTTCCCGCCCAGCGCGCTCCGGCCGGTCGTGGACGGCTGGTTCTACGCCCTGGAGGAGGATGTCCTCGCTCCCGGAGAGGTCAGTCCCGACGACGAGGAAGCCCTCGACCGCGCCGTCACCGCGCTGCTCGACCAGCGCCTCGCCGCGGTCAGCCGCAGCGCACCCGCCTTCGCCGCCGCGCTGCGCGGCTACCGCGCCGCCACCACCGCAGGCGATCCGGCCACGGCCGAGGCTGTACTGGCATGGCTCGGTGGCCAGCCGCACGTCGCCGCCTCCGCCCGCCGGGTGGCCGGCGTACGCGGCGACCTCGACCACTTCGCCGCACTGAGTTTCCTGCAGGGCCTGCTGGCGGTGCTGCGCGACAGCGGCCACCCGGGCCTGCTGCTGGTGCTCGACGAGGTGGAGACGCTGCAGCGGGTGCGCTCAGACGCTCGGGACAAGGCGCTCAACGCGCTGCGTCAGCTGATAGACGAGGTGCACTCCGGCCGCTTCCCAGGGCTGTACCTCGTCATCACCGGCACACCGGCCTTCTATGACGGGCCGCAGGGTGTCCAGCGATTGGCGCCCCTGGCCCAGCGGCTCGCCGTTGACTTCACCACTGATTCACGGTTCGACAACCCGCGCGCGGTGCAGATCCGCCTTGCCGGCTTTACAGTCGAGTCCCTGGTCGAGCTGGGCGGGCGGGTACGCGACCTCTACGCCGACGGGTCCGCCGCGCCGGACCGGGTGTGTCGCCTGGTTGACGACGCGTACCTGGGAGAACTGGCCCGGGCAGTCGCCGGCGGGCTTGGCGGCAAGGTCGGCGTGGCACCACGCCTCTTCCTCAAGAAGCTGGTGGGGGAGGTTCTCGACCGGGTCGACCAGTTCCCCGCATTCGACCCGCGGCGGGATTACGCACTGACGCTGTCCGCCACCGAGATGACCGACGTGGAACGCAACGCCACCAGCGCCGACGAGATCAGCCTGGACGTCTAGGTGTCCGCGGAGCTGCTCCACCCGGTAGTGCTGCACCACGTGGTGAACTCGTTGCAGTGGCCGGCGCTACGGCCGCTGCAGGAGGCCGCCGTGCAGCCGCTGCTCGACGGCGACGACGCGCTGCTGCTCGCGCCGACCGCCGGCGGCAAGACCGAAGCCGCGATGTTCCCCCTGCTGTCCCGGATGGCTCAGGAGAACTGGTCCGGCACCTCGGTGCTCTACGTCTGCCCGCTGAAGGCGCTGCTCAACAACCTGCTTCCGCGAGTGGAGAACTACACCGGCTGGTTGGGCCGCCGGGCGGCGCTCTGGCACGGCGATGTCACCATGGGGCGCCGCCGAACGATCCTCCGGGAACGGCCGGACGTGCTGCTGACCACCCCCGAGTCGTTGGAGTCGATGCTGGTCAGCACCGCGGTGGACCACGACGAGTTCTTCCGGCACCTGCGCGCGATCGTGGTGGACGAGGTGCACGCGTTCGCGGGCGACGACCGAGGGTGGCACCTGCTGGCGGTGCTGGAACGGCTCAGCCGGGTGGCGGGCCGGCCGGTCCAGCGGATCGGGCTCTCCGCGACAGTGGGCAACCCCGATGAGCTGCTGAGCTGGCTGCAGGGCGCGGGCCGGGGACAGCGGCCCGCGCGGGTGGTGGCACCCGATCTGGCGGTCACAGCACGATCCGTCGCACCACCACCTGGCGAGGTCGAGCTCGACTACGTGGGGTCGGTGCACAACGCGGCGAAGGTGATCGCGGCGCTGCACCGAGGCGAGAAACGGTTGGTGTTCTGCGACTCGCGGGCCCTGGTCGAGGAACTCGGCCAGAAGCTGCGCGCACTGGGCGTCACGACGTTCCTCTCCCACGCGTCACTCTCCGTCGATGAGCGGCGGCGGGCCGAGGAGGCGTTCGCCCAGGAACGCGACTGCGTCATCGTGTCGACCAGCACCCTCGAGTTGGGCATCGACGTTGGCGACCTCGACCGGGTCATCCAGATCAATGCCCCGCGCAGCGTCGCCGCCTTCCTGCAGCGGATCGGCCGGACCGGCAGGCGCCCCGGCAGCAACCGGAACTGCCTCTTCCTCGCATTGGACGGCGACGGACTGCTGCACGCGGCGGGGCTGCTCAAGCTCTGGAGTGAGGGGTGGGTCGAAGCCGTCGTCCCACCGCCGGAGCCGCGACACATCGTCGCTCAGCAGCTCCTCGCGCTCTCGCTTCAGCAGCACCGGTTCGGCGACCAGCTGTGGCCGGAGGAGTGGAACGGCCTGGCCCCCTTCGACAAGAGTGCCGACGTCATCGTGCGGCATCTGGTCGAGCAGGGGTACCTCGACTCGGACTCCGGGATGCTCTTCATCGGTCCGGAAGCCGAGCTGCGGTTCGGTCGCCGGCACTTCATGGACATGCTCGCCGTCTTCACCGCTCCGCCGCAGTTCACCGTGCTCTCCGGGCGTACCGAGATCGGCCGTACCGACCCGGCGTTGCTGACGGCCAAGGTGCAGGGACCGCGCCTGCTGCTGCTGGCCGGGCGGAGCTGGCGGGTCACCTACATCGACTGGAAGCGGCACCGCTGCTTCGTCGAGCCGGCCGAGAACGGTGGCAAGGCGCTCTGGATGACCGGCGCTTCGCCGCAGGGCCTGTCGTACCGGATGGTCCGGGCGATGCGCGACGTGCTGCTCGGTGCCGACCCGCCGGTCGCACTCACCGCTCGGGCAACGACGAGGCTGGCTGCGCTCCGTGACGATGCCTCCGCCACGGTCCACCCCGGCGGCCCCGTGGTGGTTCGGGACAAGGACGGCGAGGTGCGCTGGTGGACCTGGGCAGGGTTCCGGGCCAACGCCACCCTGATCGCCACGCTCGGAGACCTGGCCGACGCGACGCAGCGCTACGACGACGCGGGCATCCGGCTGCGCCCCGACCTCGACCGGCAGTTGTGGCGGGCGGCAACGGCGGACGCGGCGGAACGGATCTGTCTGCCGGACGTCTCCGAGAAGGCGGTCGCCGGGCTCAAATTCAGCGCCGCCCTACCTCGGCGCCTGGCGACCGCCACCCTCGCGGCCCGGTTCGCTGATGTCGAGGCAGCCGCTGCTGTCCTCCGCGAACCTGTCAGGTTCGCCTACCTCTGACATGTCGAGGGCGCTTCAGGTCGGCTCTGGCCGCTCGGGCACACCTCAACCGCTCGGGGACGAGCCCTCATCAGGTCGGACAGGGCTCGGTGCGGAAAACCGTGCCGGACCTGGTACGCCTCGTGCCCCTCGTCGGAGCGCAGGTCCGCGCCGTAGCGCACCAGCCTGCGCATCCGGACGAGTTCGTGGAAGGCGACCTCGCCAGCCGCCACCAGCTCCGGCGTGCCGGACATCAGCAGCCGCTTCCGGGCCAGGTACGCCCCGGACTCCGTCATCGCCCGATCGGCATCCAGCTGTCTCGCGGTCGGAGCTGCCCGGGTACGCCGTGCACCCGCACACGCAGGGCGGCCGGAACCGCGCGCGGTTTTCGCGGATTCGTTGGGTGCGGGCGACCGCACCCGATGACTAGCGTCGATCGCACGAAGCACGGGTCATCACGATCGCACAGCGCACGAGGAATCAGCGGTTGCCGACACCGTAGGTGCCTGCGGGAATCCCTTACGCACCACTTTGTCGATCGCAGAGTCTGATCATGCGAACGTTCTCGGAGAGGAACAACATGAACTGGAAGCGAACCCCCGCGGTCGCCGTCGCGCTGAGCATGTCGCTCGCCGGCTTGGCGTTCGCCCAGCCGGCCCAGGCGGCCAACTCCAGCATCACCCCGTACTGCATGGCCAACATGTACGTCATGACGTACAGCGGGAGTTCCACCGACATGCCGATGTGGTGCCGCGTCCAGGCCGGACCGGCGGCGAGCTACGGCTACACCGGACCTGCCGACGGGTACCCCGGGGTGAACACGTGGAAGGGCGTCCAGCGGTACCTGACGGCCAAGAATGTCTACAGCGGACCGATCGACGGCGTCCCCGGCAAGTACACCTACATGGGCATCCAGCTCATCGCCCGAGATGGCGGCTACCAGGGCCTGATCGACGGTATCCCCGGCCCCAACACCTGGCGCGGCTTCGACCAGGCCATCCGTACCGGGTGGTTCGGACTCTGACAGCCGGCGGGTGGGTGCCGGGCCGGCGACCGTCGGCCCGGCATCCACGCGGTTCGTCCCCTCGCTCCACGGCGGTCATCGGCCGACCGGCGGAACCCCCTGCCACCTGCACCTCGACGGCGTGAACGCGAGCCCCCGTAGCCCTCCCACCCCCCGGAGACGCACATGCAGACCCGTCCCACGGTTGTCCGCGCCCGCAGGCAGGCCGCACTGCTGCTCGTGGCCGCGCTCCTCAGCATTCCCGCCGCGTCCGCCCAGGCGGCGCGGCCCGCCGACGACGGGCGGAGCAGTGCGACGCCCGGCGGCCGGCAGTCCGAGCCGTCAGGCGGGGGGCTCGCGCCGCAGGCGGTTCCGGAGCAGAACCGTGACCGCGTCCTCGCTCGGGGCTGGAAGACCTCGGGCGACGTCGCCTGGGCCACCACGGCCGACGGGCGTGGGTTCCACATCCTCAAGGCCGACGCGGCCGAGGGATACGAGTGGCGAGTCGTCGCGACGCTGCGGGAGAGCCTGGTCGACGTCGACCAGTGGATCGGACAGGCCTGCCTGACGTCCTCCGGCGGCAAGGTCGTCGCCGTGTACGCGCCCCGCTCGTTCGCGAACAAGCCCGACCTCTACGACCGGGGCGGCTTCACCGCGGTGGTCGACCTCCGGACCGGCAAGGTGACCAAGCTGGGCGTCACCGCCTCCCTCGCCTACTTCAACCCCGGGTGCGGCGCCGACGACCTCGCCGTGCTGACCCAGGCGAAAGCACACGACGACCAGGGGCGAACCCGGCTGGCGGTCGTCGACGCACGCCGCGGCACGGTCGGCGCGAAGCCGGTCGAGCTCGACGGGCAGGTGACGTCGGCGATTCCCCTGAGTCGGACCGAGATCGTGGCGGCCAAGGGCGCGCACGTCGTGCGGGTCGACGACCACGGCGCGGTCGCGACCGTCGCCAAGACCACCGGTGTGCCCTTCCGGCTGACCGCCGACGCCGACGGCGGCGTGGTGCTCCTGGACCGGATTCCGGCGGCGGCACCGGGCAGCGACGCGAAGCGCGCGCCCACCCCGTCGGCGGCGGGAACGCCCGCACGCGACGAACTGGTCGTGCTGCGCCTGAGCCGCAAGCAGCTCGCGCAGGGCTCGCCCCGGTCCGCCTCCACCGCCGACGCCACGCTGACCAAGCCGGCAGAGATCGCCCGCGGCGCCTTCGGCGACTTCAGTCTGGCCCCGGCCGCGCACGGCAAAATCGCGATTCTCGGCGCGGCGAAGGTCCGAGGCTCGGCGGGCTATCTCAAGCACGTCCCGGAGGTCGCGCCGGGCGCGAGCGCCAGCACCACGGCCGCGGCCTTCGTCCACGACATCGACTGGAAGAACGGGCGCGTCCCGCAGGCCGAGGATGAGCCGGCCCCCATCGAGCTGTCACTCACCGTCCCGGCCACCGACGAGACGGTCCGGCTGGGCATCGACCTGGCCCACCCCACGACCGCCAGAACCTCACCCGGCCAGAAATCCCCGCCGGTCGCCGGCACCGCGACCGACGGCGCGAAGCCTGGCGCCGGTAGCCCTGCCACCGCGGCACCCGCGCCAGCGGCACCCGGAGACGAGATCTCGCCGGCGCTGAACCTCGCATCGACGACCGCGGCGAGCAGTCTGGTCGGCGACGACCTTCCCGAGTCCGCCGGTGAACGTACCTGCGCGATCGCCCGCAACGACCACCGACGGCAGGCCATGCAGCCGAAGCCGCGGCAGGTCGAATGGGCGGTGAACCAGGCAGTCACGAAAAACCTCGACGCGCTGTGGAATCCCACCGGTGTGGACGGCTGGCGCACCCGGGTCGAGCTGGGAAGCACCAAGCCGCTGGCACTCTTCCCCACCCCGGCGATCGCTGGTTGGCCCACAAGTCAGGTCCCGGCGCAGGTCGTCCTCGGTATCGCCATGCAGGAATCCAACCTGTGGCAGGCCGCGAGATACGCCATGCCCGGCGTCACCGGAAACCCGCTCATCGGCAACTACTACGGCATCGACATCTACAACAGTGACGAGAGCGACGACTGGGACATCTCCATGGCCGACGCGGACTGCGGATACGGCGTGATGCAGGTGACCGACGGGATGCGGATCGGCGAGCGCACGTATGAGCAGCAACACGCGATCGCGCTGGACTACGCCTCCAACGTCGCCGCCGGACTGCAGATCCTCGTGCAGAAGTGGAACCAGACGTACAACGCCGGCCTGATCATCAACAACGGCAACCCGCGGAACATCGAGAACTGGTTCTACGCCCTCTGGGCGTACAACTCGGGGTTCTACCCGCAGTCCGACGCCGCGAAGAACAACGGCGCGTGGGGGGTGGGCTGGCACAACAACCCCGCCAATCCCAAGTACGACCCTGAGCGCTGGCCGTTCCTGCACGACAACCACTTCATCGACGCCGTCCACCCGAACTGGTGGCCCTACCCGGAGCGGGTCATGGGCTGGGCGGCATGGCCCATGGGGCTGTACGAGGCGCCCGGTAAGGAGGTGCCGGCGTTCCGCGGCGCCTGGTGGAACGGCGACGGCTACCGGTTTGCGGTGAAGCCCCCGATGGACCTCTTCTGCGACACGACGAACCGGTGCGCCAAGGAACTGGTCGGCACGTTCCCGTGGGATGGAGAGGCACCCCCGGAAATCCCAGGGCCGTGTCTGAGCACCTATCAGGGCGTCCCCGACTATCGCTGCTGGTACAACCGTCCCGCCAAGTGGAAGGACTGCAGCGTCGAGTGCGGGTACGAGTTCATCCGGTTCCCCGAGGACTGGAAGGAGGAGGCGAACGGCACCGCGTACCCGCCGAACTGCAGCCGCAGCGCGTCGGCGTCGGGGAATGCCGCGCCGCCGGGTGCGTTGATCGTCGACAACGACGTGAACGGCGTGCCCTCCGTCCGCCCCTGCGCGGACATCCTGAGCGACGGCACCTTCACCATGAGCTTTGCCGAAGACCCCGACGGCACGATGCCGTCCAAGATCGATGTTCATCAGCTCGGAGCCGGCTTCGGTGGGCGCTTCATCTTCGGCCACACCAGGTCGGGTAGCCCCGGAGGAACGCAGGACCGCCTCGAGGTGGTCGGCACCTGGACGCTGAACCGCGCCTCGTACGGCTGGATGCGGGTGGCTGTGCACCTGCCCGACCACGGTGCGCGGACCCAGCAGGCCAAGTACACGATCCACCTGGGCGACGGACGCTCGACCGTGCGCTACCTCAACCAGAAGCGCCAGGCCAACAACTGGGTCTCGTTGGGCGCCTTCAAGTTCAACGGTGTGCCGAGCGTGAGCCTCACCAACGTCACCCTCGACGGTGACGGGACCGAGAACGTCGCGTGGGATGCCGTGGCGTTCCAGCCGTTGACCCGCAAACCCGTCAACGTGGCCGTCCTCGGTGACTCCTACGCGTCGGGCGAGGGGACCGGCGACCCGGCGGACACGGGGTCGGCTGGCTACTACGCGGAGACCAACACCGACGGTGGCGATCTGAAGTGGCAGAACTCGTGCCGGCGCAGCCCCGAGGCGTGGGCGCGGAAACTGGTGATGCCCGGCATGAGCCAGTCGGTAGGCGCGCTGGAGGACCAGTGGAGTTCCGCCGTCGAGCTGGGCTTCGTCGCGTGCTCCGGGGCGGTGACCGAGCAGTTGACCGTGCCCTGGTACTCGCGCGTCTCGGCGGAAGGGTACGACGGAAAGGGGCAGTGGTCGGAGTATCCGCAGGTCTACTCGGGGGTCCTGAGCGCGGACACGGACTACGTCGTCCTGACCATCGGCGGAAATGACGGGGATCTCTTCTCGAACGTGCTCACCACCTGCGTGACCCTGCCGCTGTGTCAGGAGTCCTCGATCTGGGACACCGTGTACGACCAGCTGGACGACCACACGATCCCCGACACTGAAGCGCTCCTGCGCAAGATCCACCTGCAGGCGCCGAACGCCAAGGTCGTTCTCGCGACGTACCCGACGGTGTTCAAGATCGACGACGCCGAGGCCTGCTGGGTCGAGCCCTGGGAGCTGAACGAGATCCTTCCGCTCCAGACCTACCTGACCCGGAGTCAGGGAGATCTGGTCCTGAAGTTGTGGGCGACCGACGGGCTGAAAGTGGCATTTGCGCCCGTCGACGACCGGTTCCTCCGGCACGACGCCTGCGAGCCACTGGGTTTCAACTGGATCAACGGACTGACGCTGGCGAAGCAGGGAGACGGCGACAACTCGCCGAGCATGGCCTCGTTCCACCCGAACGACCAGGGCACCACCGCCTATGCGGCGGCGATCAGCGCGGCCCTGGCCGCCCCGGTGCCCAACGTGCCGTGGAACCCGGTCCCGTAGAGCCTGGCCCGTAGTGCCACGGCCGGGCGGCTATCTTGGCACCGCCACGGACCGGTCGGACGAGAGTACGGCCGCACAGCGGATCAGGAGAGCCATGAGGCTGTACGTCGCCCGGAACAGGCTCGGCGCCCTGCCCACGACGACGGCTGGCGTGGAGCGTGCGTTCACCATCTTCATCGCCGGCGTCCGCCTGGGCACCGTCGCTCAGATGGTCCCGACCCTCTACCCGGGGATGCAGTCATCCCCACGGCCAGGTCTCTACCTCACGACCTGGCTGGCCGCGACGTTCGCCGCACTGGCGGTGAGCGTGGCGTCGCTGGTGAAGGGCCGGCCACTGGGTGCCGGTTTCGTCCTCGCGGACTTCGCCCTCGCGAGCGCCGTGATGCTCGTGGGACCCTTGGTCGTCGGCCCCGCGGACCGCGTCGGCACCTGGGTGGGATTCCAGCCAGGGAACGCGCTGTCCGTGATCATCACAGCCATCGGGCCGAGGTCACCGGTCGTGCTGGCGGTCGGCCTGCTCTGCGTCACGGGCAGCTACGTGGTCCACGTGTCCGGCGCCACCCTTCAGGGGCCGGTGTTCACCACCGTCATGGGCAACGGGCTGACGTTCGTGGTCTACGCGCTGGTGTGCCGCATGTTCAGCACGTTCATGCGGCGCATCGCGCGGGACGCCGACGCGTCCCGCGCCGTCGCGGCCGAGCTGGCCCGCCGCGAGGAGGAACGCCGTGCCCAGGTCCTCATGCACAACGGCGTGGCCGTGATGCGGCTCCTCACCGAGCCCAACCTCCCGGACACGACCCGGGTACGCCTGCTCGAGCACGCGGAGGTGGAGCTACGGCGAATGCGGGCCTACCTGAGCCGCCAGTCGTCGCCCGGCACGACGACGCAACCCGCCGGTCCTCCCGACCCACGTCCGTCGCAGGCGGGCGCGACCTCACTCGCGGACGAGGTTCGCCGCACCTGCACCAGGTTCAGAGACCTGCCGATCGAGCTCGCACTCGATCTCGGCACGGGGGTCAGGATGACCCCGACGGAGATCGAGGTCGTGACGCGAGCACTGGACAGCCTGCTGCTGAACGTCCGCGAGCACGCAAAGGCCGAGATGGTCGTCGTCCACCTCGACGCCGAGCCCGACGGGTCGTGGATCCTGACCGTCAACGACAACGGGTCCGGCTTCGACTCGACGTCGGCCAGCCAGGGGATCGGCCTTCGTGAGGTGGTGGTCGGCGAACTGGAGCGCGAGGGGTACTCCGTGGCGGTGAACTCTCAGGTGGGGGACGGGACGACGGTGACGATCACGTACGCGGCGCGGGTCGTCCCACGGCCGCTCGGCAAGCGCGCGCGGGCGGCGTCGTGAGGCCAGCGGTCGCCGTGGTCGACGACGCCTCGGTCATCCGGGAGTCGATCGCGATACTGATGTCCGAAATCGAGGTCGTGGCGGCCTTCCCCACGGTGGAAGAGCTCATGCGAAGAAGCCCTCCGGCCGATCTGGTGGTCCTCGATCTGCACCTCGCCAACGCCGTACAGCCCGACGTGCGGCAGGGCATCGCCGCGATCCGCGCGTTGACCGAGGGCGGGTACCGGGTCTGCGTCTACAGCCAGGAGGAGCGTCGATTCGTCCTGGCGGCCTGCATCGCGGCGGGCGCACACGGGATCGTGTCGAAGTCGGTGTCGGCCGCCGCGGCACAGCAGAACTTCGTCGAGGTCGCCGCAGGAGGAACGGTGATCCCACATTCGGTCATCGCACTCCTCGAGGTACTGGTGCGGCGCAAGGCGATCACGGTGCTCACCGATCGGCAGCGTCAGGTGCTGCACGGTCGCGCGCGTGGATTCAGCTACGGCCAACTCGCGAGACGCCTCTTCACGGGCGAGAGCACGCTGCGCGGATACTGGAAAGACATCACTGAGACGTTGTCGGACTACCTCGCATCTGCGACGCCTGCTGAGATCGAGCATGCGCTCGGGCTTGCGCCGGGCGACCTGCTCGAGTTCTGGCCGGACGGGGGCACACCAACCAACTGGTGGAGGACAGGGTCAGGGTAGCCACGACGCGCGGACACCGCGTCACGCTGCCGGCCCCGTCAGACCCTCTTCAAGACGCTCCACGAGCCGGCCGAGGGCCCCGGCGCGTTGGGGCCACCACCCGGCCGATGATCCCGGCCATCGCACGCCACATGGCTCTGGAGTGAGGGGTGGGTCGAAGCCGTCGAGCGCGGCGACGTCGTCGCCTTGTCGCTGCTGGGGTATGCGGCTGTGGCGGTGTCCGGGGTGGTGCGGTTCAGGGGCCGGCCAGCTGGTCGCGGCGGCGGATGAGGTACGCCGTCTCGGCGGTGTTGCCGGCCAGCCCGATGGCCCGGTCGTACGCCGCCCGCGACTGCTCGCTGCGGCCCAGCCGGCGCAGCAGGTCGGCGCGGGTGGCGTGGAAGGCGTGGTAGCCCTCCAGCGGCAGACCGTCCACCTCCGCCAGGGCGACCTCCGGGCCGTCGAACTCGGCGACCGCGATCGCCCGGTTGAGCCGCACGATCGGCGAGGGGTCGAGGCGGACCAGCTGGTCGTAGAGCGCGACGACCTGCGACCAGTCGGTGTCACGGACGTCGCGGGTGTCGGTGTGCAGGGCGTTGATCGCGGCGAGGATCTGGTAACGCCCCGGAGCCTGGCCGGAGGCGAGGCGCGCGCGGACCAGGGCGTGGCCCTCGGCGATCAGCTCGCGGTCCCAGGCGCCGCGGTCCTGCTCGCCGAGGGTGACGAGTTCACCGCTCGCCGACACCCGCGCCGCCCGGCGGGCCTCCGTCAGCAGCATCAGCGCCAGGAGTCCGGCGACCTCGCCGTCGGCCGGCATCAGGGCACGGACCAGCCGGGTCAGCCGGATCGCCTCGGCGGTCAGGTCGCTGCGGACGGCTTCCTTCTCGGGGTCCGAGGCCAGGTAGCCCTCGTTGAAGATCAGGTAGAGGACGGCGAGCACCCCGGTGACCCGGGCCGGGATGTCCTCCCGTAACGGCACGCCATAGGGGATCCTCGCCGCCTTGATCTTCGCCTTCGCGCGGGTGATCCGTCGGCCCATGGCGGTCTCCTGGACCAGGAACGCGCGGGCGATCTCGGGCACGGTGAGCCCGCCGACCATCCGCAGGGTCAGCGCAATGCGTACCTCCATGGCGAGAGCGGGGTGGCAGCAGGTGAAGACGAGGCGGAGCCGATCGTCGTCGATGGCGCCGAGCGGCTCAGGGGTGTCGGACAGCATCAGCGCCTCCTTGTGCTTTTCCTCGCGCCTGACCTCGCGCCGGATCCGGTCGATGGCCTTGCGGTGGGCGGTGGTGGTGAGCCACGCGCCGGGACTCGGAGGGACGCCGTCGACCGGCCAGCGCTCGACGGCGGTCGCGAACGCCTCGGCGGCCATCTCCTCGGCGATGTCGAGGTCGCCGAAGCGCCTGGCCAGGGTCGCGACCACCCGGGCCCACTCCTCACGGTGGACCCGGGTGATCACCTCGTCTACGTCGGTCATGCGGCCAGGAACGGCCGGAGCTCGACCTTCCGGTTGCAGTGCTTCGACCCCAGGGCGGCGAGCCGGAGCGCCACGTCGAGGTGAGGGGCCTCGATGATCCAGAAGCCGGCAATGTGCTCCTTCGATTCCAGGTAGGGCCCGTCGGTGAACACCGCCTCCCCGTCCCGGCCGTCGATGACGGTGGCCGTGCTGGGCGACGCGAGGCCGCCGGCGAAGACCCAGTGGCCGTCGGCCTGGAGCTGCTCGTTGAAGACATCGATCGCGGCCATCTCCTCCGCGGTGGCGAGGTCGGTCGTGTCGAAGAGAACGGAAATCAGGTACTGCGCCATCGGGGTCATCTCCTGTCGTCGCGTGGCCGCCCCCTCGGGCCGCCTTCCACCCCTGCTACGAACGCCGCTGCTTCGATCCGACACGCTCCGCAGATTCTTCGAGGATTCTCGTACGCCGCGCGGCGCGGCGGGCGCTCGGACGCGTTGGCAGCGGGAACCCGGCCGCGTCGGTCAGCAGCCCGATGCTGATCTGCGGCTCCGGGCGACCCCGGCCTCCTCCAGCACCCGCAAGGAATCCAGCTTGCTCGGCGGACCGGACTGCGTGGTCCTGGAGGGCAGGGGAGTGTTCCGTGGCCACGCCCGGGTCCAGGAGGGGGCGCCGACCCCGGACCCGCGACGAGGCGGACCGTGGCCGCCCGGGCACCTCAACCGCTCGGGGATGAGCCCTCATCAGGTCGACCGGAGTTCGGTGCGGAACCACCAGGTGCTGACGCTGTCGGATTGCCCGGCCGCTCGGACGCTTCTTGAGCCTGGCGCTGGCGCGGCTTGGTCGACGTATCGAACGAGGTGGCTCGCGTGAGGATGTCGCTGTCGCGCAGCGTTTCGTCCAGCAGGTCTCTGAGCCGCCGCAGGGCGGCCTTGTGCTCGGCGACCATGCGCTGCACCGCGTGGGCCAGATCTCTGTTCGCCGCCTGCCCCGCACCGCCGGCAACGGAACCGTCGACGGACCCCTCCAGGATCGTCAGCCACTGCAGACTGAGCCGCTCGAAGTGATTCGCCCGCCTCAGGGCTACGTCGAGCTCGCAGTCGAGCTTGATCCGCTGCCTCCAGTACGGCATGACGAGCTGCTTGACACGCTCGTCGAGCTCCACGCGGACATAGGGTTGACACTTGATCATTACGTCGCCTCGGTCATAGCGCCAGGGGCACTTCTTGGCGAGCTTCCGCTGCAGGTCCGCTTCCAGGTCCGCCGCCTGGTGCGGCGGGAAGTTGCCGGCGCGCTCTGCCGCGAGGTGCGTCAGCCTCAGGACGACGTCGGGCATGTAGTAGTTCGCGTAGCCGCTCAGCGTCTCCTGCCGGAGGCGGTCGGATGACCAGGTGAAACTGGCATGGATGATGAAGTCGTACACATGGCCTTGAGCGGAGACCCGGATCGGCGCTGGCGCATAACGTCGTTCGACGCGACGGCCGAGTGGGGTTGTTGATTGCCAGACCCCTGCACGGTCCTCATCCTTGAGAGCGTCGAGCATGCTTCCCCAGAGCCTGACCAGTTTCGCCCACATCTTGATCAGGTGCTCCCGGAGCGCCGGTGACCGGTTGCCCAGTCGTCGCCACCGGCCAGGGGGCGCTGACTCCGTGCTGGGCTCGTCGGTCAGGTGGCCTCCCTCATCGGGGACCTGATCCGCTCCGGCCGCCCCGTCCCGGGGCTCCGCATCTCCAACGGGGGCAGCCGCGCGGGAGTTGTCGCCGGGCGGAGAGCCCGCAGGCGGCACCGCGTTGGACGGCGAAGGGCCTGTTGTCGGGGAGGCATCCGCGTCGTCGGCCATTCCTCACGGTAACCAGGGATTGACCGATTTGTCGGCAGTCGCCCCCACGCCAGGGCTTGCCATTCAAATATTTCGACAAATACCCCTTATGCGGAGCGTTGGCCGCACTCCGGGCGGACGGCTCGTCCTGGTCCGGTGTGCGGCGATCCCCCGGTCGAGGGGCGATCCGGCCGGTCAACCCTCACCATCCGGCCGGCTGGCTGGCGCGCAGTACGCGCACTCGTTCCGCTCCGACCAGTCCACCCGGTCCAGCACCCCCGGCGCGATCGTCCGGTGCCCGAAGTGCCGCCGTACCCCCATCCGGAAGGTCCAGAGCGCCTCGGCGAACTCGTGGTACGCGTCGTGCCCCTCGTCGGACCGCAGGTCCCCGCCGGAGCGGACCAGCCTCCGCATCCGGATCAGCCGGTGGAAGGCGATCTCGCCGGCCGCCACCAGCTCGGGTGTGCCGGACATCAGCAGCCGCTCCCGTGCCTGGTACGCCCCGGACTCCGTCATCGCCCGGTCGGCGCCCGGCTCCCCGTCCGCAGATGTGGGGGTGCGGAGCAGGCCGTGCGCCGTGGCCAGGGCCAGCGCGAAGTCCACGCAGGTACGCCAGCGTTCCTGTTCCCGGTCCCGGGACCTAGTGTCCCGCTCACGCCGCAGGTCGACCAGAAAGGTGCCGGAGAGCGCGATGAGCGCACCCGCTCCCGTGCTCAGCAACGGCATCCAGTCCACACCGGACATGCTGCCATCCCCGGTCGCGCTCGGATCGCCCGGCGGGTCGGGGCCGGTCCGGGTGGTGGGCGCCGACCTCAGTTGGGCTGGTCGAGGATCGCGCTGAACCGCTCCTCGGCCAGGTCGAGCTGGGCGAAGATGTGCCGCTTCACCGGCGGCGACAGTGGCGTGTCCGGTCGGGCGATCAGGTCGCGGAAGACCGGCACCAGCGGCCGGTACTTCGCCGCCGACCGGGCCACCTTCGGCCCGGCGCTGTAGACCACGCCCACCCCGTTGTCGGTGAAGTCGGAGACCTTGATGACCCGGGCCCACGGCTCCCGGTCCAGGCTCGCCGCCACGTGCTCCCGGTACTGGGCGTTGCGGTCCCGCTCCGGGTCGTACGCCGGATTGGTGACCGCGCCGACCAGGCGGGCGACGCGCGGGCCGAAGCGGTCGGCGAGCGTGGCCAGCGCCGCCCCGGTCGGATCGGCCGCCGCCGGGCCGGCCAGCTCGTCGGGGTGGTCCTCCACCGCGTCGTGCAGCAGCCCGGCGACGATCACGTCCACGTCGCGCACCTGGTAGTGGTGCATCATCCGGATCGCCACCCGCAGCAGGTGGTTCAGGTACGGCTCGCGGACCCGGCGGTCGTCGCGGTGCAGCTCGGCGGCGAGGTCCAGCGCCGCGGTCAGCCGGCCCCGGGCGGGCGGGTCGAAGGCCCGGATCTCCAGCCGGAACCGCTCCAGCAGGCCGGGTTCGCCGTGGATCTCGGTGATCGCGTGCATCGGCATGGTGGCCAGGTACGGCGGGAAGTCCATGGCACCACTTATAGCGGATCTTCACTACCTGGCGGACCCGACGGTCACCGACCCGACGGCGTCAGGCGGTGCCGGACAGGCGCTTGACCAACCGGACGGTCGTCCCCTCCGGGGTGCCGTCGATGCGCGTCTGGTCCATCAGCCGCGCCATGATCAACCGGCCGCGGCCCCGTTCCGTGCCCTCCGAGTGGGACTCCCGCCAGCCGCCGGTGTCGGTGACCTCGATCTCCAGCCGGTCGGCGCGCAGCCGCCCGCGTACCGTGGTGGTCGCCCCCGGCGCGAAGCGGTAGCCGTGCTCGATGGCGTTCGCGCAGGCCTCGCCGACCGCGATGAGCACCGCCTCGACGTCCGACTCGCCGGCGCCCAGGCCGGTCAGCCAGGCGCGCAGCGCCTCCCGGGTGGGGGAGAGCTGGGCCGGGTCGGCCGCCAGCGCGGCGTGGAACAGCGCCGGCTCGCGGTGCCGGTAGATGAGCACCGCCACGTCGTCGTCGCGGACGTCGGGCAGCAGGTCGCGCACCATCCGGTCGGCCAGCTCGCCCTCGGGCAGCTGTCGCCCCTCGGAGAGGCTGTCCACCGCCCGGGCGATGCCCGCGTCGATCAGCTCGCGTCGCCGCTCCACCAGGCCGTCGGTGTAGAGCAGCAGCGTGGAGCCCCCGCGCAGCTGCGCGCCCGCCTCCGGCCGGCCGCGCACCGCGACGCTGGCCAGCGGCACCGACCCCGCCTGGTCGAGCATCTCCGCGGTGCCGTCGGGGTGCATCAGGATGCCCGGCGGATGCCCGGCCGACGAGTAGCGCAGCACCCCCAGCGATCGGTCGATGATGGCGCAGAAGACCGTGGTGTTGCCGCCGCCGGGGACCGTCCGGGCGAAGTCGTCGAGCGCGGCCAGCACCTCCGCCGGGCCCTTGGCCTGCAACAGCAGCGCCCGGCAGGCGTTGCGCAGCTGCCCCATCACGGTCGCCGCGGACAGGCCCCGGCCCACGCAGTCGCCGACCACCACCGCGACCAGGTCGCCGGGGAGCGGGACCACGTCGTACCAGTCGCCGCCGACCTCCAGCGGGCGGTACGCCGGCTCGTAGCGGACCGCGAAACCGGCCGGCAGGTCCACCGGGCCGAGCATCGCCCGCTGCATGGCCAGCGCCACCGTCCGCTGCGTCTCGTACGCCCGGGCCCGGGCCAGCGCCTGCGCCAGCGCGCCGCAGAGCTGCCGGACCAGCGGACGGTCCAGCGCGGGCAACGCCCGGGGCGGATCCAGCTCCAACCAGACCCCGGCGGGGGCGGTGCCCGGCTCGATCCGGGTGCCCAGGCCGGTCACCCGGCCCGCGTCGTCCCGGGTCAGGTACGGCTCCCCGTCCGGCCCCAACCCGGCGAGGATCCGCCGTACCCGGTCGGAGTCCGCCACCCCGACGCTGACCACCACCGGCGTCCCGGCGCCGTCCGGCGCCACCGCGATCCCGCGCGCGCCCCCGACCAGCTCGCCCAGCTCGGCGAGGCCGGCGTCGAGCACCTCGGTGAGGTCGGTGGCGCCCGCCAGCCGGGAGGAGAGCGCGGCCAACGCGGCGTTGCGGGCCGCCGTGCCCACCTCGGTCGTCACGTCGCGCAGGGTGGCCACGTGCAGGCGGCGATCGGTGCGCGGCTCGCGAACCGTGTTGTGGACCGCCTCCACCCACATCCGGTGCCCGTCGGTGTGCCGCAGCGGCAGGGTCACCCGGCCGCGTCCGGTCCGGGCGGCGTCCGCCAGCGCCTGGGTGATTTCGGCCAGCCCCTCCGGTTCGCGCTCGGGTTCCGGCCACCACACGTACGGGGGGTGCATCGGCAGATCGAGCCGCTCGGCGCCGACCAGCCGGCAGAACGCCTCGTTCGCCTCCACCAGGGTGCCGTCCGGCTCCACCACCACGAACGCGTCCTGCAACGAGTCGATCAGCGCGGCCCGCCAGGTCGCCTCGTGGTTGCGCAGCCGGGAGAGCTCCAGGTGCGCCCGCACCCGGGCCAGCAGCTCGTCCGAGGAGAAGGGCTTGGGCAGGTAGTCGTCGGCGCCGGCCCGCAGTCCCTCCACCGCCGCCCCCTCTCCGGCGCGGGCGGAGAGCACGATGACCGGCACGGTCGCCGTGCGCCGGTCCGCCCGCAGCTCGCGCAGCAACCCGAAGCCGTCCAGCCGGGGCATCATGATGTCGGTCAGCACCAGGTCCGGTGGGGCGGCGAGGGCCGTCTCCAGCCCGTCCCGGCCGTCCACCGCCGTGACCACCCGGAAGTGCGGGGCCAGCAGCCCGCTCAGGAACGTCCGCAGGTCGGCATTGTCCTCCACCACCAGCACGGTCGGGACGCTCTGGGCATGGGCGGGTGCGGCGGCGGGCGCGGCGCGCCGGGCGTCGTCCGTCGAGGCCGCCCAGTCGAAGGCCGCCTGCCGGTACGCCGGCCCCGTGGGCGCCACCCGGCCCGTCGTCGGGCTCTGCCGGCCGTACGGCAACCGGACGGTGAAGGTACTGCCCTCGCCCTCGACCGAGCGGACCCCCACCTCGCCACCGTGCAGCCGGACCAGCTCCTGCACCAGGGCCAGCCCGATGCCGGTGCCCTCGATCGACCGGCCGGCGCTGCCGCGCACCCGGTGGAACCGGCGGAACAGCAGCGGCTGCTGATCGGCGGGAACGCCCACCCCGGTGTCGCTGACCGACAGGGTGACCGCCTCGTCGTCGCCGTGCAGGCGCAGCCGGACCGTGCCGGCCAGGGTGTACTTCAGGGCGTTGGAGAGCAGGTTGACGACGATCTTCTCCCACATGTCGCGGTCCACGTACGCGGTGTGCGGCAGCGGTGCGACGTCGACCTGGTAGGCCAGCCCACCCTCGCGCATGGCGTGGTCGAAGGACTCGGCGATGCCGGCCGTGAGGGCGGCCAGGTCGGTCGCGGTCCGCTCCGCCTCCAGCCGGCCACCCTCGACCCGGGCGAAGTCCAGCATGTCGTTGACCAGCTTGCGCAGCCGGCCGGCGTTGCGTTGCACCAGCTCCAGCCGCTCCCGCTGGGCCGGCGGCAGCGGGTCACGTTGATCGGCCAGGCTCTCCTGCACCGGCCCCGTGATCAGCGTCAACGGGGTCCGCAGCTCGTGGCTGACGTCGGTGAAGAACTCCGTCTTGACCGCGTCGAGCTCGGCCAGCGCGGCGGCCCGGCGGCGCTGGGCCTCGTAGGCCAGCACGTCGGTCAGCGCGGTGGAGACCCGGCTGGCCACCAGGTCGAGGAACTGCCGGTACGGCTCGTCCAGCTCCCGGTACGGGCTGACTCCCAGCACGAGCACGCCGACCGGCCGGGCCCGCCCGGTCGCCACCAGCGGCAGCGCCACCGCGTCGTCCACCAGCGTCCCGCCCGGCACGTCGGTCCCCGGGACGGTGGCCCGGTGGCGCCGGGACAACCGGGTGATCCGGACCGGCCGCCCGGTCCGCAGCACCTCCGCCACCTCGGGAAACTGCTCCGGGACGGGCAGCCCGTCGGACGGGCCGTCCGCGGCGGTGACCCCGAACGATGCCACCAGGGTCAGCTCCCCGCCCGCCCCGCCCTTCGGCGGCTGCTGCCCGTACTCGTCGTCGAAGAGCCGGTCCTCGCGGAGGTAGACCATGCCCAGCGGCAGGTCGGCGCGGCTGCCGGCGAGGATCCGGGCGGCTGCCCGGGTGGCGTCGCCGGGGCTGTCCGCCTCGGCGATCGACAGCTCGCCCAGGTTGCGGAGCAGGGCGAGGCGGCGGTCGCCCACCACCCGGCCCGTCGCGTCGCTGGTGGCCACGAAGATCCCGATGACCTTGCCGTCCTGGTCGTGCACCGGGCTGTAGGAGAAGGTCCAGTAGGTTTCCTCCCGGTAGCCGTGCCGCTCGAGGAAGAGCATCTGGTTCTGCGCGTACGTGGCGCCCGCGCCGCTGAGCACCTGCTCGGTCAGCGGGCCGAGGGCGTCCCACGCCTCGGCCCAGCACTCCGCGCCGGCCTCGCCGACGGCGGCCGGGAACTTCTCGCCGATTATGCCGGTGTAGGCGTCGTTGAAGATCTGCACCAGCTCGGGCCCCCACCAGAGCAGCATCGGGATCTTCGACGGCAGGACGGTGCGCACCGCCGCGCGCAGCTCCGGCGACCAGGACTCCACCGGCCCCAGCGGGGTGGCCGCCCAGTCCCTCGCCCGGTGCGCGGCGCTGGTCGGGTCCGTGCCCGGGAACAGCTCTTCCACCGGCGAGCTGCCGCTCGCCGGTACGGCGCCGGCCCGGTCACCTGTCACGTCCCGTCCCCCCGATTTGCTCCTGACGGCGCGCTGAGCTGCGCCTGCCACCGACCCATTGTCCCCGCTCGGCGTCGGGTCCACTCCTGGGGAGCGTGATCATCGGTCCGGTTCGGTCCAGCCGACCCGGCGGTGGGCCCCACGGGCGACAATCGGCGAATGGGCCGGGTGCTGGACGTGCTGGTGGCGCTGCCGCCCGCCCTGGTCCTGGCGCTGGTCTTCGCACTGCCCGCGCTGGAGGCGTCGACCTTCCTGGGTCTTGTCGTCCCGGGTGAGCTGGCCGTGCTGGTTGGCGGGGTACTGGCCCACGAGGGCCGGCTGCCGCTCTGGGCGGTCGCGTTCGCCGCGCTCGCCGGCGCGGCCCTCGGCGACCAGACCGGCTACCTGGTCGGCCGCCGGTACGGCCACCGCCTGCTGGCCCGTACCCCGCGCCGGTTCGTCCGCTCTGGGGAGCTCCAGCGGGCGCTGGACCTGGTCCGCCGGCGCGGCGCGGTCGCGGTGGTGCTCGGCCGGTGGGTGGCGGCGCTGCGCGCGCTGGTGCCCGGCCTGGCCGGGATGAGCGGCATCCCGCAGGGCACCTTCACCCTGGCCAACCTGACCGGCGGCGCGCTCTGGGCGGTGACGGTCGCCGTGCTGGGCTACCTGTTCGGGGCGTCGTACCGGCTGCTGGAGCGGCGGCTGGGCTGGGGCGGCGAGGCGCTGCTCGCCCTGGTCGTGCTGCTGCTCGCCGTCCGGCTCTGGCGGAACCGCCGCGCGGCCCGCCGCGACACCGGCGCATGATCGACTACGCCGCACCGACCCGGACGCGGGACCGGGCCGGCGCCCCCGCGCCGGCCCGGTCGTCGCACGGGCCCAGCCGCTGACCCTGCCGGTGTCGGCGCCCGCGCTCACCGACGCCTTGACCGCCGCCGCGGCGTCCACGGCGTAGGAGTACGGGATGGCGGCCACGCTGCCGGCGGTGTGCGGCGTGCCGGCGTTGACGAACTCGGTGCGCCGACCGGTGCGTCATCGCCACCCTTGGCCAGGCCCTGGACATCGCCGAACGGTTCGACCCGGCCGTGGTCGGGGTGGTGGTCGACGCGTACCACGTCTGGTGGGACGAGAGCGTGTACGCGCAGATCGCACGGGCCGGCGCGCGGATCGCCGCCTTCCAGGTGGCGGACTGGGCGACCCCGCTGCCCGAGGGGGGCTGCTCGGCCGGGTGCTGCCGGGGGGCGTCGAGCTGCGCCAGCTCCGCGAGGCGGTCGACGCCGCCGGCTACACCGGCCCGGTCGAGGTCGAGGTCTTCGACGCCGCCTTCTGGTCCCGCCCGGGCCCGGAGATCCTGGCCGCCGCCGTCGCCGCACACCGGGACCACGTCAGGTGAACCGGCCGGGGTCGGTCAGCTCGCGGACGGCCGCCTGGTAGGCCGGCTGACTGTGGTACGGCCAGTGGCGCTCGACGGGGGGCGGCACGGTGTCGCTCGGGTCGATGTCCAGGCTGCTCGGGTCGCGGAGCCGGACGTCTACCCGACCGGCCGCCGGGTTGCCGCACGCGGGCCGCCCCGCGCCACCCTCGTCGAGGACCGGCCCGCCGATCGGGTCGGTGTCCCGCCACAGGTTCCGCCACCGCCATCCGATCCGCTCGCCCAGCTCGCAGAGCGTCCCGGGGCCTAGGTAGGCCGGGTAGAGGCGGGCGTAGATGCGGTGCAACGGGGCGCCCTGCGTCAGCAACGCCACCCTGGGCAGCACGGACGGCGGCAGTTGCAGGATGGTGGCGGCGGCGAGGACCGAGCCGTGACTGTGGCCCGAGATGACCACCGCTCCCCGCCCGGCGAGCGCGGTCACCCGCTTCGCCAGCTCCGGCACCGCCCGCGCGGCGTAGCAGGGCGGCGCGAACGGGTGGACAGTGCGCGGCCAGAAGGTGCCGAGGTCCCACAGGACCGCCACCACCCGCCGGGTCTCGGCCGACTGGTACGACCGCAGGCCGAGGACCATGAGGCCGATCACCAGCAGGCTGACCACCCAGACACCCGCGTCGGTGACGTAGGCGGCGAGCAGCGGGGCGTCGCCGTGTCGACCGCTGAGCCGGGCCGCGAGCTGGGTGGGACCGACCCCGAGCAGGTCCAGCGTGATGGTGGCCAAGCCGAGCGACGCGATCAGCAGGAACGCCAGCAGCACCGGCCCCAGCTCCTCGGTGACCCGGGAGCGGGCGATGGTCTCCCGGACCGCGCGGCGCCGGGCCTCCGCGTCGACCGGCACCGCCGGGTAGTCGCGTTCGACGATGCGCGCCGCCGCCGCGCGCCGCCGCCGACGGGTGAGCACGAGGGTGACAGAGGCCGTCACCGCGACGATCAGCAGGGCGGCGAGCCCCGCGAGCGCGGCCCACCAGTACGCGACCGGTGGTTCCAGGGGGCCGACGGCTGGCGGATCCGGCCGGAGCGGATCGGGGATGTTGCCCCGGTCCAAGCCGTCGGCGATCCGGAAGACCAGGGTGGCGGCGAACGCGGCGGCGACGCTCGCCGCCGCCGCCGCCACGATCGGGGTGCCGAGCCCGTGCAGGAAGGGGCGGACGTCGGGCGGGGTCGCCCGCTGGCGGACGTACGTGACGACGGTGAGCAGGACCAGCAGGACACCCTGCGCCGCCACCAGGCCAGCAGCGCTGCCCTCGTACCCCGGCAGCTGCCCGGGCGCGGTCGGCACGGCCCCCGCGACGACGGCGGAGCCGAGGCTCAGCACCGTCACCCCGGCGGTGGCCGCCCACAGCGGCCGCAGGAAACGGCGGGTGGTCGCGGCGTCCCTCGGCACCGGCAGGCAGAGCAGCACCACGCAGAACGCCAGCAGTACGACGGCGGCGGCGAACTGCCACGAGTGCCGGGACGCGCCGATCCGGCCCGGCGAGACGCCCGCGAGCAGGCTGGCGTCCAACGTGCCGGCGCCGATCGCGACGTGGATCTGGCGCAGCCAGCTCGCGGTCCGCTCGTCGTCCCAGAACCCGGCGTCGGTGAGCCCGCCGGTCGCCCCGCCGGTTTCCGGCCGCCTCGACCGGCCGAAGCCCTCGAACGCCCGCGCGGACCGCGCGCCGATTCCCCACACGAGACGCAGCGCGAGCAGCGGCACCAGTGAGAGCAGGGCCAGGCGGGGACCCGTAGGCAGCGCGGCCAACCAGGACAGGTAGGGGCGGTCGGCCCGGCACCCGTCGTAGGGCACGCACTGCCAGCCGACCAGGTCGAGGGTGCTGCCCACGATCGACACCACGAAGGCGGCGGTGAGGGTGCCGGCGAGCAGCCGGCACAGCACCCCGAGCAGCCCCCACCGGTCGCCTCCCGCCGGCCGCAGCCAGAGGGAGAGATTGCCCAGCATGAAGGGGAGCAGCAGCAGCATCGAGGCGGTGCGGACCGCGGTGCCGGCCGTCAGGGCGCCCCACCGGTACGCCTCGACGGCCACTCCGGCGGTGGCGCCTCCGGCGGTGCCACTTCCCGGTCGGGGCCGGTAGAAGCCGGCGTGCCGGTCCCCGGCGACGCGGACCACGATCGGATGGTCGAGGATCCGCTCCGCCGGCACGCCGGAGACCCCGTGCACACGCAACTCCACCGCGTCGCGTCCCGGCGCTGTGCCCACGCCGCCAGGGTCACAGACAATCCGTCCGCCCGCTGCCGATACCCGAAACGCCCGCGCCCTCAGCGGCGTCAGGCCTCCTCGCGGCGTTGCTCCGGCACGACCTTCGGCTCGTCCTTGAGGAACAGGTACCAGTAGGAGGTCGCCACGAACACCACGGCGCCCACCAGGTTGCCCAGGAAGGCGAAGAGCCAGTTGTTGAGCACGTCGAGCCAGCCGAGCTCCGGCACCCCCGCCCACATCGCGGCGGGCAGGAAGAACATGTTCGCCACCACGTGGTCGAAGCCCATCGCGACGAACGCCATGATCGGGAAGAAGATGGCGAGGATCTTCCCGGAGACGTTGTCGGCGGCCAGGGCCAGCCACACGCCGAGGCAGACCAGCCAGTTGCAGCCCACCCCGCGCAGGAAGATCTGCCAGTTGTCCTCGTGCAGCGCCTTGGCCTGGGCGATCGCCGCCAGCCGCTCGTACGCCATCCCGGCCGGCGCGCCAGCGTCGCTGCCCACGTCGCCGATCACGCCGGTGGAGATGGCCAGGAAGTACGCCACGAACAGCGCGCCGAGCAGGTTGCCGACGAGGGTGAGGGTGAGGTTGCGCGCGACGTCGCCGACGGAGAGCCGGCCGTTCATCGCGCCGATCGGCACGAGCAGCATGTTTCCGGTGACCAGGTGGGACCCGGCGATCAGCACGAGCACCAGGCCGAGGGTGAACGCCGCGCCGGTGAAGAGCGTCGGCAGGGTGCCCCAGATCTCCGGCTTCAGGCCGGCCGAGACGACGATGGCGACCAGCGCGCCGAAGGCGATGTACGCGCCGGCCAGGAACGACCCGACCAGGGTCTTGTCCCAGCGCAGCTCGGCCTTCTTGACGCCGGTCGCCACCGCGGCGCGGGCGATCTCTGCGGGTTCCTTGGCGGCCATCGCTTCTCCTTCCCCGGGCGGGCAACCGGGCGGCCGGTGCCGTCGGCGACGGTTCAACCGTGGGGCACCTGTTACCCAGGCCCGACGGAGACCACGCGTGAGCCGGCCGGGTCCTCGCCGAGGGGTGCCGGTCGGGTCGCAGCCAGGAAGGGTGCCGCAACCATCCGAGGCGCTCGACGTGGTGCGAGCCGGCCTGGTGCGGCACCCTTCCAAGGTCGTGCACGGCGCGGACGACAAGCCTGTCGTCCGCGCCGGGATGGATCAGTAGACGGTCACGTTGTACGCGTTGGCTGCCTCGCGTACGGGCTGGTAGAAGGTCGTGCCACCGGACCGGCAGTTACCGCTGCCGCCGGAGGTGATGCCGAGCGCCTTGGAGCCGTCGTAGAGCGGGCCGCCGGAGTCGCCGGACTCCGCGCAGACGGTGGTCTGGATCATGCCCTTCACGGTGCCGCTGCCGGTGTAGCGGACCGTGACGTTGAGCGCGGTGACGGTGCCGCTGTGGGTGCCGGTGGTCGAGCCGGTGCGCTTGACGGACTCGCCGACGTAGGCGTCCGCGACCGAGTACCCGCCGGAGTGGCTGAGCGAGGTGTTGTCGTAGCGGACCAGCGCGTAGTCGTTGCCCGGGAAGCTGGAGCCGATGGTCGGGCCGATGAGCGTGGTGTGGCTGGAGTTGGTGTACCAGGTGTTGGCCACGTCCCCGCAGTGCCCGGCGGTGAGGAAGTAGTAGGTGCTGCCGCTGACGACGTTGAAGCCGAGCGAGCACCGGTACTGGCCGCCGTAGATGGCGTCGCCGGCGGAGAGCAGCGGGGTGAAGACACCGGAGGCGCGCTCGACCCGGATGGCGGCGGCCTTGTCGCCGGCGCTCTGCCTGATCTTGGCGATCTCCGCCCGCGA
The DNA here is from genome assembly GCF_036902735.1 of Micromonospora lacuserhaii. NCBI lineage: Bacteria > Bacillati > Actinomycetota > Actinomycetes > Micromonosporales > Micromonosporaceae > Micromonospora > Micromonospora lacuserhaii. Next base: position 9,520 of record NZ_JBAKHO010000002.1, on the reverse strand, counting down.
GACGGTGCTGTCCGCGGTCACGACGACACGGCCGGACGCGGCGTCCACGTGCCAGGCGATGCCGGCGACGCCTGACTGCTGCACCGCGTCACTCACCTGGGAGAGCTGGCTGGCGCTGTAGACCTGAGGGGAGGCCGACGCGGCGGTCGGCAGGGCGAAGGCGGTGGTGGTGACCATGCCGACGGCGACGGCGAGCAGCTGGACGGATCGGGTGATGTGACTGCGGGACGGGCTGCGCGTGATCCTCAAGGTCTCCTCCTCAGGAGCGGTGGGGCCGGTGGGTGGCGGCCCCGGGGGGTCGTCGTCGGGGAGACGCATCGTCGGGGTGGTCGATGTCCTCGTCCTGACAAACGCCCTCGCAGTATCGACGTGCATCAACCAGTCCGCAAGGTGCAGATCGACGAACGTGCGGGTCATGAAATCGCCGATGCGAGACGGGGGCGCGGGTCAGCGGGTGGGAAGGGCGGCGGTGACGCGGACCGCCTTGACGATGGCGGGGATGGAGCCGACCAGGAGGACCAGGCCCCAGACGATGGCGACCACGGCGAAGACCAGCGCGCCGAATTCGTCGAGGATGCTCACCACGATGACCGGCACCAGCCGGTGCAGGAATTCCAGCACCACGGTGCAGACCAGAGTGGTCAGCGTCAGCGCCACCAGGCCCTTGTTCTGCAGGAAGCGGGGCTGGGCGAGCAGCAGCAGTGCCGCCCAGACCAGCTTCAGCAGCAGGATCAGCCCGAGCAGCAGACTCGCCTCGCCGACCGGGAAGAACCCCCACAACGCCAGGTACGCCAGGGTGCCGAACGGTGCGGCCAGGAAGAGCGACACCATGACGGACAGCTCCACGAAGGCCATCACCAGCAGCACCAGCGAGGCAAGGATGAGCAGGATCGAGAAGACCAACGTGGCAACGCCCTGGATCCGGCCCTGGATCCGCTCCGCCAGCACCAGGCTCAGGCAGAACAGCCCGGTCGTCCAGAGCGCCACCACGTCGATCAGGGCCAGGTAGCTCGTACCCCGCCCGGACGGCTCGCTGATCCCGCGGACGTCCCCGGGGTCCACGCCGAGGTCCGCCGCGCCGGTGCGCAGCGCGCCGGTGGCGTCCCCACCGCCGGTGAGCAGCGACGCGCCCAGCTCGACCCCGACCACCAGCAGCACCGCGACCAGCGCGAGCAGCAGGAACGGCTTGCGCAGCTCACCCACGGCGGGCCTCCTCCCCGGCGGTGCCGGTCACGACGCGGCGATGGTCACGGCGCACGCCACACCTCCCGGGCAGCCCAGCTCCACGTCGGTGGCCTCGTCCACGGCGACCGTCGCGACCGCCTCCCCGCCGTCGCCGGGGGTGACCTCGTCCCGGACGGTGAACCCGGCGTCGCCGGGCGCCGGGGCGGCCACGGTGAACGGGCCCGCGCTGCGCAGCACGAGCGTGCGCAGGCCATCCGGCTTCCCGACCCGCAGCACGCAGCCGCCGACGAAGCTGACCACGTCCCCGGTGCGGTCGCAGCCGGCCCGGACGGTGGCCGGGTCGACGGTGGCGGCCCCGCCGGTCAGCCGGCCCAGCCGCTCCACCAGGCGGGGACGGCTGTCCGCCCGCCCGGTGTCGCCGCCCCCGACGCCGACGGCCAGCACGAAGAACGCCACCAGCAGCACCGCCAGCGTCACCAGCACCAGCTTCTGCCGACCGCTCACGGCCGTGCCTCGGTCAGCTCGGTGAACCGGAGCTGGTCGATCCCGGCGAAGTACCGGTCGAAGCCCTGGGTCTTGCCCACCGCGACCAGGGTGAGCTGGTGCGGTCCCTTGCCCAGCCGTACGGTGCCGACGTCCTCGAAGTCCCGCAGGATCACCTGCGGGGTGAACCCGAAGAACGTCCCGCCGACCTGCGCGCCGTCGATCTGGAAAATGGTGTTGGCGTAGTCGAACGACGTGGTGCGGGCGGCGGAGAACCGCCAGGTGGCGTCCTTCGGGAAGGTGACGGTCAGGTTCACCCGGTCGCCGATCGCCCGCCCCTGGAAGAAGAGCTGCTTGTCTCCCGACCAGACCACCCCGCAGCAGTTCTCCTGCACCTCCACCGAGGCCGCCGTGCTGCCGCTGGCCCGCTCGAGCGTCGCGCCGGCCACCAGGGTCTCCGCCTCCACGGTGACCACCTGCGGCTCACCGGCGACCGGTGGTGCGGCGTCGTCGGGGCGGGTCACCAGGTAACCGACCACCCCGGCGACCAGCAGCACCAGCACCACCGCGGCGGCGATCCACGGCCACGGGGCCCGCTTCGGCGGGGCGACCGCGCGGACCTCGTACGTCACCCGGCCGCTGGAGCGGGAACTCTCCTCCGGCGCGGTGTTCGCCGAGTACGCGAAGCCGGTCATGTCGTACCGGCGGGGTGCGGTGCCGGGCGGCACGGCGAGGCGGACCAGGAAGGAGACCGAGCCCTGCCCGGGCACCACCCGCTGCGGCTCGGTCACGGTGAACCAGGACCGCTGGCTGCCCTCCCCGGGCGCGACGTCGAAGACCACGGTGTCCGGCGCCAGGCCGGGATTGGAGACGGTGAAGGTGAGTTCGCCGCGGTTGCCGGCGTCCAGGGTGAACTGCTCGGCGGCGGCGACGACGGCCCATTCGGTGGTCATGACGGCTCCTCTGCGGACGGTCCCGAGGGTGGAGTGGACGGCGGCGGGGGCTCGGCGAGGAGGGTGACCTCGGCGGTCACCGCGGCCGGCTTCTCCGCCTCGACGATCCGGGTGATCACCGCGAGCAGCCCCGCGGCGGCCGGCGGCACCCGGACGACCAGGTGGAACGGGCGCTCGGGCGGCTCGTCCAGCACGAACCCGGTCACCCCGGTGGCCAACTCCAGCGCGGTGCGCATCCCGTACGGGGTGCCCCGCCAGCGGGCCAGCAGCGCGCCGTGCGCGACCAGGTCCCGCAGCCGCCCCACCGGCAGCGGGAGCGGGGCGTCCGGCCGGGGCGAGGCCACCACGTGGTCCATCGCCACCCACCGGGTCAGGTACGCCACGAACCCGTCCGGCGTCCGGTACGGGGCGAAGAGCGCGTCGACGTCGGCGAGCACCGCCTCGTCCGGGGCGTGCAGCGCCTCCATCACCTCCAGCAGCGCGTACAGCACGCTGCTGGGAACGCTGGCCCGCTGGTATGCGGCGGGCAGCAGCCGCTCAATCGCCGCTCGGCGCATCGTGGCGCACCACCTCGATGTCGTGCTCGCCGGAGCAGAGCAGCCAGGTGTCGGGGACGGTCACCACGTCGGCGGTGGCCTGGTTGGCGCTGGCCGTCCAGTCGGCGGCGTCGACGCTGCGGTACACCCCGCGCTCGCCGCCGGCCAGGATCAGCCGCTCCGCCGGGCCGGTGCCGGCGCCGGTGGCCGCGATCGCCTCCACCGGCACGAACCGGGTCCGGTCCCGCAGCGGCAACCCGCAGTTGACCATCACCGGCTGCCACTGCGGCTGGGCGGCCAGGGTGTCCAGCCGGACCACCCCACCGCTCTGCGTGGCGGCCAGCGCGAGGGTCCCGGCGAAGGCCAGGTCGCGGCAGGTGCCCCCGATCCAGCCGGACTGCACCTGCTGCCACTTCACGTCCGACTCGAACAGTCGGGTGCGGTGGCAGCCCTGCCCGGGCCGCTTCGGGTCCGGCTCGCCCGCGCCGGCCCAGAGCAGGGTGGCCGGCCCGTCGTACTGGACGGCGAGCACCCGGTTGTCCACGTTGGCCAGCCCGACGTGGGCGAAGCTGCCGGGGCGACCGGCGGCGGTGGAGAGGTAGACCCCGAAGCCGGCCTGCGCGGCGACCGCCACGCCGGGGGCGCCGCGCTCGGAGACGAACGCGCGGACCGCGTAGAAGCCCCGGTCGGCGTCGGCCGGGTCGACCAGGATCTGCAACGGCACCGAGCCGGGCAGCAGGGAGACCTCGTACAGGCCGGTGTCGGTGGCCAGCAGCAGCGCGCCGGCGCCGTCCCGGTCGATCCAGGCGACGTCGGTGATCCGGGAGTCCAGGTCGGTCAGGAGCGACCAGGTCTCGCCGAGGTCGGTGCTCAGGTGCACCCGGGAGCCACCGGCGGCCCGGCCGGTCACCACCGCCACCGAGCCGGGGCGGGCGACCACGCCGGGGCGTACCGGGGCGGGGGCGGGGCAGACCCGGACCACCATCTCCCCGTCGAAGCGGCCGGCCGGTTCCCAGCCCGACCCGGCGTTGGTGGAGCGGAAGAGCACCGCGCCGCGGCCGGCGTACCAGGTGCGGGCCTGGTACTGGTCGACGGCGAGGGCACGTACCTCCGCGTCGGGGGCCTCGTCGACCTCGAACCGGACCGACTCGACGTAGCGCACGCCCGGCTCGGCGTGCTCCAGCATCCGGTACACGTTGGAGGCCCGCAGTGGCTCGCCGAACGCCCACCCGGCCGGGTTCAGCGTGGTCGGCAGCGGGCTGAGCGTCTGGTGCAGCCGGTCGTGGATCCGCCGCCGCACCGCGTCGGCGTCCTCCTCCCGGCGGACCACCACCCGGGCCCGGATGGAGACCGCCTTGTAGCGGGCCCAGCCGGCCCGGCAGGTGGTGCCCAGCGCCCGGCGCCGGTCCAGGTCCGCCTCGACCCGGCGGCGGGCCTCCTCCACCTCGTGCTCACGCAGCACCGACACCGGCAGCCGGCCACCGGGCCGGGCCTCCTCCGGCACGTACGGCACCAGCACCACCTCGACCTCGCCGGGGCGGGCGAAGCTGTAGACCGCCGCGCGGGTGAAGGCGCGGGCCCGGGCCACCGCGCCGGAGCCGGCGGCGAGGATCTCGAAGTCCCGCGCGGTGACCGCCCGCTGCTGGGCGAAGAACTCGTACGGCCCGCGGACCAGCGCCGACTCCAGCGTCTCCATGTCCCGCCCGCCGCCGGCCGGCTCGGGGTTGTCGGCGCGTACCCCGGGCAGTGGGTCGCGCAGGCTGGTCAGCGTGCCTGCGGCGACGTTGCCGGCGCGCCCGCCACCGGCCCGGTACCAGAGCCGGACCGTGGCGCCGGACGGCGGCACCGCGGCCACGGTCACCGGTCCCGCGCCGCCGAGCGGCTCGCCGTCGGGGGAGCGCAGGTCCAGCGCCGGGGCGAAGGTGAGCACGCCGGAGCAGCGGTCGACCAGGTAGACCTTGGCCTGCGGGCCGACCCCGGCGAAGCTGTCCACCGGCCGCCAGATCTCGTACGTCCGCCCCTCGTGCTCGCGGGCCGCCGCGCCCAGCTCCACCGAACCGGCCGGCACCTCCACCCCGAGCAGCAGGTCCAGGGGCTCGGCGGTGCGCGCCAGCGGCGCCCGCGCCGCGCGCAGCACCTGCCCGGGCTGGCCGGTGCCGACGCCCAGCAGTTCGGCCTCCACCGGCTCGCAGTGGTGCATCCGGACGGTCACCTCGTCGGCGTCGGCCGGCAGCAGCGCCGGCTCGGTGGTGACGAAGACGACCGGCTTCGGGTCGGCGCCCCGGGCGGCGGCGACCCGGGTGCCGGCGGGGATCCGCACCGCGCCCCGGTCCCCGCCGGCCCGGGTGAACCGGACGTCCGCCCAGGCCGCCGAGGGGGCGTGCCGGGCCACCCCGAGCAGGTTGAGGAACTGCACGTACGCCTTCTCCGGCAGCTGGTTGAGCCGGTAGATCATCACCTCGGTGAGGTGGGCGAACGCCTCGACGAGGGCGATCCCCGGGTCGTGCGCGGACAGGTCGGTCCAGGCCGGGCAGGATTGCCGGATCCGCTCCCGGGCCTCGGTGACGAGGTCGAGGAAGCCGCGGTCGTCGAGGTGCGGCACGGGCAGCGTCATAACGGGTCCCCCTCGGCGTGGTCGTGGTCCGCCGCGACATCGGCCGGTTCGTCGTCGGGCAGCAGGTCGACGGAGAAGACCAGCTGGCCGGGGGAGAGGCTGGCCTGGACCCGGTAGTCCAGCCGGACCACCAGCCGCCACGGGTCGTCCGGGTCCGGCCCGGCGTCCACGTCGAGCACCTCGACCCGTGGCTCCCAGCGCCGGATCGCCTGGCGGACGTAGTGGATGGCCAGCCCGGCGGTGGTGTCGTCGTTCGGGGCGAAGACCAGCCGGTGCAGCCGGGAGCCGTACCCGGGGCGCATCAGCCGCTCGCCCGGCGTGGTGGAGAGCAGCAGGTAGAGCGCCTGCCGTACGGTCTCGTCGCCGTCGGTCATGGCCAGGCCGCCGGCCGCGGTCAGCGCCAGGCCACCGGTGCGGCCGGCGTCGAAGCCGGCGCCGACGAAGCGGAACGCCCTCACCGGTCCGCCTCCACCAGGCTCTGCCGCGGGTCGCGGACCCGGTGATGGACCAGCCCCGGCGGGGTGCCGTCGGTGAGCCCGTCCAGGTGTGACAGCACGATCCGGTGCCCGTCGACCCGCAGCCAGTCGCTGTAACCGACGGTGACGGACAGCGTCGTGACGCAGGGCTTGATGGTCGGGCCGTAGTTGGGGCAGGCCACGATGTCCCGGCCCTCCGGGTCGGCGTCGACCAGCACCGGTTGGCCGGTGACCCGCAGCCAGCCCTGTGACGCCCGGTTGGTCACCCGCCCGTCGTGGTCGCAGGTGATCACGGATTGCCGGTGGATCCAGCGCATCAGCCACCTCCTGAGCTCGCGCGGGCGAGTGCGCCGGCCTGTTCCCGGGCGGTCGCCGCGTCCTCGGTCGCGTCGGCGTGCAGGAAGTCGACGCTGCGGGCGCGCACCACCATCGCGCGGCCGGGTGCGGAGAGCACCAGGTCGGTGGCGGCGTGCAGGGTGGTCAGGTCGGGCGTCATCTCCAGGAAGCTGCCGGCGTCGGTGGCCACCCGCAGGCTGCGGGCCACGTCGTCGACCACGATGGTCTGCCCGCCGGAGGTCCGTACCGACCAGCGCCGGGCCCGCCCGTCGGCGATCCCCGCGTCGTACGGCTCGACGGCGCCGAAGAGCGAGCCGAGCACGATCCCGGACGCCGGCTCGCCCCCGGGCAGCGCCACCAGCACGGTGTCCTCCGGGTCGGGCAGCGCCACGATCCCCTTGCCCCGCCCCGCGCCCGGGCTGAGCACGGCCAGCCAGCCGGCGTCCAGGTCCCCGTACGCGGGCAACGTCACCCGGGCCCGGCCGAGCCGGTCCGGATCGTCCACATCGGTGACCGTGCCGAGGGTGACGACCGCCGCGGGCACCGCCGCGGCCGGCGGGGCGGGCGGCGGGGCGGTGGAGAAGGTGGTCAGGTGCCCGTTGCCGTCGACGGTGTGGGTCACCTCGGTGAGCACGTACACCCCGGCGAGGTCGTCGGCGACGCCGGCGAGGGCGATCCGCCGGCCGGGGCGCAGCGCCGGGTCGCCCTCGGCGACGCCCTCGGCGGTCACCAGCGCGGCCACCCGGGCGTCCAGCCCGGCCTGGGCGAGCGCGGCGAGCTCGTCGTCGCTGCGACCGGGTTGGTCGACCGCCGTGCGGACCCCGTCGGCGCCGACGGCCGCCGGATCGGGCGCGAGGGGGATCCGCCGGCCGGTGCGGGCGGTGTCGGCGGACTGGCTGATCGGCTCGGCCCGCTGCGGATGCCAGCCCAGCGCGGCGCTCTGCCCGGCGGCCCGGTCCAGGTTGGCGGCCAACCGCAGCGAGTGCAGCGTCCGGCCGAGGGTCAGCTCGACCGGCTCGCCGTACCCGTCGAGGGTGACCAGCCGGAGCCGGTCGTCGTCGCCGGCCAGGTGCAGCCCGGCCCGGCCGGCCACCTCCACCAGCAGGTCGAGGTCGCTCTGCCGGTGCTGGAGCACCCGGTCCAACCGGGGGCCGTCGGCGTCGGCGTCGACGCTCAGCCCGACCTCGGCGCAGAGTTCCCGGGCCAGGTCGGCGGCGGTGACCGACTCGAAGACCCGCAACTGCTGCCGCTTGCGCAGCCGATGCACCGGGTCGTACCCGCGCAGCCGGAGCAGGGCGGCGCCGTCGGCCGCGTACTCCACCTCGACGCAGGTCACCTCGCCGGCGAAGAGCGGGTCGTCGGCGAGCCGGACGTCGAGCGTCGCGCCGGTCGGCACCGCCGGGCCGCGGCCGAGGTCCAGCGCGCCCGGGCCGGGACGGGTGGCCCAGACCACCTCACACTGGGTGGGCTGGTCCAGCCGGGCGGCGACCCGCACCGAGCGGAGCCGGTGGGCGGTGGCCCCGTCCAGCGGTACGCCGTCGAGCAGCACGGTCGGCCAGGCGGTCACGGGGTGCCTCCCGCCGCGGCGCCGCCCGCGCCGAGCGGCGGCACCGCGAGGGCGGTGCCGGCGGGCACGGTGAGCGGGTCGGTGATCCGGTTGTGCTCGGCGAGCAGCCGCCAGCGCAGCGGCGAGCCGAGCGCGTCGTGGGCGAGCAGGTCGAACCGGACGCCGGAGTAACCCGGCATCGCCGAGCCGTCGCCGGCGGCGACCACCGCCGAGCCGGGCGTGGCGGTGGGGGTCGCCGCGGCGGCCAGCTCCTCCTCGAACCCTTCGTGCGCCTGGTCGGCGGACTCGGCGACCCGGACCAGCTTCAGCCGCAGCCAGGACCGGCGCGGCGACCCGGTGAGGGTGAACGCGTCGAACCGTTCGGCGATGGCGACGATCACCCCGGGCACGTTCCAGGTCTTGCCCCAGACGAGCCGGATCAGCGGCGGGCGCAGCCGGCCCTGCTCGGCGGCGGAGTTCTCGGCCAGCATCCACAGCGGTCGGGTGAGGGTGCGGACGTCCTCGGGGCGGGCCTGCGCCTCCACCAGGTCGGTGTCGAAGAGCAGGTCCAGCACCAGCTCGGTGCGGCCGCCGCCGGTGTAGACCAGCGGGTCGTCGGCGAGGCCGGCCCCGACGAGCTGCCCGCCGCCGACACCCCGAGGGCGGATCCCGGCCAGCCGGGTGACCTGCACCGTCTCCGGGTTCAGCAGGCAGTCGACCCGGGCGCCGGTCTCGTCGACGAGGAAGGCGACGCGTTCCATCACGCCCCCCGCTGTTCGGCGGCGAGCCGGTCCAGGTGCGCCGGATCCGCGGCGGCGCCGGCCGGCAGCCGCGCCGGCCGGTCGTCGGGCAGCGCCGGCCAGCGGTTGCCCGTCCCGTACCGGGCCGTCGGGGTCGCTGTCGCCGGGGATACGACCACCGGGCCCCGCCCGGTGTCGAGCTGTTCGGGCAGGGCCGGCCAGGGGTCCACGGTGGAGGGTTGAGCGAACGGCTCGTTGCCCGCCGTGTCGACATCAACCCGGTCGATCCGTCGGTCACCGGTCGTGGTGGGGGCGGGCCCGACCGGCGTCAGGTGCGGCGGGAACCCGGCGGGGGTGGGGGACCGTGTGTCGGTCGGCAACCCGGCGTGGGCTTCCGTCGCCCGGCCGTCCGCCCACCGGCCGCGGACGGCACCCGGCAGCCGGTGCGGGCTGTCGGCGTCCGGAGCGGCCGGCCGGACTTCGCCTCCACGGCGGTCAGGGCGGGATCCGGACCGGCCGGCGCCCCGGGGGCCGGCGGGCGCGAGGTCCGCCGGGTCGGTGCCGGCGGGGCGCGGCGGGGTCCCCTCCACCGTCGCGCGGGGGCCCGGCCGGGCTGCCGGCCGGTCGCCGTCGACCAAGTCGGATCGTAGC
>NZ_JBAKHO010000030.1:0-68823 GCF_036902735.1 Micromonospora lacuserhaii | reverse complement strand
CGTCCGGCGCGCCGCGTCGGCCGGCGGCCACCGGGGCGAGCGGCCAGGCCGTCGCGGCGAACACCGCCCGGCGGGCGGCGCCGGTGGACCGGGGCGAGGCGGGCGGTCCGTCCCGCAACGCGCCCTGCCCGTGTGGCTCCGGCCGCAAGTACAAGCGCTGCCACGGGGCGCCCAACGGCGGCGCCTGATCCCGTCCGGGGCAGCCGCCCCGGAAGCCAGTGACGTGAGAGGAGCCGCGGTCCTTCGGGACCGCGGCTCTTCCGCTGCCCGGGTGCGTGGTTTGGCTGCCCGGGTGCGTGGGCCTGCTGCCCGGGTGCGTGGCCGGCTGCCGGGTTGCGTGGTCCTGCTGCCGGGGCCGTGGTCCGGCGCCCGCTGCCCAGTCGGCGCGCGATCACGGATCGTGGCGTCACCTGCTGCCCGCTTCGTAGGGAGCGGTATGACGGTGGGTCATAAATATGACGGCGAGTCATATCGCTCAGTGTGTGATCGCCTTCGCCGGCGAGGTTGCGGCCGATTGCCGTCCGCGCCGCCCGATCCGGCGACACCGCCGTCGAGGGGCCGGTGCAACTGCGCGCCGACCTTCCTCTGCGGCCACGTGCTCGGTCCGCCGCCCCGGTCGGCACAGGGGGACCGCGCGGTCGGGGCTGAGGGCGGGTCAGAGCACCTGCAGGACGGTGCAGAGCCAGGTGCCTCGACGGTGCTCCAGGCGTACCGCCATCGCCCAGCTCCGCCCGCCGCCGGCGAGGACGGCGGCGACCTCGACGGCGGCCGCTCTCGGCTCGCAGACCCGCAGCCGGCGCAGGTGCACCGTCGGCCGGGCCGCCCTGCGGCGCACCGGCCCGCCCCGGGTCGCCGCCCGGGCCAGCTCCGCCGAGAACTCGACCGCGCGGCCGGGCTCGACCAGGGCGCGGAGCTGCCCGGGTGGCCGGTAGCCGTTGAGGATCTCCAGGCAGGTGCCGACGAACCGGTGCGCGGCCCGGGTGGCCTTCGGCGTGGCGGTGGCCAGGGCACCGGGCGGGTGCGGCGACCCACCGGGGCGGACCGGCCCCGGCCGGGGGTCGACCCGCCGGCCGGTCGGGCGGCCGGCGGGCTGGCGGGCCGACCCGAACAGGTCCAGGGCGAGCTGACCGGCCGGCCGGGGCCACAGGTCGGCCGACTCGTCGGCGTAGGGCGGGTCGCTCACCGGCGCGGGGCGCAGCCGGATCGGCGGACGGCTGGGCCCGGGACGGCGAGAGTCAACCATGATCAGGCCCTCAATCCTTGCGTTTGCTTTCGTTTGCCTCCGACAGGCTAGATTCTCAGGCACGCCACTGCCCACCGTCAATGGCTCTGCGGATCCGGGCGACTACTCGGTGTCGCGATCGAGGAGCGGATTGCCGCGGACCCAGTCGGCGGTCTCGGTGTACTTGCGCGCGATGTACTCCTCCAACCGGGCGCGCTCGACCCGCCACTGGCCCCGGCCGCCGATCTTGATCGCGGGCAGCTCCCCGCTGCGCACCATGTGGTAGACCTGCGAGTCCGACACGTTCAACTCGGTGGCCACGTCGGAGAGCAGGAGAAACCTCGGCTCCACGGAAAACCCCCGGTGTTGGCGTCGTTTGCCTCAGTTTGCCATCGACCGCCGGATCGGCCCAGCATCGCCGCCCACCCCGCTACGGTGCGGGAACTTCCTCCGGGCCGGTGCGCGGTGTATGACGGTCTCGGCGTACGGCATGATCGGCGGCCGGGACCGGCCAGTCCGCCGGCGGAGCGATCGAGGGAGACGACGGTGAGCGACGAGCTGGTCCGGGTCTACGTCCCGGCGACCGTGCCGATGCTGGCCCGGCTGGGGGAGCACGGGCTGCCGGTGGTGCAGGCGCACGCCGTCACCCCCGCCCTGCGCGAGTGGTACGCCGAGGGCGACGAGGAGGAGCTGGAGTACGTCGCCTTCACCCGGGCCGCCCAGGACGCCCTGGCCCTGCTGCGGGAGGACCCCGCCGCGCCCCGCCGCCGGGTCGTCGTCTCGGTGGACCTGCCCCGGGCGGCGGTCGGCCGGGCGGACGTCGACCTCGGGTCCAGCACCGTCCACCTGGCCGGTCCGGTGCCCGCGTCGGCGATCGCCGCGCTGCACGTGGACGGCGCCGACGCGGCCGAGGACGTCGCCGCGGCCGTCGACGTGGTGGTCGAGGCCGCCGCCGGCGACCCGGACGCCCAGTTCACCGTCGAAGGCGCCGAGGACCACGAGCTGGAGTGGTACGCCCCCTCCGAGCTGGAACTGCTGATCCGCTCCGCCTCCTGAGGGGCGGGCCGGCGAGGGCGGGCCGGCGAGGCGGGCCGGGCGGCTCAGTCCTCGGCCGGCTCCGGCTCCTCGTCCTCGCGCGCCGCCGGGCCGAGGGTGCGGCCGAAGGCGACGAGCGCGGTCAGCGCCCCCACGAAGAGCACCCAGATGCCGTTGTCCAGCCGCGAGGTGCCGAGGCTGGTCTGCGCCACCGCGTCGGCCTCGCTGAGCGCGCCGGCAAGGTCGAGCAGGGTCCGGCCGCCGGTCCGGATGATCACCTCGGCGAGCAGCAGGAGCAGGCCGGGACCGGCCCCGGCGAGCAGGTACGCGGGCCAGCGGAGCGCGGGCGTGGCCGGGTCGCGCCGGACGGCCCGGCGGCGGGCCCAGGTGAGGTAGCCGAAGGCGATCAGCCCGGCGATCAGCCCGGCGAGCAGCGACTCGGTGCGGGACACCCACTTGGCGGCGTCGACCAGCGACGCCTGGGTGCCGTCGGAGCCGAAGACGTCGAAGAGCGGGTCGCGGACCCGGCTGAACGCCACCACGAAGAGCAGCGTGCCCAGCGCGGCGGTGACGATCGCGCCGACCGGGGCGGCGCTGCGGGCCCCGGCGATGGCCCCGCCGATGATGGCCGCGGCGGCGCTGGTGCCCGCGATGGTGTTGGTCGTCGCGTTGTCCGCGTAGGTCAGGTTGATCGCGAGGGCGGTGCCCAGCCCGACCAGCAGGCCGGTGCCGATCGCCGCCACGAACCGCAGGGTGGCCCGGTCGCTGCGCCGGGCGAGCTGCTCGGTCACCGCCAGGGCGACCGCGGCGCCCGCCACCAGCGCGGCCGAGATCACGCCGGGCAGGGCGAAGGCGGAGAGGGTGAGCGCGGTGAGCCCGGCCGCCGCCGAGCTGATCGCCTCCCGGGTGGACCAGAGCATCGCGGCCAGCCAGCCGACCGCCAGCAACGCCAGCACGGGGGCGCCCGGCGCGCGGGCCGGGCGGTTCTCGCCGGCCTCCGTCGCGCCCCGGTCGGCCGGGTCGGTGGCGTCCGGCTGGTCCGGCTCCGCGGCGGTCGAGCTGCCGGGCTGGTTGCTCATCGTCTCCCCTTCGACGCGTCACCCGCCCCGGCGCCGGGACGGGCTACGGCAACCCAGGGTACGCGCCCGCCGGCGGCGGTCCGGCCACGCCCGCGAGGGCGCCGGCCTCCTGCTTTCCTTCGGCGGATCGGGACTTTCGGGTACGGATCCGAGCCGAACATCGCCACGAACCTGATGATCTACGGCGCGGGGCGGGCGGGGCGCGACCGCCGCCGAGGGGGCGTGGGAGAATCGCCGGAGGTCCCGCCGCCGCGGACGGTCCACCCCGCGGCGCCCGGCGTCCGGCCGTCCGGTCGGTGCCCGCGGGTCCGATTTCGCCACCGCCGTCGAGATCGCACAGGAGCCTGTGATGGACGCCGTGTTCTCCGTACCCGAGCCGCACAACGAGCCGGTACGCACCTACGAGCCAGGCAGCGCCGACCGGGAGCGACTCCAGCGGCGGCTGACCGAGCTGGCCGCCGAGCGGATCGACCTGCCGATGACGATCGCCGGCGAGCAGCGGATGGCCAGCGGCGAGTCGATCGACGTGGTGCAGCCGCACAAGCACGCGCACGTGCTCGGGGTCACCGGTCACGCCACCCACGACGACGCCCGTACGGCGGTCAAGGCCGCCAAGGACGCCGCCCCGATGTGGCGGGCGCTGCCGTTCGAGGAGCGCGCCGCGATCTTCCTGCGCGCCGCCGAGCTGCTCGCCGGCCCGTGGCGGGACACCCTGAACGCGGCCACCATGCTCGGCCAGTCGAAGACCGCCGTCCAGGCGGAGATCGACGCGGCGTGCGAGTTCATCGACTTTCTCCGGTTCAACGTGCACTTCGCCCGGCAGCTGCTGGAGGCCCAGCCGAAGTCGTCGCCCGGGGTGTGGAACCGGTTCGACCACCGCCCGCTGGAGGGCTTCGTCTACGCGGTCACCCCGTTCAACTTCACCGCGATCGCCGGCAACCTGCCCTCGGCGCCGGCCCTGCTCGGCAACACCGTGGTCTGGAAGCCGGGCCCGACCCAGCAGTTCGCCGCGCACTTCACCATGCGGCTCTTCGAGGCGGCCGGCCTGCCGCCCGGCGTGATCAACATGGTCACCGGGCGCGGCGAGGAGGTCTCCGACGTCGTGCTCGCCGACGCGGACCTGGCCGGCATCCACTTCACCGGCTCCACCAAGGTCTTCCAGCACCTGTGGCGGACCGTCGGCGAGAACATCGCCGGCTACCGGGGCTACCCGCGGCTGGTCGGCGAGACCGGTGGCAAGGACTTCGTGGTCGCGCACACCAGCGCGGACGTCGACGCCCTGCACACCGCGCTGATCCGGGGCGCCTTCGAGTACCAGGGGCAGAAGTGCTCGGCCGCCTCCCGGGCGTACGTGCCGCGCTCGCTCTGGGAGGGTGGCCTGCGCGACCGGCTGGCCGCCACCGCGGACTCGCTGACCTACGGCGACGTCACCGACTTCAGCAACTTCGGTGGCGCGGTGATCGACGACAAGGCGTTCGGCCGGCACACCGCCGCGCTGGAGCTGATCAACGGCGACGACGCCTGCCGGGTGATCGCCGGCGGCACCGCCGACGACTCGGTGGGGTATTTCGTCCGGCCGACCCTCTTCGAGTGCAGCGACCTGGCGCACGAGACCTTCACCACCGAGTACTTCGGCCCGATCCTCGGCGTGCACGTCTTCGACGACGCCCGCTTCGACGACGTGGTCGCCCAGGCCGAGTCGATCGCGCCGTACGCGCTGACCGGTTCGATCTTCGCCAACGACCGCCGGGTGGTCGACGCGGTGGCCGAGAAGATGCGGTACGCGGCCGGCAACTTCTACATCAACGACAAGCCGACCGGCGCGGTGGTCGGGCAGCAGCCCTTCGGCGGCGCCCGGGCCAGCGGCACCAACGACAAGGCCGGCTCCTGGCACAACCTGGTGCGCTGGATGTCGCCGCGGACGATCAAGGAGACCTTCGTCCCGCCGACCGACCACACGTACCCCCACATGGGCTGAACCCGGCGACGGCGGCCGGTGGCGCGGGAAGCGTCACCGGTCGTCGGCCCGGCCGCCCGGGCGGTCGGCGCGGGCCCGCCCCTCGGCCGTCCGTGGGGTCCGGGCGCCATCCGGCCGGCGGGCATCGATAGTCCTGGCGCCACTGTCGTCCGCCGACAGTGCACATTGGAAATCCTGCCGGGTGGCAAATACGGAAATCCTGGACGCCGCGACGGCAAAGTGGCAGCTTAGAGGGCATGGCGGATTCCGGAGTCAACCCCACCGCGGCGGCCCTGCTCGGCCTGCTGCACGAGGGTCCCATGACGGGCGGTCAGCTGATGGCCGCCGCTGAGCGCCGGCTGGCGCCGTACTGGTCGATGACCCGCAGCCAGGTCTACCGCGAGTTGCCGGTGCTGGCCGAGCGGGGGTTCGTGCGGTTGGGCAAGCCCGGGCCGCGGATGAGCCAGCCGTACGCGATCACCGCGAGCGGGAAACGGACATTTTCCCGCTGGCTGGCGGAGAACCCGGGGCGGGACACCATCCGCAACCCGATCGCCCTGCGGATCGCGTTCGGCAACCTGCACTCGTCGAGCCAGCTGAAGAACCTGTACGCCTCGGCGAACGAATACCACACCGAGGCGCTGGCCACGGTGCGGGAACAGGTCAAGAACGCCAAGAAGGAGGGCGACCCCTACGACGCCAGCGCGTTGGAGTTCGCCGTGGCCTATCACAAGGCCGCCCTGTCCTGGCTCAAGACCGCCCCGGTCGGCTGATCATCCGGCCTGGTCGGCGGTGTGAGGTGAGCGGATCGCCGCGCGCACAGTACGCTTATCTGTCGTGACCGCTGCCGATTACGCCGAACAGCTCAAGGAACTCGACGCCACCCTCCGCAACATCGAGTCCGTGCTCAACCTCGACCGCCTGCAGGAGGAGAAGGCCCGGCTCGAGGAGCAGGCGTCCGCGCCGGATCTCTGGGACGACCAGGCCAAGGCGCAGCAGGTGACCTCCCAGCTGTCGTACGTCAACGGCGAGATCAGCAAGCTGGGCAGCCTGCGCTCCCGCCTCGACGACTGCCGGGTGCTGCTGGAGCTGGCCGAGGACGAGAGCGACTCCGGCGTGCTGACCGAGGTCGAGGTCGAGATCGCCGGGCTGCGCAAGGCCATCCAGGAGATGGAGGTCCGCACCCTGCTCTCCGGCGAGTACGACTCGCGGGAGGCGCTGGTCGCCATCCGGGCCGGCGCCGGCGGGGTGGACGCCGCCGACTTCGCCGAGATGCTGCTGCGGATGTACCTGCGCTGGGCCGAGCGGCACGGCTACCCGACCGAGGTCTACGAGACCTCGTACGCGGAGGAGGCCGGCCTGAAGTCCGCCACCTTCACCGTGAAGGTCCCGTACGCCTACGGCACGCTCAGCGTCGAGTCGGGCACCCACCGGCTGGTCCGGATCAGCCCCTTCGACAACCAGGGCCGCCGGCAGACCAGCTTCGCCGGCGTCGAGGTGCTGCCGGTCACCGAGCAGACCGACCACATCGACATCCCGGAAAACGAGATCCGGGTGGACGTCTACCGCTCCTCCGGCCCGGGTGGCCAGAGCGTCAACACCACCGACTCCGCGGTGCGGCTCACCCACGTCCCCACCGGCATCGTGGTGACCTGCCAGAACGAGAAGTCCCAGCTGCAGAACAAGGCCTCCGCCATGCGGGTGCTCCAGGCCCGGCTGCTGGAGCGCAAGCGGCAGGAGGAGGAGCAGAAGCTGGCCGGCCTGAAGACCGGCAGCACCAGCTCCTGGGGCGACCAGATGCGCTCGTACGTGCTGCACCCGTATCAGATGGTGAAGGATCTCCGAACCGAGCAGGAGACCGGCAATCCGTCCTCCGTCTTCGACGGGGACCTCGACAGCTTCATCGAGGCCGGGATCCGCTGGCGCAAGCAGCAGCAGCTCGCCAACGACGCTGTGTGATCGCCCGGGGGCGGAGCGCGTCATCGATCTTCGGTTGACCGGGTGAATCGATGACGCGCCTCGCATCGGTGGGGCGTGGGACTTGGCTCAGCGGTTACACCGCGTAGACTCACGACCCGTGATTCAGCTTGAGCAAGTGACGAAGACGTACCCGAAGGCGTCCCGGCCTTCGCTCGACAACGTGTCCGTCTCGATCGAGAAGGGCGAGTTCGTCTTCTTCATCGGTCCATCCGGCTCCGGCAAGTCCACGATCATCAAGATGCTGCTCCACGAGGTCGCGCCCAACAAGGGCCGGGTCGTGGTGAACGGCAAGGACGTCACCTCGATGCGCTCCTGGAAGCGACCCCACTTCCGGCGCTCGATCGGCTGCGTCTTTCAGGACTTCCGGCTGCTGCCCAACCGCACCGCGTACGAGAACGTGGCGTTCGCCCTCGAGGTGATCGGCAAGACCAAGGCGGTCGCCCGCCGGGTCGTGCCGGAGGTGCTGGAGTTGGTCGGGCTCGGTGGCAAGGAGCACCGCTACCCGCACGAGCTCTCCGGTGGTGAGCAGCAGCGGGTGGCCGTGGCCCGGGCGTTCGTCAACCGTCCGCTGATCCTCCTGGCGGACGAGCCGACCGGAAACCTGGACCCGGACACCTCGATCGAGATCATGCGCCTGCTGGACCGGATCAACCGCACCGGCACGACCGTCGTGATGGTCACCCACGACTCCAACATCGTGAACCAGATGCGTCGTCGCGTCGTGGAGATCGAGAGTGGCCGCATCGTGCGCGACCAGGCCCGCGGCGTCTACGGGTGAGCCGCAGCTCCACCCCTGCCGTACACCCTGACGACGAACACCTCATGCCGGAGAGCCGGAGGAACACCCGATGCGGATGAAATACGTCCTGTCCGAGGTACTGGTCGGACTGTGGCGCAACGTCACCATGACCATCGCGATGATCATCACGATGGCGGTGTCGCTGACCATGCTCGGCGCGAGCGGCCTGATGTACAAGCAGGTCGGCGACATGAAGGACCTCTACTACGAGAACGTCCAGGTCTCGATCTTCCTGGACACCGAGGTCAGCGAGCAGCAGCGCAACGACCTCGACGCCAAGTTGAAGAGCGACCCCCTGGTCAAGGAGGTCACGTACGTCAACAAGGACGAGGCGTACAAGCGGTTCAAGGAGATGTACCAGGACGCCCCCGACCTGGTGAACGCCGTCAAGGCGGACCAGCTTCCCGAGTCGTTCCGGCTGACGCTGGTCAACCCGGAGGAGTACCGGGCGATCTACACCCAGTACAAGGACACCGCGGGCATCTCGGAGATCGTCGACCAGAGCAAGCTGCTGGACAAGATCTTCAACATCCTCACCGCGATCCAGAACATCGCGCTGGCCGCCGCGATCGTGATGGCTGTCGCCGCGCTGCTCCTGGTCGCCAACACCATCCAGGTGGCGGCGTACAGCAAGCGGCGTGAGGTCGCGGTCATGAAGCTGGTCGGCGCGTCGAACTGGTTCATCCAGGCGCCGTTCGTGCTGGAGGCCGTGGTCGCCGGGCTGATCGGTTCACTGCTCGGCCTGGTCGCGCTGGTCGTCGCGAAACAGTTCCTCTTCAGCGGGTCGTTGAAGGCTCTGGAGGGGCTGCTCTCTCCGATCCAGTGGTCGGACGTCTTCCTGATGTTCCCGCTGATGGCCGGGGTCGGTGGCCTGATCAGCGCGGTCACCGCCTGGGTCACCCTCCGCTTCTACCTGCGGGTCTAGTCACCCGACGGCTCTCCGAGGGCCCTCCCGTGCCGGAATAAACGGCGCGGGAGGGCCCTTGTCATTCGGGTAGCATGATCTCTCCGCCCGCCGACCGGCCAGCCCGGCCGCGGGCCGTACCGAAAGGGGGTGGCGCCGGATGCCACGGGAAAAGGGCCGCAAGGTGGTCGCCTCCAACAGGAAGGCGCGCCACGACTACGCCATCCTCGACACGTACGAGGCGGGCATGGCGTTGACCGGCACCGAGGTGAAGTCGCTGCGGGCCGGGCGCGCCTCGCTGGTGGACGCCTTCGCGCAGGAACGTGACGGCGAGCTCTTTCTGCACGGCATGCACATCCCGGAGTACACCCAGGGCACCTGGACCAACCACGAGCCCCGGCGTACCCGCAAGTTGCTGCTCAACCGTATGGAGATCGACCGGCTGATCGGCAAGACCCGCGAGGGTGGCCTGACCATGGTCCCGTTGCAGGTGTACTTCTCCGACGGCTGGGCCAAGGTGGAGATCGCCCTGGCGAAGGGTAAGAAGTCGTACGACAAGCGCCAGGACCTCGCCAAGCGGGACGCCGACCGGGAGATCGCCCGGGTGTCGGGCCGGCGTGGCAAGGGCATGGAGGAGTAATTCGTCGCGTTTGTCCGTGGGCGCGGTCCGCCGACGGGGGCTCGGGATGAAACCCGTTGCGGCAGGCGTTAGGCTTGTCAGTGCCGCTACAGGGGCGGCCGATCGAGGGGGTGACTGGTTTCGACTTCGTACGTTGCGGCAGGGGAAGCGAGCCGAGGAAGCCGACGTCGTCTCGAGAATCGTTCGTCGGAAAACAATAAGCGCCAAGAACAATCGCGCTGACTTCGCTCTCGCCGCCTGAGGCGAGTAGTGAGTCTGTCGGCCTGGGAACGCCTTCGTCCCAGTCAGCCGGCATCAGCTAGGAGGCTGGCCAATCGGACCCGGTCGCGGGGTCCGTGCGGCGAGATTAATCAGCGACTGGGCCCGTCACACCAACTCGCTCGCGTGAGCGGTGGGGCCGAGTAGAGGCATAGCGAGCTGCGCTCGGAGAAGCCCTGACAATGCGGCGAAGGACCCGGGTTCGATTCCCGGCACCTCCACCACCTCATGTGCGCCCCGGTCCTCTGGACCGGGGCGCACAGTCGTTTCCGCAGTGGCCCCGGCCACCTACGCTGCCCCTGTGACAGCTGAGAGAGTCCCACTCTCCGTGGGCGTAACGGCCGGGCAGCGCGCCTTCATGGCCCTGGTCGGCCTCTTCTTCGCCCTCTTCGGTGCGGCCTTCGTGCTGCTGCCGCTGCTCGCCGACGGTCTGGTCCGGCGGATGTTGGGCGACGACGACCCGCTCTCCTCCTATCAAGCGGCCCAGGACCTTCCACCGGAGCTGCTCCCGCCGGAGCTGCGAGGGGACACTCCGGCGGCGGGGCTCGGAGCTGCGCGGTTCCTCGGCCTCTGCGGGCTGCCGTTCGTGCTGCTCGGGCTCTGGCTGGTGCTCCGGACCCTGCGGACCGCCGCCTGGCTGGAGGGCACCCGGGTGACCGTGCGAGGTGCCCTCGGCGCCCGAACCGTCGACCTGGCCGCCGCGGAGGTCACCGCCGGCGTGCAGGCCTACCGGGACGGCGACGCGGGGCCGGGGTACCGGGTCCCGACGATCGTCGCGCGTGACCCCGACACCGGCCGGCGGGTGACCGTCCCGCTGCGCGCGGGCGGGTCGGCCCCACTGCCCCCGCACGAGCTGCGGGCGCTCGCCGACGCGATGACCGCCAACCGACCCACCGGGGGACGCGACGGTGACGTGCACGCCCTCGCCGGTCAGCTGCGGGCGATGGCGGCCAACCCGCTGGCTCTCTGACGCCCGGTCAGCCGCGCGGGCTTGGTGAAGCTGAGACTGGTGGGACTGCTGGTACCCGTGGGGGCAATGAGACGGCCCACCCCTCTGGACAGCCCTGACCTGCGGGTCCACCATCGCTGTACGCGGTAGCGCAGCAAACGCGGGAGGTGCCCGATGGCCACCGGTCCGATCCAGCAGCCGTCCGTCGTTCCCACGGCGGCCCGCCCACCCGCCGCCCGCCGGCCCGTCCCGCCCGGCGACCTGTCCGGCCTGGCCCGGGCGCTCGCCGTACCGGCGGGGGAGCCGCGCTGGCGGGAGCGGTTCATCGTCTGTCTCGCCCCGGTTCGCCGGGGCTTCGCCGAACACGTCCGGATCACCGAGGGGCCGGCCGGCCTCTACGCCGAGGTGGTCGCCCAGGCCCCCCGGCTGCACCGCGGCGTACGGCTGCTCGGCCGGGAGCACACGGCCATCGTCGCCGCGCTCGCCGATCTCCAGCACGCCGTGGAGCGACCCACCGTCCACGCCGAGGAGCTGTGCCGCCGGGTCGACGAGCTGCTGCGGGCGCTGGCCCGGCACCGCCAGCACGGCGCGGACCTGCTCTGGCAGGCGTACCAGACGGATCTCGGCGGGGAGACCTGAGCGGCGCGGAACCGGGTGGCGGCGCGGGGCGTCCAAGAGGCATGCGTCGACCTCTGGTTCTGCTGGGACTGCCCCTGGTGATCATCGCTGCCGGCTGCGCCCCGGCCGGTTCCGGCCCCGACGCCGGCGCCTCCGGCGGTGGCAGCCCCGACCCGCGCCGGCAGGCGTTCGACCAGCGGGCCAGCGAGGTCGCGCAGGCGTGGCGGCCGGGCCCGTCCTGGTCGACCGGGTTCGTCCCGCTGCAGGACCAGACCGTGCTCCTCGGCGACCCCGGCTTCAACGCCGACACCGAGACCGCGTTCCGGGCCGGCTGGTACCGCGACCAGATCGAGGTGCCGGACGCCCGCCCCGCCGACGGGACGATCCGCTTCCCGGACGGCACGATGAGCGTCCGGCTGGTCAGCGCGGCCGAGGCGTACCAGACGCTGGACCAGGGCGACCCGCCGCCGTGCGAGGGGCGGCCGAAGGTGCCCGGCCCCACGATCGAGCCGGGCCCCGACGGCTCCGTCTCCAGCCCGGTCTCCACCGCCTGCATCCCGCTCACCGTCACCGCCGTGAAGCTCGGCACCGCACCGATCCGCACCAGCCGGGGCGTGGCGGAGGTGCCGGCCTGGCTGTTCACCGTGGAAGAACTGAGTACGCCGGTGGCCCGGGTCGCCGTGGCGCCGCAGTCGGTGACCCCGGTGCCCGAGCCCACCGAGGCGCCCCGGCCGGCCGTCGACGGCGTGGTGGGCGCCGACCACACCCAGCGGGTGGACGGGGCCCGGCTGACCTACGTGGTCGGCGTGGGCGCCTGCGACAGCGGCCTCACCCCGCTCGTGCAGGAGCGGGACGACGTGGTGGTGGTCGGCGGCGGGATCGTCCGCGCCACCGGCATCTGCACCTCCCAGCTCAAGCTGGAGCCGGTCACCGTGACGCTGAAGGCCCCGCTCGGCGGCCGGCCGGTGCTCGACGTGCTCACCGGCCGGGTGCTCGGCCAGCCGGTCCGCTGACCCCGGGGCCCGTTCCTCAGAGGATCCGGGGCACCTCGGTGCTGATCGGGGCCGGCAGCACGGTCGGCCCGTCGGCCCGCAGCGCCTCCCCGATCGCGTCACCCAGCTCGTCGGGGGAGCCGACCACCCGGGTCGCGCAGCCGTACCCCCGGGCGATCGCGGTGATGTCCAGGCCGGGCAGGTCCAGCCCGGGCACCCCCGGCGTGGACTTGAACTCCGCGAAGGCCTTGAGGATCGCGTACTGCTCGTTGATCGGGACCAGTACGACCAGCGGCAGGCGCAGCCGCGCCGCCGTCCAGAGGGCCTGCACCGAGTAGTGGAACGACCCGTCGCCGATCACCGCTACCACCGGGCGGGCGCGCCCGGTGTCCCGCTCGGCGAGCGCGATCCCGACCGCCGCCGGCAGGCCGTAGCCGAGCCCGCCGCTGGCCATCGTGAAGTACGACGCCGGCCGGTTCACCACCAGCCGGCGGCGCAGGGCGGCCAGGTTCGACGGCGACTCCTGGACGAGCACCCCGTCCGTGGGCCAGCACGCGGCCAGGGCGGCGAAGAGCGCGTCGGCGCTCGGCGGAGCACCGGCCTCCGGGGGTTCCGGTGCGGGTCGCGGCGCCGGCCCCGGCCGGTCCGCCGCCGGGAGCAGGTCCAGCAGGGCGGCCAGGGTCAGCCCCGCGTCGCCGAGCAGGCTGTCGCCGACCGGGGCGCGGGCCGCCTCGTCCGGGTCGTCGGTGACGTGCAGCAGCCGGGTCCCCTCGGGCAGGTGGGCGCCGGGCACGTGCGGGTAGTAACGGAACACCGGCGCGCCGACGACCAGCACCGTGTCGTGCCCGCGCAGCTTCTCCGCCAGCGGGGCGATCGCGAACGGCAGCACCCCCCGGTAGTGCGGGTGCTGCTCCGGGAAGGCGGCCCGTTCCGGCGCCGGCGCGGACCAGACCGGCGCGGCCAACCGCTCGGCCACCGCCACGGCCACCGGCCAGGCCGCCGCCCGGTCCACCGCCGCGCCGAAGACCAGCACCGGGGAGCGGCTGCCCGCCAGCACCGCGGCGAACTCCCGCAGCCGTCGCGGGTCGGGAGCGAACCGGGTGGCGACGGTGCGCACCTGCGGCGGCGGGTCGGCCGGCTGGTGCCAGTCGTCCAGCGGGAGGGAGAGGAAGACCGGCCCGGTGGGCGGCTGGGCGGCCGTCGCGTAGGCCCGCATGATCGCCGCCGGCACGTCCTGCGCGCGGACCGGCTCGTGCGCCCACTTCACGTACGGCTGGGGCAGTTCGGTGGGGTGGCGGCTGGCCAGCCTGGGCTCCATCAGCAGCATCTCCCGGCTCTGCTGGCCGGCGGTGACGATCAGCGGGGTGCGGTTGTGCCAGGCGGTGACCAGGTTGCCCATCCCGTTGCCGGTACCCGGGGCGGTGTGCAGGTTGACGTGCGCCGGGCGGCCGGTGGCCTGGGCGTACCCGTCGGCCATCGCCACCGCGGACGCCTCGTGCAGCGCGTGCACGTACTGGAAGTCGGCCGGGAAGTCCTTGAGGAACGGCTCCTCCGTCGAGCCGGGGTTGCCGAAGACCGTGGTCAGGCCCAACGCGCGGAGCAGGTCATAGGTGGTGTCCCGGACGCTCGCCATCACCCATGCCTCCGTGTCCCCGGCGCGTGCTGCTCGCCGCCGGGAGGCACGACAGTCACACCCGACCTGCCGAATCTATCGGGCGTCCGGGGACGAGTCGGGCGCTTTGCCGGTCACCGTTGGTCCGGCGGCACCGCTCAGGGCAGCGGGAACGGGGTCTTGATGCCGTCCAGGGCGTGCCCGCACGGGCAGTCCCGGTCGGTGGGGAGCGCGGCCAGCGCGTCGAGCAGCACGCCCCGCAGCCGGTCGGTGTTCGCCGCGAAGACCCGGAACACCTCCTCCTGGGTCACCGACTCACCGGCCTCGACACCGGCGTCCAGGTCGGTGACGAGCGCGATCGAGGTGTAGCAGAGGGCCAGCTCGCGGGCGAGCACCGCCTCGGGGTGGCCGGTCATGTTGACCACCGTGCCGCCCATCGAGGCGTACCACCGGGACTCGGCGCGGGTGGAGAAGCGCGGGCCCTCCACCACCACCACCGTGCCGCCGTCGACCGCCGCCACGTCCCGGCCGGTCGCGGCGGCCAGCAGGATACGCCGGCCCACCGGGCAGTACGGGTCGCCGAAGGGCACGTGCACCGCGCCCCGGTCGTAGTAGGTCTGCGTCCGGCCGCTGGTCCGGTCGATCAGCTGGTCCGGCACCACGAAGGTGCCCGGGCCCAGCTCGGGCCGGAGCCCGCCCACGGCGCACGGGGCGAGCACCTGGCGTACCCCGAGGGAGCGCAGCGCCCACAGGTTGGCCCGGTACGGGATCAGGTGCGGCGGGTGGCGGTGGTCCCGGCCGTGCCGGGGCAGAAACGCGACCGACCGGCCGCCGACCTCGGCGATGGTGACGGCGTCGGAGGGCGCGCCGTACGGCGTCTCCACCCGGTGTTCGGTGGCGCCGTCGAGCAGCGCGTAGAGCCCCGACCCGCCGATCACCGCGATGTCCGCCGTCGGACCCATCGTGCCTCCCTCGATCCTGCTCGATCATCCGCCGGTCAGACCTTAGCCAGCGCCCGGGGTGCAGGCTATGGTGCCAGGCATGGCGGTGACAGCACGGATGGTCGGCAGCACCCGGTCCTACGGCCCGGTGCGCGGCTGACGGTGTCCGACATGCAAGAGGAGGGGCGGGCGATCGGGGGTCCAGCCATGGAGTCGATGACCGGGCGGCTGCTGGTCGCGACTCCGGCCCTCAAGGACCCGAACTTCGACCGTACCGTCGTGCTGCTGGTCGCCCACGAGGCCGGCGGGGCGCTCGGGGTGGTCCTGAACCGGGCGACCGAGGTGCCGGTCGCCGACGTGCTGGGCGACTGGAGCGACCTGGCCCGGCACCCGGCGGTGCTCTTCGAGGGCGGCCCGGTGCAGCCGGACTCGGCGATCTGCCTGGCCCGGATGCGGCACCCGATGCGCCGGCTGCGCGGCTTCCAGCAGATCTCCGGCGCGGTCGGCACCGTCGACCTCTCCGCCGACCCGGAGAAGCTGCGCGACAGCATCGGCGGGATCCGGGTCTTCGCCGGCTACTCCGGCTGGGGTTCGGGGCAGTTGGAGCAGGAAGTCGAGGACGGCTCCTGGTTCGTGTTCGACGCGCTGCCCGGGGACGCCTTCGTCGACCGGCCGGACGACCTCTGGCCGATGGTGCTGCGCCGGCAGGGTGGAATGATGGCGGCGGTGGCCCATTTCCCGCCCGACGTCGCGCTCAACTGAGGGCGGGGCGGGGGCACCCCCCGCGAGATGACCATGCCGGGCGGCGTGTGTATAGTTCTCGTCGTGCCCGGGCGACCGGGAACGACAGCAAGGGGCCGTGGCGCAGCTGGTAGCGCACCACACTGGCAGTGTGGGGGTCAGGGGTTCGAGTCCCCTCGGCTCCACCCTTCACGACCAGGGCGTTCGTCAGAAATGACGGACGCCCTTCGTCGTTCTTCCAGGAGCCTCGGCCCAGGCGACGCCCGCCACCCCGAGCCGGCACGGCGGGGCCGTGCCGGCTCGGGCGGTGGTCAGCGGGGCGTACGGCTCTTGGGCAGGTCGTACTGGTCGGCGGCGGTGCAGTCCCGCGGCCCACCGCTCGCGGCCGGGCCGAGCCGCTTCAGTTCGGCGCGGGCCCGGGCCCGGCCGAGGTTCCAGGCGTACCACGGGTCGGGCTCGGCGAGGTCGTCGTCGATCCAGCTCAACGTGCACCGGCGGACCGGGTCGGGCAGGTCGGCCAGGGCGGGCGTGGCGTCGGCGGAGAGCGCCCGCAGGTACCAGGCGTCGATCTTGCCGGTCTGTTCGTACCGGGCGACGTTGCGGCGGGCCGCGTAGTCCTCGGCGTTGAGCACGGCCAGGCTCAGCAGCATCAGCACGGCCAGCCCGACGGTGGCGCCGGGGATCCAGCGGCCGCGCCAGCGGACGCCGGCCACCAGGATCATCAGCAGGACGGCGCCGAGCAGCAGCTCGAAGGCCATCACGAAGATCCGCTCACCGGTGAAGCTGTAGACCTTCTGGTACGCGTACATCCGGGACAGCGCCGACACCACGATCACCACGCTCAGCGCGCCGAGCAGCCCGAGCAGGATCCGCAGCAGGAGCCGGTCGGACCGGGTCTCCCGGCGCGCCCAGCGGCTCACCCCGCCCAGCACGGCCAGGGTCAGCAGGGTGACGAAGAGCAGCTGCCAGAAGCCACTGCGCGCGTACTCGGCGTAGCTCAGGCCGGCGGTCTTCAGGACGTGCCGCTGGCCACCGAAGAGCACGGTGAACTGCACGGCGACGAAGCCGGCGAAGAGCGCCACCAGCGCGGTGATGGCCGGCGCCCACTCCAGGGCACTCAGCCGGCTCCGGCCGTCCCGGTCCACGGTCGACAGGTCCGGCGGGGCGGCCAGGGTGTAGGTGGCGGCCACCGCGATCAGGCCGCCCAGCACGGCCAGGAAGATCCAGCGGAACACCGCGCCCCCGCCGATCTCGGGCACGATCGCGCCGAGCACCTCGGAGAAGGCCGCGTCGGCCGAGGAGAGGAGCAGGCCGAAGATCAGCAGCACCGCGACGGTGCCGAGCACCGATCCGGTGACCCGGCGGACCATCCCCGCGTCGGGCGAGGCGGTGACGTGCCGGCGTACCCACGGCAGCCCGCGGAACGCGGCGAACGGGGCCGCGACCAGGCTGAACAGGATCGAGCGGATCAATCGTCCGCCGATGATGGCCAGTGCCGCGCAGCCGAGCGCGCCGAGTACGCAGAACGTCACCAGCCACCAGGCGTTGCGGAAGGTGAGCACGGAGAGCAGGGCCAGCGCGGCCGCCGCCCAGCCGGCCCGGATCAGCCGGTCGGTGCGGGGCAGTGCGGCGGTACCGCGCCGGACGGCGGCGAACACCGCGGCGGTCAGGACGAGCCAGCCGAGGAACCAGCCGATGCCGGTGCGGTTCAGCGGGACGAAGGACGCCACTCCCAGGGCCCCGGCCAGGACCGCGGCGGGCACGGCCCGCCCGGTCGCCTGCTTCGGCCCCGGCCAGCGCGCGCCGAGGAAGGACGTCCGGGGCTCCGCGGGCCGGGGGGTCCAGGTGACCGGCGGCCCGCCCCACTGCGGTGCCGGGCGGGCCCCGGGAAACGGTGCGACGGCGGGTGGAAGCTGGCCGGGTACGCCGGCGGCGGGGTAGGGCCCGGCGGGGTAACCGGGCGCGCCGACGCCCGGGGCGGCGGCCTGGTGCCCGGTGGGCGTTGCGGCGGGTACGGCCGTGCCCTCGCCCGGGGCCGGCGCGGGGGCGCCGCCGGTGGACTGCGTCGGGGCCGCCGGGGTGGCCTGCGTTCCGGCCGGTGTCGCTGCGTGGTCCTCCGGGACGGAAGTCGGTTCCGCGTCGGGCGCGGTCGGCGTCCCGGGTTCGGTGGCCGCGTGGTCGCCCGGGTCCGCCACGGGAGCTTCCTCGCCGACCTGCGAGGGCCGGGAAGCCGCCGGCCCGTCCACCGTGGTGGTGCCGTCGCCGGTGGCCTGGGCGGGGATCGCCGGGGTCGGGGCATCGCCGGTGGCCTGCCGAGGGACCGCCACCGAGGCCGCGGTGGCCGGCGGGCCGACGGTCGGCACCGTGGACCCGGCGCTGGGCGGTGCGGCGATGTCGGCGCCGGCCGGCAGCAGGGGCAGGAACAGCGCGTACCCCCGGGTGCCGGCCGGGACCTGGACGGGAATGGCCCAGGCGGGCTCACCCGGGCGGCCGGGCCAGACCAGACCGGGCGGGGCGCCCTCGACGGCGGGCGCGACGAGCAGGAACGGCGTCGCGTCGGCGGCCGGCGCAGCGCCGGCCGGCGGGGCGACCCCGGAAGGTTCTGGTGTCTCAGGCGGCTCGGACACGCACGCTCCTTGATCCATCGAGAGTGCGGTCACTGTAGAGCCAACCCCGTGCCGCCCGCCGCCCCGCGACGCCGCGCCGGAGCCCGGGCGGGCCGCCGCCGAAGATGAGAGGGGCGTCACCGATCGAACTGTTCGGATCCCCGGTCCGTACCAGTGCGCGGGAGGTCGACCTCATGACCGTACGTCGAATGCTCGCCACCGCCGTGGCCGTCGCCGCGACCGTGCTGCTCACCGCATCTCCCGCCGCCGCGCACGGCGCGCCGACCAGCCCGCTGAGCCGCTCCGCCGCCTGCGGCCCGGAGGGCCGGGACGCCTCGACGCCCGCCTGCCAGGCCGCCGTCTCCGCCGGGGCGGCGGTACGCGAGTGGGACAACATCCGGGTCTTCGGCGTGAACGGCCGGGACCGGGAGCGGATCCCGGACGGGGAGCTGTGCAGCGGCGGGCTGTCCGCGTACCGGGGGTTGGACCTGCCCCGGGTGGACTGGCCGGCGACCGAGCTGACCGCCGGCGCGAAGTTCACCTTCCGCTACCGGGGCACCATCCCGCACAAGGGGACCTTCCGGCTCTACGCCACCCGCCCCGGCTACGACCCGGGAAGCCGGCTGAGCTGGGCCGACCTCGCCCCGCGCCCGTTCCTGACCGTCACCGACCCGCCGCTGCGCGACGGGTCGTACCAGATTCCGGGGCGGCTGCCGGCGGGGTTGACCGGCCGGCACCTGATCTACACGATCTGGCAGAACTCCGACACCCCGGACAGCTACTACTCCTGCTCCGACGTGGTCTTCCGGGCGCCCGACGCGATCCGCGGCGGAACGCCGGCCAACGCCGGCCCGTCCCCGGCCGCGACGCCGCCACACATCACCGCGGTACCCGGGCTGACCGCGCCGCCCGTGGAGAGCGACGGCGTACCCGTGGCGTCGGTGACCCGCCTGGGCGGCGACAGCTTCCCGCTGGTGGTGGGGGCGGCGGCGGCGGTCACCGTGCTGCTCGCCGCGATGGTCGCGATGCGGCTGCGCCGGGCCGGCACCGTACCCCCGGGTCGCCCCTGCGAGGTGCGCAGCCACCGCGCCGGCCGCCGCCGCATCTGGTGACGCGGGCGCCGGGCCGCCCGGGACGACCCGTGGCGGCCCGGCGGCTCCTCAGCCCAGCAGGCGATCGATCTCGGCCAGTTCCTCGGCGCTGAGGTCGAGGTTGGTGACCGCGGCGACGTTCCCCTCCAACTGACCGACGCTGCTCGCGCCGATGATCAGGCTGGTCATCCGCGGGTCGCGCAGCGCCCAGGCCAGGGCAAGCTGGGCCAGCGTCTGCCCCCGGCGGTCGGCGAGGTCGGCGAGCCCCCGGATGGCGGCCAGCTTCTCGTCGGTCAGCGCGCTCTCGTCGAGGAAGACGCTGGTACGCACCCGGGAGTCCTCCGGAATGCCGCCCAGGTAGCGGTCGGTGAGCAGGCCCTGCGCGAGCGGGCTGTAGGCGATGCAGCCCGCGCCCACCTCCGCCAACGTGTCCAGCAGGCCGTCGTCCTCGGTCCACCGGTTGAACATCGAGTACGACGGCTGGTTGATCAGCAGCGGGGTGCCCAGGTCACGCAGGATCGCCGCGGCCTGCGCGGTCTGCTCCGAGGTGTAGTTGGAGATGCCCACGTAGAGCGCCTTGCCGGAGCGGACGACCGCGTCCAGCGCGCCCATCGTCTCCTCCAGCGGGGTGTCCGGGTCGAACCGGTGCGAGTAGAAGATGTCGACGTAGTCCAGGCCCATCCGGCGCAGCGACTGGTCCAGCGACGAGATCAGGGACTTGCGCGAGCCCCACTCGCCGTACGGGCCGGGCCACATCAGATAGCCGGCCTTGCTGGAGATCACCAGCTCGTCCCGGTACGGCTTCAGGTCGGTGGCGAGCATCCGGCCGAAGGCCTCCTCGGCGGCGCCGGGCGGCGGGCCGTAGTTGTTGGCCAGGTCGAAGTGGGTGACGCCGAGGTCGAAGGCGCGCCGGACGATGTCCCGCTGCCGCTCGTAGGGCCGGTCCGGGCCGAAGTTGTGCCACAGGCCGAGCGAGATGGCGGGCAGTCGCAGCCCGCTGCGTCCGCTGCGCCGGTAGGTCATCTGGTCGTAGCGCTCATCGGCGGCAAGGTAGGTCACGGATCATCAGCCTAGTCCGTCGGGTGGTACCGCTCCCGAGCTCCGCGAGACCGTCCCGTCAGGTGGCGGCGGATCCACCCGGCCCCTGCGCCCGGGCGGCGGAACGGGCGTGCCGGCCGGCCCTGCCGGGTAGCTTCGAGGCCATGCGATTCGTCCCACTCGACACTCCGAAGCCCATTTCGAAGATCGGTCTCGGCACCTGGCAGTTCGGCTCGAAGGAGTGGGGCTACGGCCCCGACTACGAGCGCCGCGCGGCGGACATCGTCCGGCGCGCGCTCGACCTCGGCGTCACCCTCTTCGACACCGCCGAGATCTACGGCTTCGGCCGCAGCGAGCGGATCCTCGGCGAGGCGCTCGGCGACGACCGGGACAAGGTCGTGGTGGCCAGCAAGATCTTCCCGGTGCTGCCGGTCGCCCCGGTGGTGCAGCAGCGGGCGATCGCCTCCGCGGCCCGGCTCGGCGTCCGCAGCATCGACCTGTACCAGGTGCACCAGCCCAACCCGGTGGTCGCCGACACCACCACCATGCGCGGCATGCGCGACCTGCAGGAGGTGGGCCTGGTCGGCGAGGTCGGGGTCAGCAACTACAACCTGCGCCGGTGGCGCTTCGCCGAGGCCGCGCTGGGCCGCCGGGTGCTCAGCAACCAGGTCCGCTACAGCATGATCGATCGAGGTCCGGAAGAGGACCTGATCCCGTACGCCGAGCAGGCCGGCCGGATCGTCATCGCGTACAGCCCGCTCGCGCAGGGCTTCCTCTCCGGGCGGTACGACGCGAAGCACCCCCCGAGCGGTGCGGTGCGCCGGGCGAACCCGTACTTCCTGCCGGAGAACCTGGAACGCGGCACCGCGCTGATCGCCACCCTCCGCGAGGTGGCCGACGCGCACGCCGCCACCCCCAGCCAGATCGCCCTGGCGTACCTGCTGCACCACCCGAACGTGGTGGCCATCCCCGGCGCGTCCAGCGTGGAGCAGGTGGAACGCAACGCCGCCGCCGCCGAGATCGACCTGACCGACGCCGAGTACGCCGCCCTGGCCACCGCCGCCCGGCAGTTCCGGCCGGTCACCGGCCTGGCCGCGCTGCCGAAGCTGATCCGCGCCCGGCTGGGGAAGTGAGCACCATGGACGACATCACCGCGCTGATCCTCGACGACCACGCCGCCTTCCGGCGCGGCTTCGCCCGACTCGACGACGCCCGGGACGACGCCGAACTGCTCGCCGTCTGGGAGGCGCTCGCCCTGCACCTGGACATCCACGCCGAGGCGGAGGAGACCATCCTCTATCCGCACCTGGTCAAGCACGGCGACGACGGTGAGGGGGAGACCGAGGACGCCGTCGGCGACCACAACAAGATCCGCGACGCGATCGCCGAGTCGAAGCTGCACCCGGTCGGCTCGGACGAGTGGTGGGCCGCCGTGTGGCGAGCCCGCCGGGAGAACAGCGAGCACCTCGCCGAGGAGGAGGACGAGGCGCTGCCCGACTTCCGCCGGCACGTCGGCGTGGAGCTGCGGGCCGAGCTGGGCGCCCGCTGGCTGACCTTCTACGGCGAGCACAAGAACGGGCGCAACCTGCGCTTCGCCGACAAGGACCCGGAGAAGTACGTGCAGGAGCACCGCTGAGGCCGGATCTCCCCACCTCGGGGGAGTCGGCGGGGCCGGTGCCGGCGGGAGAATGACCGGATGGGTCCCGGAGCTGTCGTCGCGCCACTGGTCCGCGGCAGCACCTGGCGGCGTGGGGTGTTCCTGCTGCTCGGCGGGGTGCTGGTGCTGCCGTACGTGCTGCTGGTGGCCACCTTCGCCCAGCTGCTGACCCGCGGCGAGGTGCCCCGCCCGCTGGTGCTTGGGTTGCTGGTGGTCGCCGCCGTCATCGCCGCCGTACCGGTCTTCCTGGAGGGCAGCCGGGCCTTGGAGATCGCCGCCGCCCGGGCGTTGCTCGGCGTCGACCTGCCCGAGCCGGTCGCCGGCCACCGGATCGACCGGGAGACCCGGCTGCGCGCCGCGCTCTGGATCGGCCTGCACCTGGCCACCGGCGGCCTGGTGATGTTCGCGCTGATCAGCGCGCTGCCGATGGCGTTGGTCTTCATCGTCGCGCAGTTCGGCGTCGACACCGGCCCGCACGCGACGACCGGCCTGGGGCCGTTGGACGGGCGGAACACCGGCTGGCTCACGCTGGCCGGGGCATTGGTCCTGGTCGGCCTCGGCTACGCGGTCGCCGGGCTCGGCGCGCTGGCCGCCTCGATGGCCCCGGTGCTGCTCGGCCCGTCCCCGCAGGAGCGGATCGCCGCCCTGGAACGGGCGGCCGTCCGGCTCGCCGAACGCAACCGGCTCGCCCGGGAGCTGCACGACTCCGTCGGCCACGCGCTCACCGTGGCCACCCTCCAGGCCGGCGCGGCCCGCCAGCTGCTCGACGACGACCCGGAGTTCGCCCGCCGTGCGCTGGCCGCGATCGAGGAGACCAGCCGGCACGCGATGGACGACCTGGACCACGTCCTCGGCGTGCTCCGGCGGAGCGACGAGCGGGTCCGCGCACTGGCCGGCACCGCGCCGCAGCGCACCCTGGCCCAGCTCGACCGGCTGGTCGCCGACACCCGGGCCGCCGGGCTGCCGGTGGAGGCGCGGATCGGCGGCGAGCTGTGCGAACTGCCCCCGGCGGTGTCCCGGGAGGGCTACCGGATCGTCCAGGAGGGACTGACCAACGCCGCCCGGTACGGCCGCGGACCGGTCCGGCTGCGGGTGGACGTACCCCCGGAGGGGTTGGAGATCGAGCTGGAGAACGCCGTCGGCGGCGCGACCGGGGCCGGTGGCGGCGGCCGCGGCCTGGCCGGGATGCGGGAACGGGTGCTGCTGCTGGGCGGCCGGATCACCGCCGGGCGGGACGGCGACCGGTGGCGGGTCCGGGTGCGGCTGCCGGTGCCCCGCCGGCGGACGCCGTGACGGGAGGGACGCGGTGACCATCGACGTGCTGATCGTCGACGACGACGAGCTGATCCGGGTCGGGTTGCGGGCGATCATCGACGCCCAGCCCGACCTGCGGGTGGTCGGCGAGGCCGCCGACGGCGCCGAGGTGCCGCCGCTGGTGGCGCGGCTGCGGCCCCGGGTGGTGCTGATGGACGTCCGGATGCCGGCCATCGACGGTATCCAGGCCACCCGCCGGCTGCTCGCCGCCTCGGCCGACCCGCCGCGGGTCCTGGTGATCACCACCTTCGAGAACGACGAGTACGTCTACGAGGCGCTGCGCGCCGGCGCGAGCGGGTTCCTGCTCAAGCGGGCCCGCCCGGCGGAGGTGGTGACCGCCGTGCGGGCCGTCGCCGACGGGGACTCGCTGCTCTTCCCCGCCGCGATCCGCCGGCTCGCCGGGGCGTACGCGGGGTCGGGCGGGGGCCGGCTGGTCGGGGCGCGGCTGACCGAGCGGGAGGCGGAGGTGCTCCGGCTGATGACGGCCGGCCTGTCCAACACCGAGATCGCCGCCGAGCTGGTCGTCGGCACGGAGACGGTCAAGACGCACGTCGGCAACGTGCTGGCCAAGCTCGGCGTCCGGGACCGCACCCAGGCGGTGATCGCCGCGTACGAGTCGGGTTTCGTCGTCCCGACCGGCTGATCCCTCCGCCGGGGGAGCGGGTTCGCCCCCGCGCGGGAGGGGCGCGACCGGCGCGCCGCCCAGGCTGGAGCCATGACGACGCTCACCTCCGCCCCACCCCACCGGGCCGCCCGGTCCCGACTCGACCTGGCCGCGCCTATGGCGGCCGCCTGGCTGGCGGTCTGGGGCGTGCTCGCCCTGGTCGCCACCCTGACCGGCGCCGGCTACCCGTTCGGCGCCGACGACCCGGACGGCGGCGGCGCCAACCTGCTGCGGCTGGTCCCGGTCGAGGTCGGCGCCCCGCTGTTCGGCGGTCTGCTGCTGGCCGGCGCGGTCACCGCCCTGGCCCTGTCCGCCCCGGTACGCGGCCCGCTGCGGGTGCTGCTGCTCGGCTACGGCTGGGCGCTCACCTTCGTGCTGGCCGTGGTGGTGCCCGACGCCCGGGTGCTGGTCGTGCTCGGGTACGCGCCGATTCTCATCCTCGGGGCGCCGTTCGGCTGGCCGCCGGTCGACTACGCCGAGATCTTCACCTGGCCGCTCTTCGCCCGGTTCGCGGCCCTGGTCGGCGGGGTGCTGCTCGCCGGCGCGCTGCTGGCCGGCCGGCGACGGGCGGGCGGCGCCTGCCTGGCCTGCGGCCGGGACGGCCGGGCCCGGGGCTGGACCACCCCGGCCTCGGCGGCCCGGTGGGGGCGCTGGGCGACCTGGACCGCCACGGCGATCCCGCTGACCTACGCGGCCACCCGGTTCGCCTGGGCGGCCGGGATCCCGCTCGGCATCACCCCGGCATTCCTCCACGAGATGCAGGACAGCGGCCTGGTCTGGGCGGGGGCCGGTCTGGGCGCCTTCGCCACCGTCGGCGCCGTGCTCACCGTCGGGCTGATCCGGCCCTGGGGCGAGCGCTTCCCGCGCTGGCTGGTCGGGCTGGCCGGGCGGCGGGTGCCGATCCCGCTCGCGGTGGTCCCCGCCGGGCTGGTGGCGCTCGCGGTCACCGCGGCCTCCCTCGGGCTGCTGTCCAGCCCGCGGTTCTGGGCGCTGGAGGAAGGGCTCAGCATGGCCGGCGCGCCAATGTTGCTCTGGCCGCTGTGGGGAGTGGCCCTCGGCGCGGCGGCGCTGGCGTACCAGCTGCGGCGGCGGGGCGCCTGCCGCCGCTGCGGCCGGGAGTGACCGGGAGCGGCGGGTCGCGGGGAACGGGGGGATCCGCCGCTCCCGGTCGCCCGGTTCCGCCCGTTCGCGGGCCCTGCGGGGAGCGCGGGCGGGCGGAACCGGGCAGCCGGCCGCGGGCCCGCGCTAGCGTGGGTCGGGTGACTGAGCCCAACCAGGTTGTCCCGGTCCCGCCCGCCGACCTGCCCGGCACGCTGGGCGAGCTGCGCGCCTCCGGCCACCGGTACCGCAGCGTCAAGTCCGAACTCCGCGACAACCTTCTCGCCCGGATGCGTTCCGGCGAGGACCGCTTCCCCGGCATCGTCGGCTACGACGACACCGTCCTTCCCGAGGTCGAGCGGGCGCTGCTCGCCGGCCACGACATGGTGCTGCTCGGCGAGCGCGGCCAGGGCAAGACCCGGCTGATCCGTTCGCTGGTGGCGCTGCTCGACGAGTGGACGCCGGTGCTCCCCGGCTCGGCGCTCAACGAGCACCCGCTGCACCCGCTCACCCCGGCGTCCCGCGCGCTGGTCGCCGAGGCCGGCGACGAGCTGGCGATCGCCTGGCTGCACCGTTCGATGCGGTACGGCGAGAAGCTCGCCACCCCGGACACCAGCGTCGGCGACCTGATCGGCGACGTGGACCCGATCCGGCTGGCCCAGGGCCGTACCTTGGGCGACCCGGAGACCATCCACTTCGGACTGGTGCCGCGCACCAACCGGGGCATCTTCGCGGTCAACGAGCTGCCCGACCTGGCCGAGCGGATCCAGGTGGCGCTGCTCAACGTGCTGGAGGAGCGGGACATCCAGGTCCGCGGCTACCAGCTGCGGCTGCCGCTGGACCTCTTCCTGGTGGCCAGCGCCAACCCGGAGGACTACACCAACCGGGGCCGGATCATCACCCCGCTGAAGGACCGCTTCGGCGCGGAGGTCCGTACCCACTACCCGGTCGACCTGGAGCTGGAGCTGGCGTTGATCTGGCAGGAGGCCGACCTGGTCGCCGAGGTGCCGGAGCACGTGCTGGAGGTGCTCGCCCGGTTCGCCCGCGCGGTCCGCGAGTCGCCGTCGGTCGACCCGCGCTCTGGCGTCTCCGCCCGGTTCGCCATCGCCGCCGCCGAGACGGTCGCCGCCGCCGCGCTGCGCCGCTCCGGCCTGCTCGCCGCCGGTCCCGCCGCCGAGGGGGTACGCCCCGAGGCGCCGGTCGCCCGGGTCGGCGACGCGGTCTCGGTGACCTCCACGCTGCGCGGAAAGGTCGAGTTCGAGAGC
This sequence comes from Micromonospora lacuserhaii, assembly GCF_036902735.1. Classification (NCBI taxonomy): domain Bacteria; kingdom Bacillati; phylum Actinomycetota; class Actinomycetes; order Micromonosporales; family Micromonosporaceae; genus Micromonospora; species Micromonospora lacuserhaii. The sequence continues at coordinate 42,363 of NZ_JBAKHO010000030.1, read as the reverse complement.
GGCGAGGAGGGGCGGGAGATCGAGGTCCTCGCCCACCTGCTGCGGACCGCCACCGCGGAGACCTTCCGGGCCCGCCTCGCCGGGCTGGACCTGTCCGGTTTCACCGCGCTGGTCGCCGAGGACGGCATGATCGAGACCGGCGAGCTGGTCTCCTCGGCCGAGCTGCTGCGCCAGGTCGGCACCGTGCCGGGACTGGCCAAGGCGCTGGACCGGCTGGGACTGGGCGACGCGCCCACCCCGGAGCAGGCCGCCGCGGGCGTCGAGTTCGTGCTGGAGGGGCTGCACCTGACCCGCCGGCTCGGCAAGGACGTCACCGAGTCGGGCCGTACCGTCTACGGCGGCCGGGGCTGAGGCGTGGCCGGAAACCGGTTCCGCTACGGCCAGTGGCGCGGCGGGCCCGACCCGCTCGCCCCGCCGTACGACGTGCGCGCCGCGGTGGACGCGGTCGGCGCCGAGGTGCTGGCCGGCGGCAGCCTGCGGGAGGCGCTGCGCGACCTGCTCCGCCGTGGCCCGCAGGGGCACGGCGGCCTGGAGGACCTCGCCGCCCGGGCCCGTCGGCTGCGCCGCGAGGCACTGCGCCGGGGCGACCTGGACGGCGCGGTGACCCGCTCCCGGGCGCTGCTCGACCAGGCGCTCGCGGCCGAACGCGACGAGCTGCGCGGGCGCACCGACGACGACGCCCGCTTCGCCGAGGCGGTGCTGGACAATCTGCCCCGCTCCACCGCCCGCGCGGTGCAGGAGCTCTCCGGTTACCGGTGGGCCAGCGAGGAGGCGCGGCAGACGTACCAGCGGATCCTCGACGGGCTGCGCGGTGAGGTGCTGGAGCAGCGCTTCGCCGGGCTGCGGGACGCGGCGCGCGCCGCCGGCGACCCGGCGGTGCAGCGGCAGCTCGCCGAGATGATGGGCGACCTCAACGACCTGCTAACTCGGCACGCCCGTTCCGAGGACACCACCGACGCGTTCGCCGAGTTCATGCGCCGGCACGGGGAGTTCTTCCCGGAGCAGCCGAAGGACGTCGACGAGCTGGTCGACGTGCTGGCCCGTCGGGCGGCGGCCGGGGAGCGGCTGATGCGGTCGCTGTCCGACCGGCAGCGCGAGGAGCTGGCCGGGCTGATGCGCCAGTCCCTCGGCGACCAGCTGGCCGGCGAGCTGTCCCAGCTCGACGACCAGCTGCGGGCGCTGCGCCCGGACCTGAACTGGCAGCGCGGCGAGCGGGTCCGCGGCGACCAGCCGCTCGGCTACGGCGAGGCGACCGGGGCGCTCGACGAGATCGCCGAGCTGGACGAGCTGCTGGACTCGCTCGACCAGGAGCACGCCGGCGCCACCCTGGACGACGTGGACGTCGACGCGGTGGCCCGGACGCTGGGCCGGGACGCCGCCGACGACGTCCGCCGGCTGCGGGAGCTGGAACTCCAGCTGCGCCGGCAGGGTTGGGTGAGCCGGGACGCCGACGGGCTGACGCTCAGCCCGAAGGCGCTGCGCCGGCTCGCCGGCACCGCGCTGCGCCGGGTCTTCGCCGACCTGACCGCCGGCCCGCGCGGCGCGCACGACCTCCGCTCGGCCGGCGCGGCCGGTGAGGTCAGCGGCGCGTCCCGGCAGTGGGAGTACGGCGACGAGCAGCCCCTCGACGTGGTCCGCACGCTGACCCGGGCGGTACGCCGGGCCGGCCCGAGCGTCCCCCTCCAGCTCGCGGTCGACGACTTCGAGGTGGTGGAGACCGAGCGCCGGGCGTCGGCGGCGGTGGCGCTCTGCGTGGACCTGTCGTACTCGATGATCTCGCAGGGGCGGTGGGGGCCGATGAAGCAGACGGCGCTGGCCCTGTCGCACCTGATGGCGACCCGGTTCCCGCAGGACGCGTTGCAGATCGTCGGCTTCGGCCGGGAGGCGATGCCGTTGACCCAGCAGGAGCTGGCGGCGGCGGAGCCGGACATGCAGCAGGGCACCAACCTGCAGCACGCGTTGCGGCTGGCCGGGCGGCACCTGCGCCGGCATCCGGGGGCGGAGCCGGTGGTCCTGGTGGTCACCGACGGCGAGCCGACCGCGCACCTGGACCCGGAGGACGGTGAGGCGTACTTCCACTGGCCGCCGCTGCCGGAGACGATCGAGGCGACCGTCCGCGAGGTCGACAAGCTGACCCGCTACGGCGCCACCCTCAACCTCTTCATGCTGGGCGACGACCCCGGTCTGCGCCGCTTCGTCGACGCGGTGGCCCGCCGCTCGAAGGGCCGGATGTTCACCCCCGAGCTCGACGACCTCGGCGAGTACGTCGTCTCCGACTACCTACGCGCCCGCCACGGCCGCCGCTGACCCAGGGGAGCGGACCCGCCCGTCCGGGTGATCCGGGAGCGGTAGCCGCCCGGTCGACGCGGGCGGGCGGGGTTGGATGGGGGGATGGACAGCTCGGGGATGCGGCGGGCGTACAAGGAGGTGCTCGCCGAGGTGGAGGCGGGTGGGTTCGGGGTGCCCCCGGCGGGGCAGTTGAGCGCGGAGCAGATCGTGGCGCACCTCGCGGCCAACGACGAGCTGATGAGCGAGGCGTCCGAGGCGGTGCTCGCCGGGTCCCCGTACGTCTTCTACGACCTGGCCGGCGTGCACCGGCCGGAGCTGGACGCCCTGGTCGCCGAGTGCGGCGGCCTGCCCGGGCTGGCCACCCTGCTGCGGGCCACCAGCCAGAAGCTCTGCACGCTGGTCGACCGGCTCGGCCCGGCGGCCGACACCGCGGTCGAGACCCACCTGCGCGAGGGCTTCGACCTGGTGGTGGACGAACCGCTGCCCTGGGGTCGCACCCTGGACCTGCACACCCGGGTACACCTGCCCAAGCACCTGGCCCAGCTCCGGATGCTGCGCGACGGGGTGGCCCGCGCGGCCGGGTCATGAGTCGCCCGCTCCGGTGAGGTGGCCGCTGCCGGGCCGCCGTTTCGCGTTGGACGCCGGGCCGGCCGTGATGCGCCGCCGGCTGCGGGTGGCCGCGCCGCTGATCGTTCAGTGCGCGGTGCTGGCCGGTGGTGCGTGGTGGATCTCCCAGTCGCTCCTCGGCCACCCGACCCCGATCTTCGCTGCCACCGCCGCGCTGATCTGCCTGACCGCCGGCATGGGCGGCCGGGGTCGCCAGGCCGTCGACCTGTTCGTCGGGGTGCTGGCCGGGGTCCTGATCGGGGAGGGGGTTCGCGCCCTGCACCTGGGCGGCGGGTTCTGGCTGATCATCCCGGCGGTCGCGCTGGCCATGTCGATGGCCGCCCTCCTCGACCCCCGGCCGTTGACCTACATCCAGGCCGGCGCCGCCGTGCTGATCGTGGTGACGGTCGGCGCGTCCAGTTCGCCGACGGGCTACCTGCTGGACGCCGCGGTCGGCGGTGCGGTGGGGCTGCTCGGCAGCCAGGTGCTGTTCAGCCCGGATCCGGTGAAGCTGGTCGAGGCGCCGGTCCGGGAGATCCTGCGGGACGCGGCGGAGGCCCTGCGCAGCGCGGCCGAGGCGGTGCGCCGAAGCTCGGTGGCGCAGGCGGACGCCGCCTGCGGGCACGCCCGGGAGGCGCACGCCCGGTTGGGGGAACTCTCCGCGGCCCGCACGGCCGCTCGCCGGGTCACCGGTCGGACGGTACGGGGACGGCGGCGAGCGTCGCGGTTGCGCGCGGCTGACCAGCCGCTCGATGACGTGGATGTGCTGGTCGCAGCCGTCCTGCTGCTCTGCGAGGACGTCCGGTCCCGACTGGAGCGGCCGACCCCGCCCCCGGAGGCGCACCCGCCGGCCGTCCCACCGCGACCCTCGCTGCCGGATCAGCTGACGGCGCTGGCGGACGGTCTGACCGCGCTGGCCGACCGCCCGCTGCCGGCCATGCGTCCCGCGCCGCCCACCGGACCACCCCCGCTCCCCACGGCATCCCCCGCACACCCCTGCTCGGGCACCGCCGCTCACCCCTACGACGTCCACCTCCAGGACGTCCTCGCGGCCCTCCATCGCCTCCGCGCCGCTCCGGTTTCCCCCGGTACCCCACCTTCGTCGGTCTAGGGAAGGTGTCGCCGCCGGAGATCGAACCGGGACGCTCTCCCCTGGACCGACGCGACTGGGGACGGGGAGCGGGGCTAGGCGCGGCGGAACGTGCGGCGGTAGGTGGTCGGGGAGACGCCGATGCGGTGGTGCAGTTGCTGGCGGAGGGCGGCGGTGGTGCCGAAGCCGCTGCGCCGGGCCACCTGGTCGACGGGCAGGTCGGTGGTCTCCAGCAGCAGTCGGGCGTGGTCGGTGCGCTGCTGGAGCAGCCACTGGGCCGGGCTCAGGCCGGTCTCCGAGCGGAAGTGCCGGGTGAAGGTGCGCACGCTCATCCGGGCGTGGGTGGCCAGGTCGCGCAGCGCCACCGGCTCGTGCAGCCGCTGCCGCGCCCACTCCCGGGTGGCGGCGGTGCCGCTCGCCGGCCCCCGGGGGACGGGGCGTTCGATGTACTGGGCCTGGCCGCCGTCCCGCCACGGCGGCACCACGCAGCGCCGGGCCGAGCGGTTGGCCACCTCGCTGCCGTGGTCGGTGCGGATGACGTGCAGGCAGAGGTCGATGCCGGCGGCCACCCCGGCCGAGGTCAGCACGCTGCCGGAGTCGATGAAGAGCACGTCCGGGTCGAGGTCGACCGCCGGGTGCAGCCGGCGGAACCGGTCGGCGTACGCCCAGTGGGTGGTGGCCCGGCGGCCGTCGAGCAGGCCGGCGGCGGCGAGCACGAACGCCCCGGTGCAGATCGACATGATCCGGGCGCCGCGGTCGTGGGCGGCGCGCAGCGCCGCCGCCACCTCCGGGTCGACGGTGCCGTCGGTCATCGGCGATCCGCCGTGGATGCCGGGCACGACCACCGTGTCGGCGGTCGCCAGCAGGTCGAGGCCGTGGTCGGGGAGGACCTGGAAGCCGGCGGTGCTGCGCACCGGTCGGCCGCCCGGGGTGCAGGCGTCGACGGTGTAGAGCGGTCGCAGGCCGTCGGTGCGGGCGGTGCCGAAGACCTGGGACGGGGTGCCCAGGTCCAGGCCGACCACGTGGTCGACCGCGAGCACGGCGACCCGGTGCGGGGCGGAGGTCATGGCCCGATTATTGCGCATCATGGCTTCCCGGCCACTCGTCGGCGGGGGCGGTGACTCGCAGACTCGGGAGGTGATCCGAGACCGCCGCTTCCACCCGGCCTGGGCCGTCGCCGCCGTGGCCTTCGTCGCCCTGGTCGGCGCCGCCGGCTTCCGCGCCACCCCGTCCGTGCTGCTGCACCCCCTGCACGCCGAGTTCCGCTGGCCGCTGGCGACCATCTCCGCCGCCGTCTCGGTCAACCTGCTGCTCTACGGGCTGACCGCGCCGTTCGCCGCCGCCCTGATGGACCGGTTCGGCATCCGCCGGGTGGTGGCCACCGCGCTGCTGCTGGTGGCCGCCGGCAGCGGGCTGACCGTGTTCATGACGGCCAGCTGGCAGCTCATTCTCTGCTGGGGCGTGCTGGTCGGGCTCGGCACCGGCTCGATGGCGCTGGCCTTCGTGGCGACCGTCACCGGCCGCTGGTTCGTCCACCGCCGCGGACTGGTCACCGGGGTGCTCACCGCCGGCGGGGCGGCCGGACAACTGGTCTTCCTGCCGCTGCTCGCCCTCCTGGTGCGCGATCACGGGTGGCGGGCCGCCGCGCTGGTGGTGGCCGTGGCGGCGCTGGCGGTCGTACCCCTGGTGGTGTGGCTGCTGCGCGAGCACCCGGCGGATCTCGGCCTGCCCGCCTACGGCGCGACCGAGGTGACGCCCCCCGCGCCGCCGGCCGGCGGCGCGGCGTCCCGGGCGATCGGCGCGCTGGCCTCCGCCGCCCGGACCCGACCGTTCTGGCTGCTCGCGGGCGGGTTCGCGATCTGCGGCGCGACCACCAACGGGCTGGTCGGCACCCACTTCGTGCCGGCCGCGCACGACCACGGCATGCCGGAGACCACGGCGGCCGGCCTGCTCGCCCTGGTCGGGCTCTTCGACATCGCCGGCACGATCGCCTCCGGCTGGCTCACCGACCGGATGGACAGCCGGCTGCTGCTCGGCGCCTACTACGCGCTGCGGGGCCTGTCCCTGCTGGTGCTGCCCGGTCTCTTCGCGGGCCGCGCCGAGCCGAGCATGCTGGTCTTCATCATCTTCTACGGCCTGGACTGGGTGGCCACCGTGCCGCCCACCGTCGCGCTCTGCCGGGAGTACTTCGGCGCCGCCGGCCCGGTGGTCTTCGGCTGGGTCTTCGCCGCCCACCAGTTCGGCGCGGCGGCCGCCGCGACCGGGGCCGGTCTGGTCCGCGACCAGCTCGGCGACTACGCGCTGGCCTGGTACGTCGCCGGGGCGCTGTCGATCGGCGCGGCCGGGCTCTCCCTGCTGCTGCGCCGGCGGCAGCAGGTGCCGACGCCGCTGCCGGTGGTGGTACCCGCCGCGCGGGCCTGGAGCTTCCGGGGCTGACCGGTCAGCCGAGCGCCCATTGCTGCTCGGCCCCGGCGGTGCAGCCGGTCTGGATGAGTTCCGCGCCGGGGTCGGTGCGGGCGTCCCGCACCTGCGCGCACCGGCCGGACTGCACGCTGACCAGGAGCACCGGCCCGGTGCCGACCGGGGTCACCTTCCACTGCTGGTTGGGCTGGCCGTGGCAGCCGAACTGCTGGAGCTTCGCGCCGTCGTCGACGCCGCCGCCGGAGACGTCCAGGCACTGGCCGTACGCCGCGTTGGTGAGGGTCACCACGTCCGCCGCGACCGGGTTAGCCACCCACTGCTGCTCCGGCCCGCCGGTGCAGGGGGCCAGCCGGGCCGTCGCCTGCTCGCCGTCGCCGTCGGGGGCCACGCAGAGTCCGGAGGTCACCGCCCGGATCACCTTCGGGCCGGTCACCGGCGCCGGTGCGGCCGGAGCGGGCGGCGGCGGCGTGGTCGGGGCGGCGGTCGGCGAGAGCGTCGCCGAGATGGTGGTGGGGGCCGCCGCGTCGACCGTCGGCGCGGTCGTCGGCGCGGTGGTCGGCGGCGCGGGCGCGGCCGCCGCCGGCAGCACCGACGGGTCACCGCCGCCGCCGAGCACGCCGGTGGCGAAGAAGACCCCCAGCAGTGCGCCCACCAGCCCGGTGGCCAGCGCGACCCGCATCAGCGGGTCGCGGGGGAGCCCGCGGCGGGCGGCCGGGCGGGCGCCGTAGACGGTGCCGGTCGGGTCGTGGTGTTCGTCGGGGACGGACATGGGGGCATCCTGACTCACCGACCGCCCGGTCGGCCAGTCCGACGCGGGCGGGCGTGACTCAGTCGACGACCTTCACGTCCTTCCAGAACGCCACCCGGCCCCGGACCGCTTCCGCGTCGGGCTTCGGCTCCGGGTAGTACCAGACCGCGTCGGCGCTGGTCAGGCCGGCGTGGCTGAGTGTGTAGTAGGAGGCGGTGCCCTTCCACGGGCAGACCGTGTGGGTCGACGACTCGGTGATCAGGTCGTCGCGGAGGGCGGAGCGGGGGAAGTAGTGGTTGCCCTCCACCATGACGGTGTCGTCGCTCTCCGCGACGACCAGGTCGTTCCAGACGGCTTTCGGCATGACTCCACGCTATGCCGCGGGTCCCGCCGCGGCCACCGGTTGCTCAACGGGGCGGTTCCGGATCGGGTAGCCGATGGCAAAAGACCATCGTGGACATCCCACCCGGAGCGGGTTCACGCGCGTAAGGTGATCTCATGCGCGCGCAGCGTGATCATGACCAGGCGGTGGACAGGTTGCGGCGATCGTACGCCGCGGTGCCTGCCGGTCAGCCCGTCCGCCTTGCCAAACGCACCTCCAACCTGTTCCGGCCCCGCTCGGCCACCGGCAGCCCCGGGCTGGACGTCAGCGGCCTCGACGGAGTGCTCGCCGTCGACCCGGCCGCCCGCACCGCCGACGTGCAGGGCATGTGCACCTATGAGGACCTCGTCGACGCCACCCTCCCGCACGGGCTGATGCCGCTGGTCGTGCCGCAGCTGCGGACGATCACCCTGGGCGGCGCGGTCACCGGGTTGGGCATCGAGTCGACCTCGTTCCACAACGGCCTGCCGCACGAGTCGGTGATCGAGCTGGACGTGCTCACCGGCGCCGGTGAGATCGTCACCGCCCGCCCCGACGGGGAGCACGCCGACCTCTTCGCCGCCTTCCCCAACTCGCTGGGCAGCCTCGGCTACGCCACCCGGCTGCGCATCGAGCTCCAACCGGTACGCCACGCGGTGGCCCTGCGCAACGTGCGGTTCAGCCGGCTGGAGGAGCTCACCCAGGCGATCGGTGACGTGATCGCCAAGGGCGAATGGGACGGGCAGCCGGTCGACGCGATGGACGGGGTGATGTTCAGCCCCGGCGAGGCGTACCTGACCCTGGGCACCTTCACCGACGACGCGCCCCGGCTCAGCGACTACACCGGCCAGGAGATCTACTACCGCTCGCTGCGCCGGCGCACCCGGGACGCCCTGGGCACGTACGACTACCTCTGGCGCTGGGACACCGACTGGTTCTGGTGCTCGTCGGCGTTCGGCGTGCAGCACCCGGTGGTCCGCCGGCTCTGGCCGGCCCGACTGCGACGCAGCGACGTCTATCACCGGCTGGTCCGGCTGGAGCACCGGCACCAGGTGGCCGCCCGGGTGGACCGCTGGCGGGGCCGGCCGGCCCGGGAGCGGGTGGTGCAGGACGTGGAGATCCCGCTCGACGGGACCGCCGACTTCCTGCGCTGGTTCGCCCGCGAGGTGGGGATGACCCCGGTGTGGCTCTGCCCGTTGCGGCTGCGCGAGCCGTCCGGTCCGGGTTCGGCCCGGGTCTGGCCGCTCTATCCGCTCCGGCCGGGGGAGAGCTACGTCAACATCGGCTTCTGGGGGAGCGTGCCGATCGCCGAGGGCGCAGCTGACGGCGACGTGAACCGCTCGATCGAGCGGGCGGTGTCGGAGGCGGGCGGGCACAAGTCGCTCTACTCGGACGCGTACTACGACCGAGCGGCCTTCGACCGGCTCTACGGCGGGGAGACCTGGCGCGCCGTGAAGGACCGCTACGACCCGGACCACCGGCTCACCGGACTCTACGAGAAGGCGGTTGCAAGGAAATGAGCCTGACCGACCGAGAACAGGGGGCGGCCGCCTCGCCGGCCACCCCGCCAGCGGGGGGCCGGCGCACCGGCCCGACCGTCGCCGACGTCGTCCGCGCGGTCACCAACTCGGACCTTCCGGTCCGCATCACCGGGTACGACGGCAGCGCGATCGGCCCCGCCGACGCCGGGATCACCCTCTCCATCCGCACCGAGCGGGGCCTGTCGTACCTGCTCACCGCCCCGGGCGACCTGGGCATGGCCCGGGCGTACGTCAGCGGCGACCTGACCCTGGAAGGGGCGGTCCACCCGGGTGACCCGTACGAGGCGTTGGTGGTGCTCAAGGACGGCCTGAAGCTGCGGGCGCCGGCGGTGGCCGAGGGGCTGGCCCTGGTGCGCGGACTGGGCTGGGAGCGGCTGATGCCGCCGCCGCCCCCGCCGCAGGAGGCGCTGCCGCGCTGGAAGCGGGTGATGAACGGGCTGCGGCACTCCCGCGTCCGGGACAGCACCGCGATCTCGCACCACTACGACGTCTCGAACGCCTTCTACGAGAAGGTGCTCGGCCCGTCCATGACGTACACCTGCGCGGTCTTCCACAGCCCCGGTGACACGCTGGAGCAGGCCCAGGCGGCCAAGTACGACCTGGTCGCCAACAAGCTCGCGCTGAAGCCGGGGATGACGCTGCTCGACGTCGGCTGCGGCTGGGGCGGCATGGTCCGGCACGCGGCCCGCGAGTACGGCGTGAAGGCGCTGGGGGTGACCCTGTCGAGGGCGCAGGCGCAGTGGGCGCAGGCGGCCATCGAGCGGGAGGGACTGTCCGGGCTGGCCGAGGTGCGGCACCTGGACTACCGGGACGCCCCGCGGCAGCAGTTCGACGCGATCTCGTCGATCGGGCTGACCGAGCACATCGGGGTGCGCAACTACCCGGCGTACTTCGGGGCGCTGCGCGACCGGCTGCGCCCGGACGGCCGGCTGCTCAACCACTGCATCACCCGGATCGACAACCGGGCCCCGCACCGCTCCGGCGCGTTCATCGACCGGTACGTCTTCCCGGACGGGGAGTTGGCCGGGCCGGGCCGGCTGATCGGCGAGATCCACGACGCCGGTCTGGAGGTGCACCACGAGGAGAACCTGCGGCAGCACTACGCGCTGACGCTGGCCGGCTGGTGCCGCAACCTGGTGGAGCACTGGGACTTCTGCGTCGGCGAGGTGGGCCCGGGCACGGCCCGGGTGTGGGGGCTCTACATGGCCGGTTCCCGGCTGGCCTTCGAACGCAACGGCATCCAGCTGCACCAGGTGCTCGCCACCCGCAACGGCCCGGACGGCAGGTCGAGCTACCCGCTGCGGCCCGACTGGACGCCCTGACCGCCGCCGGTCGACGCGAGCCGCGCCGGAGTCGGCGCGGCTTTCGTCGATCCCATTGACAAACAGATTTTGTACGTACAAGCTGGTTTTTGCGATGAGAGACGTCCTGTACCTGGAGCAGATCGAGCAGGCCGAGGCCCTGCTCAAGCCGCAGCGCGTCGAGGTGCTGCGGCAGTTGGCGGAGCCGGGCACCTGCACCGAGGTGGCGGCCCGGCTGGAGCAGACCCCGCAGCGGGTTTACTACCACGTCAAGCAGCTGGTCGCGGCCGGCCTGGCCGAGCAGGTGTCCAGCCGCCGGGTGCGCGGCATCAGCGAGGGCATCTACCAGGCCGCCGCCCGGTCGTACTGGCTGTCGCCCCGGCTGGTGGGCCGGATCGGCGGCCTGCGCCGGGCCCGCGACGAGTTGAGCCTCGGCCACCTGCTCGACCTGATGGAGGAGGTCCAGGCCGACGTCGCGGCGCTGGACCGGACAGCGCCGGAACTGCCCTCGATCGGGGTCTCCGGCGAGATCCGGGTGCCGGCCGAGCGCCGGCAGGAGTTCCTGCACGACCTGCAGTCGACACTGCGGGACCTGTTCGCCCGCTACGGCGGTGCCGAGGGAGACGCCTTCAAGCTCGCCGTGGCCTGCTATCCCAAGGAGAACGACCGTGACTGAACCGATGAAGCTGAGCGCCCGACTCGCCGCGCCGGTCGAGGCCGTCTGGGCCGCGCTCACCACGCCGGCCACGCTGCGCGTCTGGCTGACCGAGCACGCCGAGGTCGAGCTGCCCACCCGGTACGAGTTCTGGGGCCGGCACACCCCCGAGGGCGACGCGCCGCACCAGCGGTTGCTGCACGCCGACGACCACATCCTCCGGTTCGCCTGGCTGCTCGACGGGGTGGAGACCGCCAGCGAGATATCCCTGGCCCCCGACGGGCCGGACGCGACGCTGCTGACGCTGACCCAGACCGACTTCGACTTCGCCGACGCGCTGAGCGGCAAGGGCATCCGCGGGGTGCTGCACACCTGGTGGGCACTGTCCATCGCCAACCTCGCCGCCCACCTGGAGGGGCGCGCGCTGCTGCCGAAGACCGACTTCACCTCCACCGACCTGCGCGGCGAGCTGCTGATCGACGCGCCGATGGCGAAGGTGTGGGAGTCGCTGACCGACTCGGCGCAGGCCAGCGCCTGGTTCGGGTACCCGATCGGGATCGAGCCCTGGGTCGGCGGCCGCTACGCCATGGGCGGCTTCGAGCAGGGGTACGCGGCCAAGGTGCTCGACCTGGAGCCCGGCCGGAAGATGTCCGTCGACTGGGGAGCCCCGGGCGTCGTCAGCTGGGAGCTGGCCGAGTCCGGAGGGAAGACGAAGCTGACCTTCGTGCAGAGCGGCTTCGACGAGGGCAACCCGCCGTACGCGGCGTGGAGCGGGTCGGTGGCCGGCCTCTCCGAGCTGCGCCGCTTCCACGAGATGGCCGACTGGAAGCCGATCTGGGTCTCCGTGGAGATCCCGTCCGGAACCTGAGCGCCCCACCCGGAGCCGGGCGGCGCGGTGCCTGGTGGCGCGGCCCGGTCCGGACATCGTCAGGTTGGTACCGCTGGTGTCCACCCCGCCGGGTCCGACCAGGGTTAACGGGCGCTACGAACTTGATGACGTAGACGAATCATCACCTCGAGTTCGGTCGAGGGCCCGGGCGATTCGCGAACGTCATCAAGTTTGTAGCGCCCGACCTGACCTCCGTCGGAGACCGGGACCGGATGGGGAATCCGGAACGCCGAACCGATCCGGCTGCTGGCCGCGATCCGGCCGATGCCCGCCGGGCCCCGAGCCCGGCGGGCAACGGCGTTCAGCCCGCCGGGTCGAGTTGGCCGGCCCGCCGCAGCAACGCCCGCCGTTCGGCGGCCGAGGCGACCAGCCCGGCGGCGTCCCGGAACAGCGCGGCGGCCCGGAGAGCGTCGCCCCGGCGGGCGGTCAGCTCCGCCTCGGCCGCCAGCGCCGGCGGGTAGCCGTCGAGCGCCCCACCGGCCCGGGCCTCGGCGACCAGGGCCAGCCCGGTCGCCGGTCCGTACGCCAGGCCGTGCGCCATTGCCCGGTTGAGCCGGACCACCGGGCTGGGATGGAGCCGGGCCAGCTCGTCGTACCAACCGGCGATCGCCGGCCAGTCGGTGGCGGCGGGAGTGGGCGCGGTGGCGTGCGCGGCGGCGATCCGGGCCTGGAGGGCGTACGGGCCGTGCCGGTGCGCCCGGGCCAGCACCGCCAGCCCCTCGGCGACGGCTTCGTGGTCCCAGCGGGAGCGGTCCTGCTCGTCGAGGGTGCGCAGGTTGCCGTCCGGGTCGCGGCGGGCCGCCCGGCGGGAGTGCTGCAGGAGCAGCAGCGCGAGCAGCGCCGCGACCTCGGACTCGTCGGGCATCAGCCGGTCGAGCAGCCGGGCCAGCCGGACCGCCTCGTCGGCGAAGGCGGGCTCGCCGTCGGCGTCGTACCCCCGGGTGAAGAGCAGGTAGAGCACGGCCAGGACGCCCGGCAGCCGCTCGACCAGCGCGGCCCCGGTCGGCACCCGGTACGGGATGCCGGCCGTCGCGATCTTCGCCTTCGCCCGGGTGATCCGACGGGTCATCGTGGACTCGGTGACCAGGAAGACGCGGGCGATGTGGGCGGTGGGCACGCCGGCCACGGTGCGCAGGGTCAGCGCGACCCGGGCCTCCGGGGCCAGCGCCGGATGGCAGCAGGTGAAGATGAGTCGCAGCCGGTCGTCCACCACGGTCCCCTCGGCCTCGGCGGGCGCCGGCTCCGGATCGGTGAGCAGGGCCAGCTCCCGCAGCTTGCGGCGTTCCACGGCGGCGCGGCGCAGCACGTCCACGGCCCGGTTCCGGGCGGTCGTCATCAGCCAGCCGCCCGGATTCCCGGGTACGCCGTCGCGCGGCCAGCGTTCGAGCGCCAGCGTCAGCGCCTCCTGGGCGCAGTCCTCGGCGAGCGTCCAGTCGCCGGTGACCCGGATCAACGCGGCCACCACCCGCGGGTACGCCTCGGCACCCGCCACCGTGACCGCGTCGACCGCGTCCGTCACCGGCGATCAGTCCAGGTCCACCAGGGGGCGCAGTTCGAGCCGGCCGGCGTAGGCCATCGGGTGCCGGCGGGCCACCTCGATCGCCTCGTCCAGGTCGGCGCACTCCAGCAGGTCGAAGCCCACGATCACCTCCTTGGTCTCCGCGAACGGCCCGTCGGTCAGCAGCAGCTCCCCGTCGCGGACCCGCACCGTGGTGGCCGCCGACGGCTCGGCGAGCACGCTGCCCATCAGGCGCTGGCCCTTGCCGTCCCGCTCGGCCACCCACTGCTCGATGTCGGGCGCGGCGCTCGGGTCGGCGTCGGGCTCGGTGTCGCTGCAGACGAACATCAGGTACTTCATCTTCGACGCTCCTCGGTGTCGTGGTCGGTCACCAGGGTGACGAACGGGATACGCGGTTCCGGACACCTGCCTACCAGAAAAAATCGGAGGTGATATTCGGTGGCTCGCGGGGTACTGGCGGGCGATGTTCTTCATCTTCGGACTCCGCACCAAGGTCTCCCGCTCGGGTGTGCTCACCGCGGTGTGCCGCAACTGCCATCATCAGGCCTCGCAGGTCATCACCCGCCGGTCGACGAAGTTCACCCTCTTCTTCATCCCGCTGATCCCGATCCGGACCCGCTACGTGCAGCAGTGCTCGTTCTGCGGCGCCGAGTACGCCGTGTCCCGGCACGAGGCGCAGCGCCTCCCGGTCGGCTGATCCGGCGATGGCCCGTTTCCTCTGCTGGCTGATCGGCCGGCAGCCCGTTCCGCCGGTGCACACGGTGCCCCGGCCGCCGTGCACGCCGGGCCGGCGCCGGCACCGTCGGCGCAGCCGCCCGCTCGCCGGCGCACAGTCGCCTCGCTCGCCCTGGAACCGGTCGGCCGGCCGCTGACCCGGTGATCCTCGTCCCCGTACGGATCTCGCCCCGACCTGCGCGCTCTAGGCTGGGGCCGCCGTCCGAACGGGGAGATCTGTGCGTAACCACCCGACCGTCGTGCTGGTCGCCGTCCTGCTGTCCACCCTCTCGCTGCCGGTCTCGCTGACCGGCGCCTCGGTCGCACTGCCGGAGATCGGCCGGGATCTACACTCGGGGCTGGCCGGGGTGCAGTGGGTGGTGAACGGCTACAACGCCACCTTCGCCAGCTTCATGCTGGCCACCGGGGCGCTCGCCGACCTGTTCGGCCGGCGGCGGGTCTTCGCCGCAGGCGTCGCCCTCTTCGCCGCGTCGGGTCTGCTCGGCGCGGTCGCCGGGAACATCGTGCTGCTCGACGTGGTGCGCGCCCTCGCCGGCGTGGGCGCCGCGGCCGCCGCGACCAGCGGCTCGGCCATCCTGGCGCACACCTTCCACGGTCGGGCCCGGGCCCGGGTGTTCAGCGTCTTCGGCACCACCATCGGTGTCGGGTTGGCCTTCGGCCCGTCGATCGCCGGGCTGCTCATCTCCGCCTTCGGTTGGCGGGCCGTGTTCGCGGCGCCGGCGCTGGCCGCCCTGCTGGTGCTGGCGCTCACCCCGCTGCTGCCGGAGTCGCGCCAGCCGCTGCCCGGCCGGATCGACTGGCCGGGGACGGTCACCTTCACCGCCGCGCTGCTGCTGCTCATCTTCGGGTTCGTGCAGGGGCCGGAGCTGGGCTGGTCCGCCCCGGTGATCGTGGCGGCGTTCGCCGCGGCGGCCGCCCTGCTGGTGGCGTTCGTCCGGGTGGAGCGGGGCCGCGCCGACCCGATGTTCGACCTGGCCCTGCTCGCGAGCCCCCGTTTCGTCGGCATCTGCCTGGCGGCGGCGACCATCGTGGCGGTGCTGGTGCCGCTGCTGGTCTACCTGCCGTCGTACCTGACCACTGTGGTCGGGATGACCCCGGGCGCGGCCGGCGCCACGCTGATCCTGCTGACCGCGCCGACCCTGGTGCTGCCGCTGCTCACCGGCGCGCTGACCCGGTTGGTGCCGGCCCCGGCGGTGATCGTCACCTCGGTGGCGGTGGTCGCGGTGGGCGCCGCCTGGGCGACCGTGCTCGGCCCGGACGTGGGTGCCGCCGCGCTGGCCGGGCCGCTGCTGACCATCGGCGTCGGGGTCGGGCTGTCGATCGGGCTGCTGGACGCCCTGGCGATCGGCAGCGTCGCCCCGGGGCGCGCGGCCACCGGCGCCGGAATGATCAACACAGCCCGGCTGGCCAGCGAGACGGTGGCCATCGCGGTGGTCGGGGCGGTGCTGGCCAGCACCACCGCCGGCCGGCTCGCCGATCCCGGCTTCACCGGCGGGCTGCACGCGGTGCTCTGGTCGATGGCGGCGGTCGCCGTGGTGGCCGCCGTGGTCACCGCCGCGCTGGTCCGGCGCCGGGCCGGGTCGCCGGGTGGCGGCTATCGTGGCGTGTCGTGACGAGCACCGCGCAGCGCCTGGCCGAGATCCGGGGTGGGACGCCGCCCAAGCGGCACAACGCCCGGACGATCGCCGCGCTCACCGGCAATCCGGGCTGCACCCGCCGGGCCGTGCTGGACGGGGCGGGGGTGGACAAGCCGAAGCTGGCCGAGCGGATCGGCTTCCCGGCCCGCTTCGGGCAGTCCCGGTTCGCCATCACCCGGGGCAACGCGTTCGAGGCGCAGGTCAAGGCCGACGGTGGGGCCGAGCTGCTCCGGCTGGTCGCGGAGCGGCTGGGCGTACCGGTGCCGGAGCGGGCCAGCTGGACCGACCTGGGCGGCGCCGACGACCTGCCGGACCGGCACGAACGCTCCCGGGCCGCGTTGACCGGCGGCGGCGCTGACGCCGCGCTCTTCGACCATCCGCTGCTCGGGCTGGACGTGGCCGGGCGGCGGGTGCACCTGGAACCCGACCTGGTGGCCGCCCGCCTCGCCGGCCGGTTCCACGTCGTCGAGATCAAGTCGTTCCCGGTGGTCGACGGGCAGGCCGACCCGGCCAAGGTCGCCGCCGCCGCCATCCAGTCCGCCGTCTACGTGCTGGCGCTGCGCGACCTGCTCGCCGCCGCCGGCCACGACCCGGAGCTGGTCTCGACCGACGTGGTGCTGGTCTGCCCGCGGGACTTCGCCAACCGTCCGGTGGCCAGCCTGCTCGACGTCCGCAAGCAGCTGCTGGTGCTGCGCCGCCAGCTGGACCGGATGGCCCGGCTGGACACCCTGCTCGACGCCGTGCCGGTGGGCTTCACCGCCGACCCGGCCGCCGACCCGGCGACGCTGGCCGCCGCGCTGCGCACCGTGGAGGCCCGCTACGCGCCGGAGTGCCTGGCCAGTTGCGAGCTGGCGTACTTCTGCCGGGACGAGGCGCGCGGCCACACCGGGGCGCTGGGCCGGCCGGTCCGGGAGGCGCTCGGCGGCGTCGGCACCGTCGAGGAGGTGCTGGCGCTGGCCGCCGGCGAGCGAACCGCCGACCCCGGGCAGGAGGAGGCCGCCGCGCTGCTGCGGGCCGCCGCCCGGTTGCGCGCCGACGCCCTCACCGGCCGCTCCGCATGAGTACGCTGCGCGCGCTGGCCCGGGCGCAGGCCCTGGCCGCCGGGGTGGCCCAGCCGGTGGCCACCGTCCGGCACCTGCACCTGGCGGAGCGCCCGCTGGTGCTGGTGCCGCTGGCGATGGCGGGCGAGGCCAACGCCCCACTCGCCGCGCTGGTCGGCACCGTCCCGGACGAAGCGCGGCTGCTGGTGGTGGCGCAGCCCCGCAACCGGGACCAGCGGTTCCGCTTCGCCGCCGAACTGGCCGGCGTCGTGCTGCCCTGGTTGGACGGTCACCGGGGCGCCACCGAGGCGGCGCCGGTGGACCGGGGGAAGGACGTCCGCCACCGGTACGTCGACGCGCCGCAGCTGCTGGTGCCCAACCCGGCCGGGATCACCTTCCTGCGGCTGCTCGGCCGCTCCACCCGGTTCCGCCGCCCGGACGGCGACTACCCGGTGCACCCGTCGGTGCCGCTGCTCGGCCGCTGGCTGACCTTCCTCGCCGAGCGGGCCGAGCACCCCGGCTCGTCGGCGCTGGTGGCTATGACCGACGCGCTGACCCTGCACTGGGCCACCGGGCAGAGCGCGGTGGAGGACCTGCACCTGCCGGCGCTGCTCGGCTGGATCGACCCGCCGGCCGGGCTGACCGGGGCGCAGGCGGCGGCCCGGGCGGAGGACCCGGCGGTCTGCCCGCCGGCCGGCCCGGCCACCGACCCGGAGTTCGACAACCGGGTGCTCGCCCCGGCCATCGCCGGGTACGCCGACGCGGCCGACGACCCGGACGCGCGCGCCGGGGCGTACGCGGAGCTGGAACGGGTGCTGCGCGACCAGCTCGCGCCCACCTGGGAGCTGATGTGGCGCGGCGTCGGGTTGCTCCGGGCGTTGCCGGCGGGGGCCCGGGTGGCCGGCCGGTGGGACGCCGACCGGGACGCCTTCACCGGGTACGCGGAGCACGTCGACGGCGGCGGCAGTCCGCAGCCGCGGCGGGACGGCGCGGTGGCGGCGGCGGTCCGGCTGCACCGGCTGGAACGCGCGCTGACCTCGTACGCGGTCCAGCGCGCCTACGACGATCCGCTGGTCATGGCCGAGCACCGGCTGGCCGGCGAGGCGTTCGTCGGGGACGTGACGCTGGCCGACCCGAAGCGGGTGGACGACACCGGCAAGCGGCCGGTGCTACGACCCCGGATCCAGGTGGTGACCACCGAGCCGGTGCCGATGCCGGTCGGCGCGACGCTCTGGTCGCCGGCCCGGCCGGCGCAGAAGGCCAGGGTGGTCTTCGTGACCCCGGGCGCGGACGGCAAGACCGAGGTGGTGCTGGAGCTCTCGGGCGGGATGGGGCGCGGGCTGACGGCGCCGCCGGGCAGCGTGCCGGAGGTGGGGGAGCGGCTCTGCCTGACCACCCTGTCGGATGCGTTCCTGCCGGCCGGGGCGTTCCCCGCGCCGGACGAGACCCCGTGGACGCACGGCGGCCCGCCGGTCTCGGCCGCCGACCGGCCGGTGGCCGGCGACGGTGACCCGGCGGAGGCCTGGGCCTGATCGGGCGGAGTTAATCCGTTGCGTCGGGTGCCGGCCCGCTGCGACGGTCGGGGCATGCGAGTGACGTTCGAGCGGCCGCGCGACCACGAGCGCGGCACCGCGCTGATCGAACGCGACGACGGCGTGGTCTACCGGATGGACGGCGGGCCGGTGACCGGCGCGGAGATCCCGCACGATCTGATCCACTTCGAAACCGAACGCACCCTCGGCATGTCGGACGGCGTGTGGGGCGCGATCGCGTCGGGGGTGGTGTTCCGCAGCATGCGGCACGTCGGGGGCCGGCGTCCCCCGCACGCCGCCGAACGGTCCCACGCGCTGGTCCGGGCGCACCGCGACGCGTTGCGCCGGGCGGAACTCGCCGGTGGCGTCGTGGAACGCCTGCTGTCGACGGCGGAGCCGACGCCCGAGGTCCGCGACGCGATCGCCGTCATGCTCGGCGGGCTGCCCGACCTCGACCTGATCGCCGCCCGCCGGGCCGCCGAGGCGGTACGGGAGGCAGGGGCGCGCTGGTCGGCGCTGCCCGTCGGTGCGGGGCTGGTGCTCGACTGGCCGGCCCGGCTCCGGCTGCCCGCTGCGGCCGCGCGCCCCGGCCGGGACCGCCGGCCGGCCACCCGCCGCCGCTGACCCGGATCGGCCGGACTCCGCGCCCGGTCGGTTCCGGAGTGCTCCCGCCCGGTCGCGGACCGTCGAGCCGGGTCCACCGGCCCTGGTGCGCACACCTGCCGATGGCTAGGCTTGCCGCGTTCGCCGTCCGTGACCGGTCCTCACCGTCGAGGTGCGTGCAGGAGAGAGAGCCGGAGCGATCACCGTGCTGCCCCAGGACGCCGGCCCCATCGCCGTGGCGCCGTCCCGATCCGCCCGCCCGCATCGCCTCGGCGCGATCGTCGCGTCGGCGGTCGTGGTCGCGGAGCTGGGTTGGCTGGTCGCGGCGCTGCCCGGAGCGGCCCTGGCCAGCGACCTCGGCGCGGTCGCCCTGGCGGCCTGGGCGACGCTCGCCTGCCTCGGCGCCGCGCGGCGACACCCTGTCCCGCTGCGCCGGTTCTGGCTGCTGCTCGCGCTGACCATGGCGCTCGCCGCCGTCGGCCGGACACTCTGGACGATCGAGCGGCTCGGCGGTGCGGAGCTGCCGCACACCCCGCTGGTCGGCGGGGCCTTCACCGCCGGCATCGTCACCGGCACCGCCGCGCTGCTCTGCTCACTGACCGCGCCGCGCAGCCTGGTCGGCCGGGCCCGCACCGTGCTGGACGGGGTGATCGTCGCGCTCGCCCTGATCCCGGTCGGCTGGGTGGTGGTGTTCCGCGACGTCGCCGCCGCCGACCTCGCCGATCCGTTGCGCACCTTCGGGCTGCTCTACCCGATGCTCGACCTGATGCAGCTGACCATCCTGGTGGCGGTGGCCGGCCCGTCCCGGCCGGTGTGGCGGCCGCTGACCCTGATCGGGGCGAGCCTGGCCACCCGGGCCGGCGCCGACGCGGTCTACGTCTCCCTCGTCGCCCACGGCACTTACGCCCCCGGCCATCCCATCGACGTCTGCTGGCCGCTGAGCTACCTGCTGATCGGCGTCGCGGCCACCCGACCCCCGCCGGCGGCCTGCGACAGCGCCGACGAGGCGGCCGAGTCGCCGTTGCCGCCCTGGTGGCGGGTGGCCCTGCCGTACCTGCCGGTGGGCGGGGCGATCATCGCGGTGATGCTGGCCCGCCGGCCCACCGGGCAGACCCCGCACCTGGTCTTCATCGGCATGATGATGCTGCTCGGGATGCTCGCGCTGCGCCAGGGGCTGGCCGCCAACGAGAACCTGCGCCTGGTCGCCCGGCTGCGCCGGCTCGCCTACGACGACCAGCTCACCGGGCTGCCGAACCGGCTGGCGTTCAACCGGCGGCTGCGCCGCGCGCTGCGCGACGGGCCGCGGGTGGCCGTCCTGCTCCTCGACCTGGACGGGTTCAAGCAGGTCAACGACCGGTTCGGGCACGCCACCGGTGACACCCTGCTGACCCGCATCGCCGAGCGCATGCGGCTTGCGGTCGGCGGCGACGGGACGATCGCCCGGCTCGGCGGGGACGAGTTCGCGGTGCTGGTCGACGGCGCCCGGCCGGTACCGCCGGAGCGGCTCGCCGAGCGGCTGCTCGCCGCCCTGCACCCCTCGCCGGGCGAGGAGGACGTCGGCATCCACCCGTCGGCCAGCATCGGCATCGCCGAGTACGGCCCGCAGCACGCCTCCCACACCGACCTGCTCCGCGACGCCGACATCGCGATGTACGCGGCCAAGGCCGCCGGGAAGTCCGCGTACCGGACCTGCACCCCGGCGCTGCGCGAGTCGGCGGTGACCCGCGCCGAGCTGATCGCCGACCTGCGCCGCGCCGTCGACGAGAAGCAACTGCACCTGGAGTACCAGCCGATCGTCGACCTGGCCACCGGCGCGGTGCGCAGCGCCGAGGCGCTGGTGCGCTGGCGGCACCCCCGGCTCGGCACGCTCGGCCCGGCGGCGTTCCTGCCGCTGGCCGAGGAGACCGGGCTGATCGTGCCGATCGACCGGTGGGTGATCCACGAGGCCTGCCGGGCCGCGGCCGACTGGCGGGAACGGGTGCCGGAGGCCACCGTGGCGGTGAACATCGCCGCCGCGCACCTGCGCCGCCCCGACCTGATCGCCACGGTCACCGCGGCCACCGCGGGCGCCGGGCTGGCCCCCCGTGCGCTCACCCTGGAGCTGACCGAGTCGGCGCTGATCGACGGCAGCGAGGCGGTGCTGGAACGGCTGCGCCAGCTGCGCGAGCTGGGCATCCGCATCGCCATCGACGACTTCGGCACCGGCTACTCCTCGCTGAGCTACCTGCACCGGATCCCGGCGACCGAGTTGAAGATCGACCGGTCGTTCGTGTCCCGGCTGGATTCCGACGCCCGGGCGTACGCGACGGTGGAGATGGTGACCCGGCTGGCGGCCGCGTTCGACCTGGTCGTGATCGCCGAGGGGGTGGAGACCGAGGGGCAGCACGCGGCGGTCACCGCCATCGGCTGCGTGCACGGCCAGGGCTACCGGTACGGCCGGCCAGGCGGACTGGCCGAGCTGCGCGCGCTCTCCGCCGCGGTCTGAGCCGCCCGCGCCCGGCCGGTCGGCCCGGCGCCGAGGGGGCCGAAGGTCCCGAGCGGTACGGGGGGTTCGGCCCTGACCGCAGTGGACGGTCCCCGCCGATGATGGGACGAGCAACGACGACCCCCACCATTCCCTTCCCCCGCACCGGGAGCATGACATGAAGCGACGCACCCTTGACCTGCTGTTCAGCATCGGCGGGCTGGGCCTCACGGTCCTGCTCCTGGTCGCCGGCATCGTCCTCACCACCAACGCGAACTTCGCCAACGACTACGTACGCGACCAGCTGGGCGCGCAGCACATCACCTTCAAGTCGGCCGACACCCTCACCGACGAGGAGAAGAAGGCCGACTGCCTGGTCGAGTACGCCGGCAAGCCGATGACCACCGGCAAGCAGGCCGAGTGCTACGCCAACCAGTTCATCGGGCTGCACCTGAAGTCCATCGCCGATGGCAAGACCTACGCCGACCTCGGCCAGCCGCAGAGCGCGCTGAAGGCCCAGGTCGAGCAGGCCACCAAGACCAACGACCCGGCCCTGGCCGACCTGCAGAAGCAGCTGGCGGACGTCAGCGCCCAGCGGGACACCGTGTTCAAGGGCGAGACGCTGCGCGGCCTGCTGCTCACCTCGTACGGCTTCAGCGAGTTCGGCCGCAAGGCCGGCCAGGCGGCCCTGGTGGTCTTCATCGGCGCGGCGCTGCTCCTGCTGCTCTCGCTCGCCGGCCTGGTGCACGCCTTCCGCACCCCGCCCACCGAGACGTTCGCCGCCCCGGCCTCGGCGGGGAAGAAGGACCGCGTCACCGCCTGACCGTTCCGACTCGACCGCCCCCGGTCTCCTCCCCCCTCGGGAGACCGGGGGCGGTCGCGCGTGGGGCGGGCGCAGAATCGGGCTTGACCCTCACGCCACGGCAGGCCGGAGGCTCGATCGCGGAAGGGAGGGAACCATGGCGTACACGGTGGGTCAGGTGGCCCGGGCGGCCCGGGTGACGGTCCGGACGCTGCACCACTACGACGAGATCGGGCTGCTCTCGCCGAGCGGCCGGACGGCGGCCGGCTACCGCCGCTACGACGACGCGGACCTGGAGCGGTTGCAGCAGATCCGCTACTACCGGGAGCTGGGGTTCCCGCTGGACGAGATCGCGGCGATCCTCGACGACCCGGCCGCCGACCCGGCGGCGCACCTGCGCCGGCAGCACGAGCTGCTGACCGGGCGGATCGGGAAACTCCAGGAGATGGTCGCCGCGATCGAGCACGCGATGGAGGCGAGAAGGATGGGCATTTCCCTGACCCCGGAGGAGCGGTTCGAGGTGTTCGGGGACTTCGACCCGGACGCGCACGCCGAGGAGGCGGAGCGGCGCTGGGGGGAGACCGAGGCGTACCGGGAGTCGAACCGGCGGGTGGCCGGCTACTCGAAGGAGGACTGGCTGCGGCAGAAGGCCGAGACGGCGGACTGGGAGCGGCGGATCACCGCGACGATGACCTCGGGCGCGCCGGCCGACTCGGCGCAGGCCATGGCGCTGGCCGAGGAGCACCGCCAGGCCATCGGCCGCTGGTTCTACGACTGCTCGTACGAGATGCACACCGGACTGGCCGACATGTACCTGGCCGACGAGCGTTTCACCGCCCACTACGAGAAGGTCGCGCCGGGGCTGGCCGCCTACCTGGCCGAGGCGATCCACGCCAACGCGATCAGCCGCGCCTGAGCCGTACCGGTGAGTGTGCCGCCCTCCCGGCGTCAGTATGGGGAGGGCAGCACACTCACCGTCGGAGGTCAGCAGTGTTCATCGTCGCCGGCAGTCTCTACGTCGACCCGGCCGGGCGGGACGCGTACCTGGCGTCCTGCGTGGAGGTGGTCCGCCAGGCCCGCTCCGCGCCCGGCTGCGTCGACTTCGCGGTCAGCGCGGACCTGGTCGAGCCCGGCCGGATCAACGTGTACGAGCGGTGGGAGTCCGACGCCCAGTTGCTCGCCTTCCGGGGTGCCGGCCCGAGCGAGGAGCAGGCGACGGCGATTCTCGGCGCCGAGGTGCACCGCTACCCCATCTCCGGCGTCGAGGCGCCCTGACCGGTCGAGCGTGCGGGCCGGTCGGTGGGCGGGCCGTGCGCTGGTGCGGGGGGTCTGCTGCCGAGGCAGACCCCCCGCCTGACAGCCGCCGTCGTGGATGATTCTGGGAAGAGCAGTATGACGCTGCGTCATAATTATGACTCTCCGTCATATCGCTCATCGCGGAATCCTTCCGATCGCGCGGGCACGCCCGCGTCCGGAGTGCCGGGAGTCCGCCACGTCCGGATGTGTCCGGCAGGCCGCCGGGCCACCAGACCACCAGACCG
Organism: Micromonospora lacuserhaii; assembly: GCF_036902735.1. Lineage (NCBI taxonomy): Bacteria > Bacillati > Actinomycetota > Actinomycetes > Micromonosporales > Micromonosporaceae > Micromonospora > Micromonospora lacuserhaii. The sequence continues at coordinate 18,589 of NZ_JBAKHO010000030.1, read as the reverse complement.
TCGGGCCGCCGGGCGACCGGACCGTCGGGCCACCAGACGGCCGGTCGGCGCCGGCGGCCGGTCCGGCTAGGCTGGCCGGACCGCACCGTTCTCAGCGTCGATCGGCTCCGCCGGCGGGCGCGCCGCCCGCGAGGAGTCGTCCGTGAAGCACCCCGAGCTGGCCATCACCGGCCTGGTCCTGGCCGTTGCCCTCGGCGGCACCGCCGGCTGCTCGTCCGACGAACGAGCCGCGGGCCCGCAGGCGAGCGCGGCGACCACCCCGGCCGCCGACGCGGACCCGGCCGCCGTGCTGGCCGGCGCGGCGGCGAAGGTCGACCAGCAGAGCTACCGGCTGACCGTGGGCTCCGGCGGTGGCGACGCGGGGGACGGCACCACCCTGGTCTGGGACCCGGCGCAGCGCCGTGGCCTGGAGACCACCTCGCTGGCGGTGGCGAACGGCAAGGTGACCATCGAGCGGCTCGTCACCGGCCCCGAGGTCTACGTGAAGATCACCGCTCCGGACCGGCGGGTGCCGTCCTGGGACGGGCGTACCTGGTGGCACGTCGGCGCGGCCGCCACCGCCCGGAAGACCGGCCTGGACACCACCCGGATCGCCAGCACCCTCGGCGCCTCGACCGGGGTCCGCCGCACCGCCGACCGGGAGTACGCCGGCACCCTCGACCTGCGGGGCAGCGCCGCCGTGCTCGGTGACGGCATCGGCGGCATCCTCGGCGACCGGGCCGCCGCGGTGCCGTTCACCGCCGCCGTGGACGAGCGGGGCCGGCTGGTCCGCTACCGCATCGAGCTGGCCGCCCAGCAGGGCCAGGCCTCCGCGCTCGACCTGACGTACGCCGACTTCGGGCTGCCGGTGCGGGCGGAGCAGCCGGCGGCGGACGTGATCGGGGAGAACCCGCCGAGCAACATCCCCGGCGCCTGACACGCCACGGCGCGCTACAGCAGCAGGTTGAGCAGGAGGACGCCGAGGAAGCCGACCACCGAGATGATGGTCTCCATCACCGACCAGCTCTTGATGGTCTGCCCGACGGTCAGCCCGAAGTACTCCTTGACCAGCCAGAAGCCGGCGTCGTTGACGTGCGAGAAGAACAGCGAACCGCAGCCGATGGCCAGCGCCAGCAGCGCCACCTCGGTGCCCTGGAGCGTTTCGGCCAGCGGCGCGACGATGCCCGCCGCGGTGATGGTGGCGACGGTGGCCGAGCCGGTGGCCACCCGGATGCCGACGGCCACCAGCCAGCCCAGCAGCAGCGGCGAGAGGTTCGCGCCCTCGGCGGCGTCCGCGACCAGGTTGCCCACCCCCGCGTCCACCAGGACCTGCTTGAAGCCACCGCCGGCGGCGACGATCAGCAGGATGCCGGCGATCGGCGGTAGCGACCCGCCGAGGAAGCCGGAGACCTGGCTGCGGCTGAAACCGGTCCGATAGCCGAGGAAGATCATGGCGAAGATGACCCCGGCCAGCAGGGCGATGATCGGGGTACCGACGATGTCCAGCGCCTTGCGTCCCGCGGTGTCCTCGTCGAGGAGCAGCTCGCCGATCGCCCGCAGGAGCATCAGCGCCACCGGTAGCAGGACGGTGATGACCGCGGCCCACAGGGCGGGCGCGCGGCGCGCCCGCACCGCCTCGGCGCCGGCCTCGTCGATCGGCTCGCCGGGGCGGCCGGTACCCGGGTTGACCAGGTCGTCCTCGTTGACCAGGTCCCCGTCGGCGTCGACCGGGCCGCGACCGGTGGCGGCGGGCCCCCGCCCGCCGCCGACGGCCAGCGGTCGCCGGGTGGGCAGCAACGCCTCCGGGGCGGTGGCGGGCACGTAGCGGGCGATGAAGTTACCGAAGACCGGACCGGCGACGATCACCGTCGGGATGGCGACCAGGAGGCCCAGCGCGAGGGTCTGGCCGAGGTTGGCGCCGAGGGCGTCGATCGCGACCAGCGGGCCCGGGTGGGGCGGCACCAGGCCGTGCAGCACCGACAGGCCGGCCAGCGCCGGGATGCCGATCTTCATCAGCGGCACGTCGGTGCGCAACGAGACCAGCAGCACGATCGGCACCAGCAGCACCACGCCGACCTCGAAGAAGAGCGGCAGGCCGATAAGGGCGGCCACGCCGGCCATCGCCCAGGGCAGCGCCCCGCCGGAGACCCGGCCGACCACCCGTTCGACGATGCTGTCCGCGCCACCGGACTCGGCGAGCAGGCCGCCGATCATCGCGCCGAGGGCGATCAGCAGGCCGACCCCGCCGACGGTGGACCCCACCCCGCCGCTGAACGAGGTGACGATCTTGTCGGGGCTCACGCCTGCGACCACGCCGAGCACGGCCGCACCGAGGATCAGCGACAGGAACGGATGGACCTTGCCCCAGGCGATGAGGAGCACCACCGCGGCGATGCCCAGCAGGGCCGCGATGATCAGTTGGGTGTTACCGGCGTCGGTTAGTGGCTCCGCCGGTGCGGCGAGAACAGTGATCACGGTAATCACGACCTTCGGACGGCGTCCGACCCGAGCGGGGACGGGCGATCACATGGGTGCGGGAGCGGGCGGTGGTTCCGCCGGCAGGCTGGGTGCCAGCCGTCGCAGGGACGCGAAGGTCGGGACCAGCGCGTCGTACAGTTCGGAGAAGAGCGGGAGCAGGGCGGCGTAGGTGGCCGCCGCGGCGGGCTCGGGGCGTACCGTCTCGTCGATCTGCACCAGGTCGGCGGCGACGTCGATGGACGGGATCAGGCCGAGCGCCTGCATGCCGAGCAGCGCGGCGCCGAAGCCGGAGCCCTCGTGGCCGGCGGGGAAGCGCACCGGCATGCCGAGCGCGTCGGCGAGCATCTGCCGCCACAGCGGGCTGCGGGCGAAGCCGCCGCTGGCACGGATCTCGCGCACCTCGTTGCCGGCCGCCCGGACCGAGGCCAGCACCAGGGCGAGCTGCTGGCACACCCCCTCCAACGCGGCCCGTACCAGGTGCTCGCGGCGGTGCCCGTGGGTCAACCCCACGTACGCGCCGCGCGGCAGCGCGCTCCAGTGCGGCGCCCGCTCGCTGAGCAGGTACGGCAGCATGATCAGCCCGCCGGAGCCGACCGGCGCCCGCTCGGCCAGCGCGAGCAGCTCCTCCTCGGAGTGCTCGCCCAGCTCGGGGGCGAGCGCGTCGCCGGCCCACTGCAGCACGATGCCGCCGTTGTTGATCGCGCCGCCGACCACCCAGCGGTTCTCGGTGAGCGCGTAGCAGAACACCCCGCCGAGCGGGTCGACGGCGGGTCGTTCGACGGCCACCCGGATCGCCCCGGAGGTGCCGATCGAGCAGGCCACCACGCCCGGCCTGACCGCGCCGAGGCCGAGGTTGGCCAGCGGGCCGTCGCCGGCGCCGACCACGACCGGGGTGTCGGCGGGCAGCCCGGTCGCGGCCGCCGCCTCGGCGGTGAGCGAGGGCAGCACGGTGGTGGTGGGCACCAGCTGCGGCAGCTGCTCCTCGGTGAGGCCGGCGATCCGCAGCGCCTGGGCGTCCCAGGCAAGGGTGTGGATGTCCATCAGCCCGGTGGCGGAGGCCACCGAATGGTCGGTGACGAGCGCGTCGCAGAGCCGCAGTAGCACGTAGTCCTTGATGCCGACCCAGTGCGCGACCCGCTCGAAGAGCTTCGGTTCCTGCTCGGCGAACCAGACCAGCTTCGGCAGCGGCGCCATCGGGTGCACCGGGGTGCCGGTACGCCGGTGCAGGGCCAGCCCCCACGGCGCGGCGCGCAGCCGCTCGGCCTGCGCGCTGGAGCGGGAGTCGGCCCAGGTGACCGACGGGGTGAGCGGGACACCGTCGGGGTCGAGCCCGATGAGGCTGTGCATGGCGGTGCTGAACGACAGGCCGGCGATCGGGCCGCCCAGCTCGCGGACGACCTCGCGGAGGCACTCCACCACCGCGTCGAAGATCGCCTGTGGGTCCTGCTCGGCCCACCCGGGGTGCGGTTCGTCGAGGGGATAGCCGGCGGAGTGGCTGGCGAGCTGGTGCCCGCCGGTGTCGTAGGCGACGACCTTGGTGCTGGTGGTGCCGATGTCGACGCCGAGCACTACGGAGTCGCCCACCGGTTCACCTCCTCGGTTCACGCCGGAGAGCCCCGTCGCCATACCGGCTGTGGCTGACGTTACCGACGGTTTCCGCCCCCCGCACGACGGCGGGAAACCGCGCGCCTCCGCGCCCTCCTGGGAAACATGAATCGACGCGGCGCATCCCCCTAACGTGCCGGCCGGTCGGCCGATCGGTCATTTTGTCGGCAATGGCGGTTCCGTCCGTGCTGCTCCCCTGTTAACCCGTACGACACCCTGGTTGGTGGCTCGCGCGGCGGAGGAGTCGGCGTGGCAGATACTGAATCGACGGGTTCCACCTGGCGTTACCGGTGGGCGCAGCGGCAGAACGAGCGGCGTCAGCGGTCGTACCGGGACGCCGAACAGGCGTGGCAGTGCCGCGCCGACGAGCTGCGGCGGCTGCGTACCCTCGCGGTCGACCTCCAGGGGTCGGTGGCGGCGGGCGCGGGCCTGCCCCTGGAACTGGCCCCCGGTGAGCTGGTCTTCTGGACGATGCCGGCCGCGCAGCTGGTCGAGGTGCGGCACACCGCCGTGCTTCCCGCGCCCGACCTGACCGTCGAGGTCGACGCCGTGCCGCTGCACCACCGCCTCCCGGACGGGGTGCGGCCCGTCGACGCCGGCATCGCCGTGCTCACCAACCGCCGGCTGGTCCTGCTCGGCGGGCGCGGCCGGCGCGACTGGGCGTACGGGAAGATGACCGGCCTGTCCCACGACGCGGCGGCCCCGGTGACCCTGATCCAGGTGCTCGACCGGCGGCGCACCTCCGGTCTGCTGCTCCCCGCCGGTGCCGCCGCCGACTTCCGGTTCATCCTCACCCTGGCCTTCGCCGACGCCATCGAGCAGCGCGCCTCGGTGGCCGCCCAGCTCGACGAGCTGATCGCCGAGCACGCGCAGACCCAGCCGTTCCGGCCGCCCATCGCCACCCCCGCGCAGGCCCGGCTCGCCGCCCGGGTACCCGGCGGCCGGCGCACCGTCGCCGTGGCCGCCGCACTCACGCTGATCGTCCCGGCGGTGCTCTTCGAGTCCGATCCGCCGGTCAGCCCCGGCCCGGAGGTCGCGGCCGCCGCCACCCCCGCCGCCACCACCGCCGCCCCCACCCAGGCCCGCCCGCAGGCGAAGCCGAAGGCGACGGCCAGCCCGCGGCCGTCGTCGTCCCCGGCCGCCGCGGCGCGCGGATCGCTCTGCGGCGCGCCGGCCAACCCGATGGGGTACGACTTCTGCGCCGTCGGGACGCGGGTGCGCAAGCCCGACCACCGGGTCTGCGACTGGTTCGACTGCGTCCAGGAGTTCTGGGCCGGCCGTGGCTACCTGGTCCAGTGCGGGGACGGCTCGGTCAGCCTGACCGGCGGCCGGCCGAGCGCCTGCTCCGGACACCAGGGGGTGCGGCGCACCGTCCACACTTGACGGTCGGCTGCCGCCTCAGCTTCCGGCGCCGAAGTCGGGCAGGGTGAGGGTGCCGTCCTCGGCGAGCGCGAAGCCCGGGTTGTGGGCGATCTCCCAGACGTGGCCGTCGGGGTCGGCGAAGCAGCCGGCGTAGCCGCCGTAGAAGGTCTCCGCCGCCGGCCGGGTGAGCCGCGCGCCGGCCTGGGCGGCAACGGCGAGGATCTGATCGACCTCGGCGCGGGAACGGACGTTCTGCGCCAGCGTGATCCCGCCGAAGCCGTCCCCGCCGCGCTGGTCGTCGACGCCCGCGTCGGCGGCCAGCTTGGCGCGGCCCCAGAGCACCACGGCCAGGCCGCCGGCCTGGAAGAAGACGGTCTCCTCGACCTCCTGGCCCCGCCAGCCGAGCCGTTCGTAGAACGCCCGGGCGCGGGGCAGGTCGGCGACGCCGAGGGTGACCAGACTGATCCGCTGTTCCATGCCTCGGACCGTACCGCCATCACTCTGCTCGGCCCGGTCGCCGTGCTGGTCGGACTCTCCGTGCTGGTCGCCCTCGCACGGCTCGGCTCAGCGGTCCGCCCGGGCGAGGGGCAGGAGGCCGGCGAAGACGAGTGCCGCCCCGACCGGCAGCAGGTCCAGGTCGACGGCGAGCGCGACGAACCCGACGAACGCCAGCGCCGGTCCCCACCCTGGCAGCAGCCGAGGCCGGACCGTGGCGGCGCGGACCAGCAGGATGAGCAGGCCGAGCTGGAACAACGCCGGCCCGACGGTGAGCACCGGATCGGGGACGGTGTCGGCGACCCGGGGGAACAGGTCGCCGAGGATCACCCAGACGAAGGCGGCGGCCCCCAGCAGGCCTGCCACCGTGGCCACCTCGACCAGCACCCGCGACCGGCGCGCGACACCGAGAAGGGCGCGGCGTAGGCCGAGGAGCAGGCCGGCGAAGCCGAGGATGCCGAGCAGGAACAGGGTGTGCCCGACGTCCCAGGCGAGGCCGTCGTGGCGCTGGCCGTTGAGGCCGTCGACCAGCCGGCAGAGGCCGTAGAGGATCAGCAGGATCGGGGCGATGAGCGCGGCCAGCCGCGTCGGCGTGGTGAGCGGCACGATGGTTCGGGTATCGGTGGCGGTCATTCCCAGAGGCTGGCAGGGCGACGGTCCCCGTTCATCCGGGTCTTCCCGTAGCCGTCCCCGGACGTCGCCCCGAGCGCGCCCGGGGTCGCCGTCGTCCTACGCCTCGGGGTGCGGTTCGCGCTCGGTGGCGGGCGCTCCCTGCCACCGCCAGCGGCCCAACCGCTCCCGGCCCGGCAGTTCGCCCCGGCCGGTGGCCCAGAGCAGCGTCGGCCACGGCTCGGTGTCGGTGGGCGCGTCGGGGAAGAGCCGGTGCCGCACCCGTGCGCACAGCTCCGGGTCGGGCCGCCAGTCGAGGCCGAGGCCGGCGGCGACGTCGTGCAGGTGCACGAGGGTTTCCACCACGCCCATCGCGGCGAACCCCTCCGGGTCGGCGACGCCGAAGACGTGGTGCGCCCGGGTCTCGGGCGGGGTGATCGTCACGGTGCCGGCCAGGAAGGCGCCGGACGCCTCCAGCACCTGCACCAACCCGGCGTTGCCAGACTTCGGGTCGGCCCAGATGCTCAGGGCCGGCCCGCCCGGCCGGCGCGGTTCGCAGCCGAACGGCACGTGCCCGTCCAGGGGTGGCCGGCGCGGACCGAGCTGACCCGCGTACGCGAAGAGGTCGTCGGCGACGTGCTCCAGGGTCTCCCAGCAGTCCCAGTCGAGGGCGCCGGCGGGTACTCGCCAGTCCCGGTCCAGGGCGGTGGTGAGCAGGTCGGCCGCCGCATGGGTGGCGGTCAGGACGTCGGCGGCGGTGACCGGGCCGGGCGGTGGTGTCGGTGTGGGCATCGGCAGACGATAGCCGCGCGTCGCCGTCGTCCTCCACGCGGTTTGCGGGAGTGCTCCACCATGTACCCGTGATCAACAGGCTCTGGGGCCGGCGGACCCACCAGAAGAAGAAGAAGCGCGACTGCGACGTCTGCGACATCGACTGCGACTTCTGCGACTGCGACGGCCCGGACTGCTGCGACTTCGGGCTCTTCTCGCTCCTGCTCACCCTCGGCGCCACCACCGCCCGGGTCAGCCGGGCACCCGTCGTGGACCGGGCCGGTCGGGCGGCGATCCTGGGCTACCGCCGTTGGCTGTCGCACCGCTGGCCTGGCCAGTGCCGCTACACCCCCACGTGCAGCGCCTACGGGCTGACCGCTGTCGAGCGGTACGGCCTGGCGGTCGGCGGCCGGATGGCGGCGGACCGGCTGCGCCGCTGCCGGCCCGGGGTGCCGCGCGGCACCCACGATCCGGTCGGGTAGCCGCGCGCAAGCGCCCCTGCGCATTTCCGCAGGGGCGCGCGACACCTTTGCGGCGCTGTCGCATCATGTACGCCGTGACGGACACCGAACAGCAGAAGCCGATGGACAAACGCGGGCAGTGCGCCTGGTGCGACGGCTGCGCGGGCTGCGACCTCGGGCTCTTCTCCCTGCTGCTCACCTTCGGCGCGGCGGCCGCCCGGGTGAGCCCGGCACCTGTCGCGGACCGGGCCGGCCGGGCGGCGATCCTCGGCTACCGTCGGTGGCTGTCGCACCGCTGGCCCGGCCGGTGCCGCTACACCCCCTCGTGCAGCACGTACGGGCTGACCGCCGTCGAGCGGTACGGGCTGGCGGTGGGCGGCCGGCTGGCGGCGGACCGGGTGCGCCGCTGCCGGCCCGAGGTGCCCCGGGGCACGTACGACCCGGTGCGGTAAAGCGCTCGCCGGGGTACGCGCCCCGGCGCTACCTTCCCGGCGTGAAGCGCACCGTGCACCTGGTCCTCGTCGATCCGTCGGGTCGGCTGCTCGGGGCGTTGCCGCCGTTCGACGTGCCCGCGCCCTGGTGGCAGGAGGTCGAGTCGGTGGTGGCCGCCGCCCGGCGAGAGCACGGCGTCGAGGTGACGGTGCTGCGGCTGCTCGCCGCGGAGGATGAGCGGCCGCCCGGGGGAGTGGTGACCTACCTGGCGGAGGTGGCCGAGGCTGTCCGCGTACCCCTGAATCCGGTGACGGCGGACCTGGCGCCGCAGCCGCGGCGGGCGCCCTACGCGGCGCCGGGCGGGCCGGCGGCGAGCCTGGCCTGGGCCGCGGCCCAGCTCGACCGGCTCGGGCGGCCGGCCACCACCATGACCCAGCAGCGCACCTGGAACCTCTCGGCGATCTGGCGGCTCGACGGGCCGCACGGCACCGCGTGGCTCAAACAGGTGCCGGCGTTCTTCCGGCACGAGGCGGCGGTGCTGCGCCGGCTCGCCGACGACCCGCGCACCCCGACACTGCTCGCCGACGACGGCGACGGGCGGATGCTGCTCGACCACGTGCCGGGGAGGACCGGTACGGCGCCGATGCCGCCGAACGCGACGCGATCGGCGCCGACCACCACGACCTTCAGCTCCGCGCGCTGCCGCTGGTCGCCCAGCTCGTCGCCGACGGGGTACCGGACCGGCGTGGCGCCGCCCTCGGCCGGTGGATCCGCGCGGCGCTCGCCGACCACCACGCGGCCGGGCAACTGGTCGGCCTGGAAGAACGCCTCGACGAGGTACGCCGCTGCGGGCTGCCGGACACCCTCGTGCACGGGGACCTGCACCCCGGCAACGCGCGCGGCGACCGGCGGCAGCGCACCATCATCGACTGGGGCGACTCGTTCGTCGGGCACCCCGCCTTCGACATCCTGGAGCTCACCCTCGAGCTTCCTGCCGAGGATTCGACCGCCCTGGTCGCCGCCTGGTGCGCGCGGTGGCGGGCCAGCGCGCCCGGCTGCGACCCGGAGCGGGCCGTGGCGCTGCTGCGGCCGGTCTTCTGGCTGCGCACCGCCGCGGTGTACGCCGACTTCCTCGCCGGGATCGAGCCGAGCGAGCGGCCCTACCACGAGGCCGACGTGCCGGAGTGCCTCGTGAAGGCGGCGGCCCTGCGCTGACCGCCCTCGTCACTCGGGGGCGTGACAGACCGCCTCGACGTTGTTCCCGTCCGGGTCGCGGACGAACGCGCCGAAGTAGGTGGCGTGGTACTCGGGCCACAGCCGGGGAGCGTGCAGCACCTCCGCACCGGCGGTGATCGCAGCATCGTGGAACGCCCGCACGGCGGCGCGATCCGGAGCGGTGAAGGCGATGTGCGCCTCGTGCGCCGCGCCCTCGGCCGTCATGGGACTGAGCCAGAAGTCCGGCCGGTCGACGCCATAACCCATGACGTCGCCGAACTGCATCAGCCGGCGTGCGCCCAACGGGGCGAGGACGGTGTCGTAGAACGCGGCGCTGGCGGACACGTCACGGGTCTGGATGCCCAGGTGGTCGAGCATGGGAGCGGCCTCCATCTGCAAAGGATCGACGGAGACAGGCTAGGCGTCGCCTGTGACAGCCGAAGCCCTCCGCAGCCGCCCTGCCCGCGCTGCGGAGCGGGTCAGTAGGGCAGTTCGATGCCCTGGCGGCTGGCCAGCGCCCGGTGCGCGGTGACGATGGTGTCCAGCCAGCGGGCGAAGACCTCGTCGGCCCGCAGCACCCGGGTCAGGCTGACCTCGAAGACCTCCCGGTCGGCGTGGTACGCCTCCGCCACGTCGGGCTGCGCGGCCAGCGCCTCCTCGATCAGGTCCTCGTCGACCAGGTCGAGGCCGGTGTCGACCAGCAGCTTCACCTCGTCGCCGAGGCTGAGCACCCATCGTCGGCCGTCGCGGGTGCCCAGGTAGAGGACCTTGCAGAGCACCTCGCGGGCGAGCGCCGGCTCGCCGAGCTCGGGGTCGGCGATGGGCAGCAGCGCCCGGGGCGCGCGGTCGAGCACCGCGGCCACCGCGGGCGTGTCGAGGAGCTGGTCGCCGCGGTAGGAAATCCGTGGGCCGTCCTGTGAGGAAGGCCGCACACCGGGCACCGCGTACGCGGGAAGTGGCGAGTCTGCGCTCATGGCGTCAGTGTTCCTCATCGGTGGGTCGTGGGCGGGGAGCGCGGGCCCGGAGCCGGCCGTGGCGGCCGGCTCCGGACCGGCGGGTGTCGCTGCCGCGTCAGTCCAGCGGCATGTGGATGGTGAACGTGATGCCCTTCGCCACCAGGCAGTCCAGCAGCTTGTCGGAGATGCCGAGGCTGTTGAACGGCGCCGAGCGGGGGCCACCGCCGTGCGGCACGAAGTGGTAGTGGATGCCGACGATCTTCCGGTTGCCGAAGCCCCGGTCGGCGTTGTCCGCCTGGATCTTGGCCTGGTTGGCCGGATCCTTGTACCAGCCGTCCTTGCGGCACTGGATGACGTGCGCGTCATCCTCCTCGCTCGGCAGGCCGGCCTTCACCTCGTGCAGGATGTAGTCGCCGTTGGCGTCCTCCTCGGCGAAGTCGGCCCGGCGGCCGCCGTCGAAGGGCCCGTCGGCGTCGGGGCCGGGCTTGCGCAGGTAGAACTGCGGCTGGCCCCTCCTGCCGGCCAGGATGTCGGTGACCAGCAGGTTCTCGGCGTCCGGGAAGTTGTAGACCCAGCGGACCTTCGGGCCCTCGACGTGGTTGGGCCGCCAGGTCGCCCGGTACAGCTTCGCCACGTCGGTGCGCTCGCTGGCCAGCAGCTTGTAGAACTGCTTCTTGCTCAGCTTCGAGCCGGCGGCCGCCGCGAGCGCGGTGCCGTCCGGCTCGACCAGCCCGGCCCACACCTCCGGCACGATCAGCTGGAAGGTGAGGTCCTTGACGACGTCCGGGACCTTGTCGTACTTGGCGACGAAGCGCAGCACCTCGTTGATCCGGTGCACGTACTTCAGCGCGAACTTCGCTGCCTTGGCCGGGATCGCCACCGCGTCGCCGCCGTACGGGATCAGGCCGAGGATGCTCAACCCGGCGCCCACCCAGTCGGCGTGGATCACCGCGGCGATGGTGTCCCGGATGTCGGCGAGGCCGCCGAGCACCCAGCCGACGACCGGGATGAAGCTCAACCCGCCGGAGCAGAGGTTGCCGGCGAGCCACGCCATCGAGTCCTTCTCGGCGAAGTCGCCGGCGAACATGCCGAGCAGGAAGTCCGACACGTACGTCCACTTGCTGATCTGCTCGTCCGGGCGGCCCGGGTCCAGGCCCTGGTCCTCGGCGTGCGCGACCTCGTAGTCGTCGCGCAGGCCGTCACCGTCGGTGTCCTGCTTCAGGCCGCTGATGTTGCGGTCGAATTCGTCGCCGTCGGAGAGGCCGTCGCCGTCGCTGTCCGGGTTGTCGGCGGAGGTGCCGTTGTCCTCCTCCACCAGGTTCAGCAGGCCGTCGCCGTCGGTGTCGGTGTCCGTGGGGACGGTGACGATCGGCGGGACGTCACCGGGCAGCGGCGGCGCCCGCGGCTGGTCCGGGACCAGCGGGTTGGTGCCGCGCGCCACCTCGTCGCCGTCGTTCAGCCCGTCGCCGTCGGTGTCCGGGTCGGTGGGCGAGGTGCCGAGCCGCTGCTCGTCGAGGTTGACCAGGCCGTCACCGTCGACATCCTCGGCGCCGTCGGCCACCGCGTCCTGGTCGGTGTCGTACGCGTTCGGACGGGTCCAGCCGGCCAGTGCGGTGATCTCGAACTTGTCGGTCAGTTGGTCGCCGTCGGAGTCGACCAGCAGTGGGCTGGAGCCGAAGCGGAGCTCCACCACGTCGATCACGCCGTCGTTGTCGTGGTCGCCGCCGTAGGTGATGCCCAGCCGGGTCAGCACGTGGAAGCCGTTGCGCCAGGCGTCGGTGGCCTGGATCGTCGCCGGTTCCGGATTGGCCTTGAGCAGCATCTCGTCGGCCTTGGCGAGATCCGCCTTCGCGTCCGCCAGGTCCGCGAACGCCTCGGTCAGCCCCGCCGGGGCGGGGGCGGGTGGCGGGCTGGCCCGGAACGGGCCGATGGTCGCCTCGGCGTCCTGGATCGCCGCGTCGGCCAGCAGTCGGACCCCAGTGAGGGTCTCGACCAGCGCGGCGACATGCGCCTGCTCGGCCTCCCCGTTGGGCGGGCTGGCGCCGGTGAGCCGGCTCTTGAGGAACGACTCCAGATGCGCCAGGTTGTCGAAGACCACCTCACCGGCGGCGGCGTCCCTGACCCGTGCCCCGTCGAAGTAGCGGGCGTCGACGTCGGCCAGCACCGGGTCGATCCGGCTGTCGCCGAGGCCGTCGCCCACGTACGGGCGCAGCGCCTCGGTGGCCTCGCTGACGTAGACCTTGGCGTCGCGGGTGTACTCGGCGGTCGGGATCTTGGCGACCTCGACCTGCCAGAGAGGCGTTTCCCCCGCGGACGCCTCGGTGGCGAAGACCACCCCGTGCAGAGCGACGACGGCGGCGGTGACGGCGGCCAGCCTTCGTCGGAACTGCTTGCGTTGTCTCATCGATACTCCTGTCTGCTCGACCGGAAATGATCATCCGAATCGTATCGACAGGAATCTTTTTCGTGGGACCCGTCGGGTCGGCTTGGCTCCGAAGAGAAGCAAGTGCCCCGGTTTGGTGAATTCAGCGCATCCAGAACTCACCGTGCGGTGTGGATCGCTTCGGGAGGTCGCGGAAGGCTTCCACCTTGTTCCCGATGGTCGAGCATCCGGGCTGGCGCGTCGGCGCCAGCCCGGAGCAGCGATCGGGTTACTGCAGGGCCAGCACGGCCAGGTAGCCGAGGTGGTCCGATGCCCACCGGCCGTCGGGGGTCTGCCGCTCGGCCCCGAAGATGAGGCTCGAGACGGGCACGACCGCCCCCCGGAACAGAACCATGTCGATGCGGTGCTCGACGTCGTCGGCGGGTTGGTTCAGGTCGTCGCCCAGACCCGCGGTGTAGCCGGGCTCATCCGGATGCAGGATCGCCCAGGTGTCCCGCATCCCGCCGGCCACCAGCGCCGCGTAGGCGAGGCGGTTCTCGGCGACGGGCAGGTCGGGGCCCGTGTTGAGGTCACCGGCGAGGACGACGTCACCCGGCGCCGCGGCCAGCGGGCCGGCCAGCAGCTCGCGGGCCTGCAGCACCCGGACACCGGGGTGGAAGGCCTCCAGGTGGGTGTTCACGAACCGGAACGGGCGTTGCCCGTGCACCACGTCCACCGCGGTCCAACCGCGGGTGCTGGTGACGGTCCCCTTCGTCGCCGCCAGCGTGAAGGTGAGGTTGTTGACGAAGTTGCCGGACGAGGAGTCGGTCACCTTCACCCGGCCGCCGTGGCGCACCAGGATCACGTCGCGCATCGTGAGCCGTACGTCCAGGTAGTGCGGTGCGCCCGCGGGCGCCTCCAGATCGGCCTCGCTCTGTACGACGGCGACGTCGTACGGGTGACCGGAACGGCTCAGCTCGCCCATGAGCAGTGCCAGGTAGTCGTACCGGACGTCGACGGCGGGTGCGGGGTCGGCGAACGTGCCGGTGCGCCAGAGCGCGACCTCCTGCAACCCGACCAGATCCGGCTTGTTCTCGGTGATCTCCTGGGCGAGCAGTTTCGCCCGGGCGGGAAAGTCGACCAGGCCGACGTGGCTGAACAGCGCGGAGTTCGCGGCCAGGAACGCCTGCGTGGTCGGCGCGCCGATGGACGGCGTCAGGTCGCCACCCAGATACAGGTTCCGGGTCATCACGGTGACTTTGGACTGTCCCTCGGCCTGGACGGGCGCGCTGACAATGCCGAGGCTGACCAGTGCGACGGCGGCCGCGAGGGTCACTCGCGCCGCTCGCCAGCGGTTGATGGGGTGTTTCGGGTGCATCCTCTTCGGTCCTCTCTCCCGGCGACGGTGCCGGACGTGAGATCGATCCGGTGGTGCGGAATGAAGACGCGCAGGGCGGTGTCGCGACCTGTCGGCGAGACGCGGCCCGAGGCGGTCCGTGCACCGTATCGCCGCACAGGCTGTCAGGGATAGGCCGCAGCGCCTGGTTCGACGCCGCCTCCACCGATCGGCCCCCACAGAACCAACCGAACCAATCGATGGCTACGGCGTGTCCTGCGCGGACGTACGCGGTTGTACCCGGGTGGACGCGGAACCCCTTCGCGATGAGAGGCGACCCCGTGGCGGTGACTGACGGGACGGCTTCGGGCTGGCGGGCCCGGTGGGTCATCCGAGAGAACGAGCGGCGGCGCACGGCGTACGAGGCCGCCGTCGAGGCGTGGCGGCGGCGCGACAACGAGCTGCGGCAGTTCTGCGCCCGGGCCGAGGAACCCGACCAGTCGGCGGAGACGCCGGTGGGGCTGCCGGTGGACCTGGAGGCCGACGAGGTCGTGGCCACCGTGCAGCCCGCGGCGGAACTCCTCGAGGTGACCGCCCGGCACACCACCGGCCTGCCCGCGTCGGACCTGACCGTCGTACCCGTGGCGGACCCGGTCCGGTCACCCGGGCTGACGAAGGGCATCGCCGTGGCTGATGCCGGCATGGCGGTGGTGACCGACCGGCGGCTGATCCTGATCGGACGCCGCGGGGTCCGGGAGTGGCCGTACCCGCAGCTCACCGGGTTGGCGCACCATCCGGAGGAGCCGTTCACCCTGCTGCACGAGGACGGCACGGGCAGGATCCGGGGAGTACGGGTGCCGCCGACCGCCGCGTCGGACTTCCGGCTGCGCCTCACCGTCGCGTACGCCGACGCCGTCGGGGAGATGGACGAGCTCCTGGACCGGCTCGACGAGGCGGTGGTGGCGCACTGGCGTACCCAACCGGCGACACCGACGCCGGCCACGCCCGCCGAGGCCCCGGCCGCCGCCCGCCTCGCCCGTCCGGCCCTGGTCGCCGCCGTCGCGGTGCTGGTGGCCCTGGCGGGGGTCGTCGGGGCGGTCCGCTGGTCCGCGTCGGACCGGCCGGTGGTCGGGATGGAGATCGGCGGCGGCCCGGGCGCGGCCTCGACCGCCCCGGCTGAACCCGAACCGTCCACCGCCATCGGCGCGCCGCTCAGCTCCACCGCTCCCACCGCCTCCACCGGCGCTCCGCCGCCGGACGCCACCACCGCGCCCGGCGGGTCCGGCCCTGGTACGGCGCCGGGGCCCACGTCCGGGCCGGCCACCTGGCCCGGACCGGGTCCGACCGCTGGTGCCACCCCGACCAGACCGTCGGCACGGCCGACGGCCACCAGCACCGGTGGCGGCCGTCCGAGCCCGTCCACCGGCTCGCCGAGCCCGACCTCGGGGGACCTGTGCGGCGCACCGGAGAACCCGTACGGCTACAACTACTGCGGCGGCTCGTACATCTACGACCCGGCGGCGGACGTCTGCGACTGGTTCGACTGCGTGGACACGTTCTGGGACGGCAAGGGCTACCTGGTGCAGTGCGAGGACGGCCTGGTCAGCATGACCGGCGTACAAGGTGGGCCGTGCGCCGGCCACGGCGGCACCCGACGCCCGGGCTATGTCTGACCGGGCCGGTGGCGCTGGTCGGCGCCGCCCGCCGCGCCCGCCGGGGCGGCGCACCGTCAGACGGTGACGACGACCTTGCCGGTGGCGTGACCGCCCTTGACGTGGCGGATGGCGTCGGGCGCCTCGGCCAGCGGCCAGGTCCGGTCGACGACCGGGGTGACCTGGCCGGCCTCGATCAGCTCGGTCAGCGCCACCAGATTCTGCGTGCTCTCCTTCGCCACCAGCGGCACCAGCCGCTGCCCGACGAGCGGGGACAGGGCCAGCGCCCGCAACTGCCGGTCGAAGCCCTGCAACCACTTCCCGTCGCTGGCCTCCCCGCCGACCAGGACGAGCGTCCCCTTCGGCGTGAGCACCCGGCGCAGCCGGGACAGGGGCCGGTTGCCGGCGGTGTCGATGACCACGTCGTACCGCTGGTCGGGCAGGTCGGCGCGGGTGTAGTCGACCACTTCCGCCGCGCCGAGGGAGCGGACCAGGTCGAGCTTGCCGGGCCCGCAGACGCCGGTGACGTGCGCGCCGGCCGCGCGGGCGAGTTGGACGGCGTACGAGCCGACGCCGCCACCGGCGCCGATGACCAGGACCCGCTGGTCGGGGCGGACCCGGGCGGCGTCGCGGACGGCGACGAGCGCGGTCTGCCCGGAGACGGGGACGGCCGCGGCCTCGGCGTAGGTGAGGTTGCCGGGTTTCGGGGCGAGCCGGTCGGCGGGGGCGAGGGCGTACGCGGCGAAGCTGCCGGCGCCGGTGCCGTAGACCGCGTCGCCGGGGGTGAACCCGGTGACGCCGGGGCCGACGGCGGTGACGAGGCCGGCCAGGTCCAGGCCGGGGACCCGGTTGCGGGGGCGGCGCAGCCCGTAGCCGAGGCGTACCGGATAGGGCAGGCCGGCCATCAGGTGCCAGACGCCGGGGTCGACGCCGGCGGCGCGGACCCGCACGAGCACCTGGCCGGGGCCGGCGATCGGCGGGTCGACGTCGGCGAGGCGGAGCACGTCGGCCGGGCCGTACCGGTCCTGGACGATGGCCTTCACGATTCCTCCTGCGGGTACTGGAACACGTCGGTCAGTGGCACGCCGAAGACGGCGGCGATCTGGAAGGCCATTTCCAGCGAGGGGGAGTAGCGGCCCTGCTCGATGGCGATGACGGTCTGCCGGGTCACCCCGACCCGGCGGGCCAGCTCGGCCTGGGTCATCTCGTCGTGGGCGAAGCGCAGCGCCCGGATGGTGTTGGTGATCCGGGTCGGCCTCACCACGACTGGAACCCCCGCCGGTAGGCGACGATCTTCGCCACCGAGCCGACCACCGCCGACAGCACGAAGCACAGGTAGATGACGTTGGCGATCCAGAACTGGTCCCAGTCGGCGAGGGCCATGCCCAGGGCGGCCACCCCGCCGACGATCACGAAGGACTGGCCGATGTGCTCGCCGATCCGGTGGATCTCCCGGTCCCGCTGGTCCTTCTCGTTGGCCCCCTCGGGCGAGACGATCGAGACCGCGATGTGCAGCACGATCGACACCAGGATCGCCCCGGCGATCGCGGCCAGCAACGGGCCCGCGTAGGAGACGTCCGCGAGCGGGTCGCCGTCCGCGCGGCCGAGGACCACCAGCACGTACGCGGCATAGCCGGCGACCGCCACCAGCGCCATGATCCAGGCGCGCTTTTCCTCGAAGGCCACGGCCACTCCCCTGTGTAAAGAATTCTTGACATGGTCAATGTAAGGCTCAGCGGACACGGTGTCAACTATTCTTTACTTACGCTCCGTCAAAGTCAGCGCTGCGGCGTGTCCTGAGGCCGGCTCGGGGGTTGTACCGGATGCCACCGAAGAATCCTCGTGAAAGGCGGCCGGAGTGACCCACGCGGACAGAACCGGTTCGGGTTGGCGGGCCCGCTGGGCCAGGCGGGAGAACGCCCGACGCCGACGTGCCCACGAGGACGCCGTCGAGGCCTGGTGCCTGCGGGGCGTACGCCTGCGACGCCTGCGGGTCGCCGCCGAGGACCGCCCGGCGATCCGGTCGGGCGTGGCCGTGGACCTGGCCGACGACGAGATCGTCGTCGCCGTCGAGCCGTCGACCGGGCTAGTCACGGTGCCGCGACACGCGAACCTGCCCCGACCCGAACTGTCCGCGCTCCCCGTCGCACCGCCGGAACCCGCGTCCGCGATGCCCGAGGGCAGCCGGGTGACCGACGCCGGCACGGCCGTGGTCACCGACCGCCGGGTCGTCCTGGTCGGTCGCAAGAGGACACACCAGTGGACGTACGCCGAGCTGACCGGTCTCGCCCACCACCCGGGGGCGCCGGTGACCCTGCTGCACGGGCCCACCGGTGCGCTGGTGGCCGGCCTCCGCGTGCCCCGGGGCGCCGCAGCCCGGTTCCGGCTGCGACTGACCATGGCGTACGCCGATGCCACCGGGCAGCGCGACGCCGTGCTCGCCGGGCTCGACCGGGCGGTGGCCGCCAACCGGCGGTCACAGCCCGCGGCGGCGACGCTGGTCAGCGCCACCCAGGCACCCGGGTACGCCCGCCTCACCCCGCCCGTGGTCGCCGCCGCCGCAGCGGCACTCGTCGCCCTGGTGGCGTTCGCCGCGACGGGCGACCCGGAGCCGACCGGCCGCCCGCCCCTCGCCCTGCCCACCCGCGGTGGCGTCGTCGTGTTCCCCAGCACCACCACCCCCACCACCCCGGGCGTCGACACCAGCATCGGGCCGACGGCCAGCAGCGGCCCCACCCTCGATCCGGTCGTGCCGGGCGGGTTCGCGCGGCGTCCGGCATCGGCGGGTCGCGCCGCCGGCCCGATGCCGCCGCGGGCCGATCGGCACGTGCCGCATCCCGCCGACCGGGCCGCCGGCCGGGGTACACGGACCGCCC